>JBLFWS010000129.1:0-9767 GCA_047611865.1 Chlamydiales bacterium
CGACTTCTAAATTTACTCTTCACAAACAAAGCTTTCACAAGTCTTTAGGATTTCTTGCGTCAAAATCCTTTTAAAATTAGCTATTGCCTTAAGGTTTAATGAAACTCCTTTTCAGTGGGAATTGCTGCGATAACCCCTGTATCAAATGGAAGTACTATACAAGAACAGTTAGGGATCACAGATCGCTATTCGTATTATACTGGCATAACCGTACAAAACTTGCAGAAAGCCGCAGGAAGCCTTTCTCAGGAAGTAGGCTTATCTGTTACAGGCTGGGATTTTGGTAGCAGCTCAACACCAAGGTACCACTCAGTAGCCTTTTTTCCTGAACAAGGAGCTCTTCTCATTTCTGATGAACTTGGAGGTGCTCTCACAGCTAGTGGCTTTGCAACAGATGTCACTTTATATACTCTTTTTGGGAGTAATAGTGAGCGTATTACGGAAGGCTTATTCTATGCTGAAGATGTTTCTCCGGAACTTAGAAAAGGGAAATTTGCTGGAACAGGGGCAGAGACAATCTTTTCCGTATACGAGAGAAGCTTCAATAGTGATCAGTTTTCTTCTGCTGTCGCAGTTGCTCGTCGTACGGCTTCAACAGATAATATCAACGACTATACAGTTTTGGATCTCGTAGGGCAAACCGTAGGAGTTGTATTTAGTGAAAGCGGAGCAGCAATGATTCCGCAAAATGAGACCTCCAATACTTTTACGGTAACAGGAAATTCTGATTTTCATTTGAACTTTCAGGAGGTAAAAGGAGGGAGCTCAGTTGGGCCTATCCCGGTTTATGATACCCGAGTAGAGGTCTTTATTAGTAAAGATGCTTTCTTTACTAATTTGAATGGCTCTTCAAGGACCCTGGAAAATTATCTGAGTATCAGCAGTATTGAAGATGAAAACAGTTATCTTGCAGGCGTACCAGGACTTAACGACATGAAGTATGTTGGGTGGGGATTATGGGCTGTCCAGCAGTCTGAAAGTCCGAGGCAACGCCTGTTTGGTTATACAAGCTTTGGTAGCTCCAGTAATTATACCTCTATTTCAGACCTGGACGCATTGATAGGAAATGGGGCCTCTAACGTTGTGACTTATACAGGACCTGCAATGGGTTCAGTATTTAACTCAGGTGAGCAGCCTACGATTCAATTTGGAACGACTTCATTAAATGTAGACTTTGGAAATGGTGCCATGACAGGAGAGGTGGGTCTGGGTAGTGACAAAATCCAGATGATTCGTTCTGCGGCTTCTTTAAGTTATTCGTTTCAAGGAAGTTCTACTTTGAATAATAGCGGTAGTGGCTTCTTTAGAGGGCAGTTTTATGGTGTTCAAGCTGCAGAAGCCGGAGGAAACTTCAGTGCAAGTTCTGACAATCGGCACGCTATCGGGGTTTTTGGATTGAAAAAGCTAGTTTCTCATGACGATTAGCTTTTACGGCTTTCTAACGAGGCAATCTTTAGTATAATTTCCTAAACAAAAAGGCACTTGTGTCGATAACATATCCATGTATGTTATGCGAACCGAGAGGAATTATATGAAGGGATTGATTGTCAAAGTTTTAATAATTACATCTGCCTGTGCCTTGCTCCTTTTGGGAGTCGTGGTTTTATCTGCGGGTATGATTGTGAAGACTGCAGTGAATACATTGCTTCCAAAGATGACACAGACAGAAGCTGGTCTAGAAGATGTGAATGTATCTTTTATGGAAGGGCGGATTGAGGTCAAAGGTCTGTACATAGCCAATCCTAAGGGATTTAGCGATGATCGAGCCCTCTATTTTGAAAGAATTAATCTAGATGTAGAACTGGGAAGCTTTTTTCGGGATAAAATCGTCATTGAAGATGTTTCGATCATAGGGCTTGAGGTTCTATATGAACAAAAGATTTTGGGGACAAATAATATTCAGCTTCTTCTAGCTAACATCGAGGAGTTCTCGGGTGGTAGTAAGCCAGCGGAGAACTCTCATGGAGCCTCTAAGGACGTTGCGACGGATGGGCAGGGCCTTATGATTAAACACTTCCTGATTGCTCAAGGGAAGCTTAGAATGGAGATGTTAGAAGTGGAAAAAGAGGGGATCTCTCTTCCTTTGCCTCCCATTGAACTTCATGACCTGGGAAAAGATGGTGAAGATGTAAGAGTTGTTCTTGGTCGACTTGCGAAAGACGTCTTTATGGTAACAGACAAGATATTTGTTCAGAATTTTCAACTTCTTGAAGGGCAGGTGAAAGATATTGGAGAGTCTCTAAAAAAGACAGGCAAAAAGCTTCAAGATGACGCCAAAGGCCTTTTCGATGGTTTGAAGGGTTTTATGAAGTAAGGAATCGATCAAGTTATTTTTTAACGATTCCTAAAGGAGTTTAGAAACTCGATTTCTTCTGGAGTGGACGCTCTCCCTAAAATATCATTGCGTTCGGGGAAGCGTCCAAATTTTACAATAGTGTTTCTTTCTACAATTGCATTATTGAGAAATTCGTCGTATTTAGCTTTGTGCTTATCAGGGGCTATATCAGAAAGACTATGGAACTTTGTTACAGACCAGTTTTGCATGGATTGTAACTCAGCATGTTGTAGGGGCAAGTATGCAAAAGCCCTTTCAATAGGTAATAGTAGTTTGTCGTGTCCCGAACTAATGGTAGCCATAGTATGTTTGAGAGCGATACTGTCAAAGGAAAAGGCTTTAGCGCTGCCATGAAATATCTTTCGGGGAAATTGATCGAGTAAAAGAATTAAACACAAGCGACCTCGAGGGGACTCTTCCCATTGGGAGAGTTCTCCTTTTTCGGCTTTGTTCATTAGGTCTGTAAATGTATCTGTGATGTAGCGTTCTGTCTCCTGGTTTTTGGTGAACCAGTCTAGTGCTTGCTTTTCAGGGAAAAATTCAGGGTCATCATCGAGGCAGCCGAACCAGTAGAAAAGGACTTGTTCCCATTTTTCTTTGATTTTTTCCATATTTCTTCTGCACGATTTGTTTTTTGTGTGATGCCGACCCTTAAATAATTGGGTATCGGCATCACAAAAGTTCATTTAGAAACTGTGGCCAAGCATAAACATGAAGTTTTCTACTTTTGTCTTGGTATCAGTGGAGATTTCTTTGAATTCTTCACGATTGATTTTAAAGGTAAGCGCTGTCTTTAAATCCAAAGCATATTTAATTTCAGCTCCAAATCCACCGGTATATTCTTCGGCGAGGTTGAATACAGCAAAGCCTCCCTTACGAACGGCAAAGCTTTGTTTTCCTAACCAGGCGTTCGCTCCGAGAGTCCAGCTATCCCAGTAATAGTGAACAGTTTCTTCAACTGAGTAAAAGTGCCTGTCTGCTAGTCCAGTATTTTCACTGTGATATATCCAGTTTCCTGAGATATCGTTGCGCCAGGAAGATGTCGCTTCTTTCCAAAAAGGAATGCCAAGGTGAGGGGAGAACTGGTAAACCCAGAGGGTAGGTGTGCGTGCCATATATTTGGAAACAAAGCCATCTAAACCTGCATCAAAATCGTATGACCCGATGTAGTGTGCTCCAAGAATTCCTGTCCATGTGTGATTGGAGTTTACATCGTTATTATCAATGTAGTGACCGCCGACGCGCATTTTCCATGAGGGGATACTGAAATTGGAATATACGGCTGTGAAATCCAGCTGTTTGTAGTTATCCGTATTCATCTGGTCGATTTTTGTGTAGTCTTGGGAAAGTTCTACCAAGTGCTCTAATCCATAGCCGATGTATTCATATACACCGAATACTGTAGCTGTGTCTTTTGTCGTGTTGTTATGATATTTTAGATATCCAAGATAGGGAACTACATCAAGTTTCCATTCAGCATCGTAGGCTTGTGTTTCTTGGTTCCAGGCCGCTTCAAGAGCTCCTGCTGTTATCGTCAATCCCATTAGGAGAACAGTGAGAAATTTTTTCATTTGTTTTACCTTTCTTTTTGAGATCACACGTTAAAGTTTAATTTTGTTCGAGATAAGTTTTTGCTGTAGGATTTTCCGGGTCGAGTATCAGGACATCACCAAAAATACCACTGGCAACGGCTCTGTCCCCAGTTTCTTCGACAGCTAGAGCTAACTCTACTAGAAAAGAAGTGTTGGTGGGAAAGAGGGTGAGCATCTTTCTACAAACGCTTTCGGCAAGCTCGTATTTCTCCTGTTTTCTCAGGACATATACCAAAGTAAGGTTGCCGTAATAATTGTAGTAGTCTGCTTGCAGGACTTTATTCACAATGCTTTCCACCTGTTCAAATTTGTCCTGAGCTAGCAGAGGATAGGTATACCCTAATTTTGCTTCTATTGAGTCAGGAGAAGCTTTCATGGCAATTGTGTAATGATGGAGCGAATTGGCATAATTTTTATTCAGGTAATACAGCCATCCGAGACGGAGATTGACAGTGTAGCCTTCAGGATACACTTGTGCTACAACAGTCAGGGCATCGATTGCTGTGCCGTTGTCTTGAAGTTGCTCGTAGATATACGATTTGTAATAGGCATCCTGAATCTCTTCATTACTTAAACCAAAGACGGTACTGCTGAATAGGGTAAAGATTGCCAGTAGGCTAGCCCCGATTTTTTTCATTTGTTACTCTCCTGAGTTCAAGGTTGTCGACACGTATTGTCTTAAAACCGAGAACATTGTCAATTTCCACGAATGTTTTCTTTTGTACTTGTAACTCCTTAGAGAAAATCTCACCTTCTATGGTGAGATCATCTGTAAAAGTAAGGGTCGACTTTACTTCTCCGAAACTGTGGTTAAAGGAACTGATAAATTGGACGACTTCTTTCCTCCATCCTTGTTCCATCACTTTGATGGGGATGTAGTCGCTCCAGGACAGTCCCGGTTTTTTTACCAATGGCAATCTGGGTAAGGCGAGAAACATTGCTTTGAGGTATTCATCACTTCCGTCCATATAGTAGAAGTAGAAAGTTCCTTCGTGTTTCCCGAAGTAAAGCTTACCTTTTTCGGAGTCAAAATAAAATGTACCATCCTCCGCAATTTTTACCACTAAAGTAATTTTACCTTCGACTAAGCCATTGCGCCTAACTTCGTACTTGTAAACATCATCAAGCATAAATGATGTGGCGATATTGAGGGTTTTGTCTTCGAAAAGGGGCTCTATGACTTTGTCTTCATCGGGGAGTTCGTTAGAGAAAAATTTGTTCTCGCAAAGATAACTGATAAAGCTGAAGGGGATCGTATATGATCCGACACTTTCAAGAGCTTGTACCTGTATGTGAATGTGGGGTTGTGGAGAATAGCCTGAGTTACCGCACAAGCCCAAGAGAACTCCTCTTTCCACCCAATCTCCTTTTTTGACAAGGATAGAGTCTTTTGTGAAGTGGGATATTTCGATGTAATATCCTCGTGGATCGTGGATAACTACGAGGTTTCCCCAGTTGTTTGCTTGATCCACTTGCCCGATGGGATTGTCATCTATGTTGTTTACAACTGTTGTGACTCTTCCGCGTATAGGAGAAAGAACGGGTTTTCGAAAGCAATAGTAGTCTTTGACATCGCTACCCGTATTGCGGTGCGTTTTTCCGTCTTGACCTGTGATGACGAAATCATAGGCGTGTTTTAAGGAGTGTTGATGGGTCCATTTACTGTCGAAGCCTTGCCATACATTCCACTTTCCAGAAAAGGGTAAGGCCAGGGTTATAGCTGAGCCCTTGTAACGGCGAACTCGGGAGAGGTAGTAGTCTAGAGTTTCTTCGGGGGTCTTTCTTACGTATCTTGCTATGAGGGAGAAATTTACAGTTCCAAGTACATACACAAAGGATAAAGTAACGAAGTTAAAGGGAAAAGCAAAACCGGGGATACCAAAGTGCATGTAAAATACTTTTGAAAATTCCAGTACAATAGTGGAGGTAAACACGGCAATGAGTGCCATTGTGTAGCTTTTGAAAGAAGGGATAAGGAAGATTCCTCCAACAGACATGGAAATTAAAATATAATTGAAGTTGATTACTTGAGAGAAAGCCTGCTGGTAAGACCCCTCCATCGCTCCTGTTATAAAGGTTCCTGCAAAGTAGCCAACTACTGCCAGCAGAAAGAGGATACGGGAAACAATTAGAATATTCAGGGCAAATAACATTCCCGGAAGAACATAAGGGAGAAAGAATAGTGCCCCGAGAGATTTGAAGAAGCCATCAAGCCAAAAGGGAAAGGCAAAGTCTAAAACTCCAGGACTATTAGCATAACCACTAGTGACAAAGAGGTTTGAAAATTGTGATGACGCAAGATAGACGATGGAGCTAACTATGGCAAAAGGGAGGCTGAGTACCGGAAGCCTCAGGTAGTATGAAAAGATACTCGACATTGAAACAGTTAGGACAAAGGTAAAGATACTCGCAGCAATAATGAAGCAAATTGTTATCGGGGTAATCATAAACAGAGAGCCAATGGACAGGCCCACGAGGAGGGGGTTGTAGGTATAAAATCCTGCAGCTAAAAAATCATCGCCCATTTCAATGAATCGGGCGAATAGGTAGGACGCAATTATGGAAATAATGCCTGCGACCCCCACATTTGGACTATACAAAGTAGCAATGAGCAGGATTATTCCGATGAACTTATTATGTAGAAAAAGGATATCGGAATAACTATGAAGTATTGCCCGCAAACGTTGTTTCATGCTGTCCCGGTTTCGTTATTCTTTTTTCGGTTCAATATTTCGAAGGCGTTCTGGTAGAACTTCTCTGCGCTCTATATCTGTCAGGTCTTCAGCTTCTCTGATGACATCCACTGTTTTATTTTTCCCTACGAGAACAACAGACGGACGGTACTCAATGAATTGCATCCACTGAGTGACGCTGTAGGCTCCTACGGGAGATAGGATTAGTCGGGTACCGCGGCTGAGTGGTGGGAGCAAGATACTTTCATCTACCACGTCAATATTCATGCATAGTGGACCATAGATCACAGACTGTTCATTAGTTCCCTGTATTTCTCTGTCTACCTCGATTTGATATTTATACCAAAATGCGGGAAAGAGAAGGTTTACTCCTCCGTCGACCACATAGACTCTTCTGCCATCGGGCATCCTTTTCATAGAGGTGAGGGTGGTAATAAGGTATCCGGACTCATCAATGAGTGCTCGACCATTTTCGAGGATCAATTTTGGGAAATCCCCTGGCTTGAGGTGTTTGTATAGAGCGTTGGAAATTTGCTCTGCGTAATCATCAAGGGGGGGGATTCCTACTTCTGGTGGAAGATAGGTCCCTTTAAGTTTAATCATGGAAGGTAAGCCACCGCCAATATCCAGATATTCGATGGTGTAGCCCGCAATTTCTTCAATTTCGTAACTGAGCTTAACCATTTTTTCTACTTGTTGGGCATAGGCACTAGGCTCAAGAATGAAGGTTCCTATATGGCAGTGAAGGCCGTTAACTTCGAGCTTGCCGGCGTTTTTAATTCTCTTAACGAGTTCTATGGCTTGGCCAGACTCCACGTTGGTTCCAAAGCGGGACCATTGTGGGTATATACCCGTGTCCATATTTAGTCGGATGCCGATTTTGATGGTTCTATTGAGTTTGTCGGCAACTTTTTCGAGATCGTTGACTTCATCGAGATGATCCACATGGATCATAGCGCCATCGATGACAGCTTTCTCTAGAGCTTTCATGGATTTCTGTGGTCCGTTAAAGATGATATCTTTTCCTGGAACACCGAGTTTACGGGCTTTGTCATACTCCATTTCAGAGACGACTTCAGCTATTGCCCCTTCCTGATGGAATATAGAACAAATAGCTGCAATATAATTGGTTTTGTAGGACCAGCCAAACTGAATGTTTGGATATCGGGTGGAGAAGGCTTCATAGACTTCCCGGTATTTATTTCGGATTTTTTGCTCAGAAAAAACAAAGAGCGGTGAGCCGTGTTTTTCTACTAGCTCCTCTATCGTTACCCCTTCTATCTCTTTTCGGACTTTTTTCTGATAAAAAGGACTACTGCCAAACTTGTTCATCATGCCGGTCTGATGTTTTTGGATTACCGGCTTCTCGTATTTTGCTTTCACTTTAGCGCTCCCCTTTTGTCATCATATCTTGAAAAGAGTTCATATCTGTTACTTTTTCGTATGTGTAGCGGATATACAATTTTCCCGCCTCATACTCCTTTTGTTTGAGGAGTTCCAAGTTAAAAGCTTTGCGAATCATATTTGAAGGCAGGTGGATACCAATACCTTTAGCAAGGTAAGACCAGGCAGGGAATCGTGGGTTGATTTCTATCAAATATACGTCGTTGTTATTGACCATGCATTCGAGTTCAAAAGGTCCTTTCCAGCAGAACTCTTTCATAAGATTTTCCGTAGCGGTCAGCATGCTTTCGTTTCTTATGGTGACTCCGGTCCAAATTTTTCCTAGGGATGTCACCCACATTTTCTTTACTCCGACGGAGCCTAAAGAGCCGCCTTCACCATCGCCTACGCCAACGACATTCATTTCCTCACCCTTCACAACCTCTTGTACAATGATTGGGTATCCCCATTCGGCGACAATTTCTTCGTAAATTTCTACAGCTTTCTGGACGGTATTTGCGTGATAGGCTTTATAGAATGCTCCTTTCACCATGACAGGAAAACCGATGTTTTCAATGGCTTTTCTAAGTCCCTCTATGGAGGAGACGACTTCTGTTTTTGGGCATAAGATGCCAATTTTTTTTGCCACATCATCTAAGCGATCTTTACCCCTTAAGCGAAACTGTTCCATAGTCGGCATAAAAGTTTTGATGCCTGCTTTTTCAATGTCGTCTTTGTACTTCAGGTAAAAGGGGAGTTCGGCGTCAAGAGAGGGGATGATAAAGTCCATTCCATAGCTTGCTTTGATGTAATAAAGGCGATCAAGATAATCCTCATGAGACCCTGATGGGTACGGCATTAGATAGGCTTTATCGATCAGTTGGTCCAGGTATATCCCCGGTTCCATGGCATCGTAAGCGAGACCTACAACTTTAATATCTAGTTCAGGGTCTTCTTTTAAGGCTCTGGCAATCCCTATACCTGGACCTGGATTGTCTACGGCGTTAATACCCGAAACACCAACAATGATCTGTTTTTTCTTTTTCATAATCCCTATTGCATTATCTTGTGAATACGTAAATGATTGACAAAGTCTCCAATGTCTCTTTCAGCATCTTCTACGGAAACTTCAAACTTCTCTACAAGTTCCGAGGCGACATCCTCACTGGTTTTTCCTTCCTTGAGGCCTTTTAAAATCATCATTCCTGTTATGTTGACGGTAAAGGTTTCTCCCGTGGTGGGGTCAAAGATGAAACCCTCTTCGTTCATCATCAACTGATGTAAACGGTTCATGCGACCTGCCTTTTTCTAGTTTTTCAGCAATTTGTTTTTTCTAGCATTATTTGAGCGGAAAATACCATTACTCTCTTCTATTTTACTTAAAGCGTTTATGATGTGGAGGCTGTTTGTGCATGCCTCCTCTTGGTCCGTGGCGCATAAAACTGTTATCAGGGGTGCCATGAAAATACCTTGGAATAAAGGGAAATTCCTCCGTGACGAAATAGTGATATGTTCCTTGGAAGTATTCCGGTGTTTTTCCGAAACGGCCATTGCATTCATCCAGGTCACCCTGGCCGTTGACATATTCGTAGTCTTCAACAAAGCTGCCATCATATTCGCCACCAGGACCATCTGGTCTACTGCCCTTTTTTAAGCGGTAGCTGGAAGTTAGTTTTTTAATTTGGCTGTCTGAATCTTCAGGGTCGGAGTAGCCATAGCGTGCATAGATGGGGAAGCCATCTGCAGCGTAGCCGATAAGAGGGG
>JBLFWS010000130.1:0-9759 GCA_047611865.1 Chlamydiales bacterium
CCTTTGCTGTCAGTGATACGTCCTTCGTCGAAAATTTGAAGGAGGATGTTGAAGACATCATGGTGGGCTTTTTCGATTTCATCAAGGAGTACCACGGCGTAAGGACGGCGGCGTAGAGCTTCTGTCAGCTGGCCACCCTCATCGTAGCCTACGTATCCCGGAGGAGAGCCTATGAGTTTGGAGATGCTATGCTTTTCCATGTATTCGGACATGTCGAGACGAATAATAGCTTCTTCCTGACTAAAAAGTTGTACAGCGAGGGCTTTTGCAAGCTCGGTTTTCCCAACGCCCGTTGGTCCAAGGAATAGGAAGGCCCCGGTGGGTCTTGTGGGGTCGTGGAGCCCTGATCGAGAGCGGCGTATGGCATCGCTGACGGCTGTAATGGCAAATTCCTGCCCGACTACGCGTTCTTGTAAGACAGACTCCAGATGAAGGAGCTTTTCAGCATCTCCCTGTAACATTTTTTCTACGGGTATGCCCGTCCATTTCGCCACGATTTGTGCGATGAGGTCTTCATCGACTTCCTCTTGAAGTAGGCGGTCCTCTTTTTCTGCCAGAGCTTGTTGCGCTTCCTCAATTTCTTTTTCTAGTGCAGGAATAAGGCTGTATTGTATTTCTGCGACGCGATTGTAGTTAGCATCTCTTTCAGCCTGCTCTTCTTCGAAGCGCAAGCTTTCCAGTTTGTTCTTTTTTTCCTTGAGAGAAGTGATGATCTTCTTCTCTTGCTCCCAGCGCTTTTTGAGGATGGCGAGTTTGTCTTTTACCTCGGCGACTTCTTTGTCTAGTTTGGCTATTTGGCTGTCGGAATCAGCGCCAGCTTCTCGACGCAGGGCTTCTTGCTTGACGATGAGTCTTGACAGTTCACGTTCTTGTACGTCGATAGGAAGGGGGCAGCTGCCTATTTGCATGCGAATGAGACTGGCAGCTTCGTCGATGAGGTCGATGGCTTTGTCGGGAAGTTGTCTGTCAGTGATATAGCGGTGAGAAAGAAATACTGCGGAGTGCAGTGCTTTTTCTGTGATTCTGACTCCGTGGAAGATCTCGTAGCGCTCTCTTAAGCCTCTTAGGATAGCGATGGCATCTTCGAGGGTAGGCTCTCGTACAGTGACTGGTTGAAAGCGTCTTTCCAGGGCGGCATCTTTTTCTATGTGTTTTTGGTATTCATTAAGTGTGGTGGCACCGATGCAGTGCAGGGTTCCTCTGGCGAGTGCAGGCTTTAAGAGGTTTGCAGCATCCATGGCTCCCTCTGTTGCGCCAGCGCCAATGAGGGTATGAACTTCATCAATGAAAAGGATGACCATGCCATCGGCTTTTTCGATGTCTTGGAGTATGCCCTTTAGGCGTTCTTCGAATTCTCCTCTGTATTTTGTTCCAGCAATTAGACTTCCCATGTCAAGAGATACGAGGCTTTTGTTTTTCATGGTTTCGGGGACATCGCCATGTACTATGCGTTGTGCAAGGCCTTCTGCAATGGCTGTTTTTCCGACGCCTGGTTCTCCAATAAGCATGGGGTTGTTTTTGGTACGTCTGCTGAGAACTTGTATGCAGCGTCGGATTTCGTCATCGCGGCCAATGACAGGGTCTATTTTGCCTTCTTTGGCGAGAGCGGTGAGGTTTTTGCAGTATTTTTCCAGGGCGTGCATACTTTCTTCTGAGGAGGGTGAGTCCATATGCCTGTCCCCACGTGTTGTTTTGATGTGTTCTTCGAGATCTTTTATTGAGATACCACTTCTTTGTTGCCAGGTCGCAAAGGGCTCTCCGCTTTTTTTCCAGTAGGAGAGGAGGAAGTGGTCACTGCTGGTGTAGCTGTCTTTCCAGCCTGAAGCAGTGTTTTGTGCATCAAGAATTCTTTGCTGTAGAGAAGGAGAAGTAGAGGGTTGCTGGGGTTCCCCGGTAAAAGTGGGGAGGTTTTTTATTTGCTGTTGTACGGATTGGAGGAGGTCGTTGGGATTGAGATTCAGCGTGGTAAGCAAGGTATTGAAGTATCCTTTTTGATCTTTCAAAAAGGCGTGGAGAAGGTGGGTGTCGGTGACTTCAGTATTCTTTTGTTTGCTGGCCTCCAGGAGGGCTTCTTGAAGAGCAGTATTGACAGCTTCTGTACAGTTTTGCATAACTTTACTCCATTAAATGAACTAATCAAGAGTAAGATTTTATAAGCTTGCAAGACTTCTGTCAAGAGGATCCTTTCCAAATTGTTTCAGGTGTTTTATGTAGGGCATTTGCGTGTCTGGCTGCTGTGAAAAGGTAATCGGAAAGCCTGTTTAGGTAAGTCACAGTAGCAAGGTCGAGGTCTTTATCTTTTTTACAAAGGCCGGTGACGAAACGTTCTGCGCGGCGACATACTGAGCGTGCCAGGTGCAGCATACTTGCTGAGGGATGCCCTCCGGGAAGGATGAAGTTATGAAGGGGTGGAAGGGTTTTGTCCATTTCATCAATCCAGGATTCAAGCTCCTTTGTATCTTTGCTGTAGTCGGTGCGTATCCAGGTCTTTTGTTTTTCCGTGGCCTCAGAGAGTGGGAGGGCAAGTGCTGCGCCTATATCGAAGAGGACTTTTTGCACTTGGAAGAGCTCTTGGTAAAGGTTTTTATGCTTTTCGGAATCGAGAAATGAGATGGCGGCACCGAGAGTGGAGTTGCATTCATCAATAGTGCCGTAGGCTTCGACTCTTGGGTGGCTCTTTGCTACGCGGCTGCCATTGAGCAATCCTGTTTCTCCGGAGTCGCCTGTTCTGGTGTAGATTTTCATCGCATTTTCCTGGTTTGGATTATCGAAACATGGACATGGTGGTCGGTAGCTTGGGGTCAACCTGTCGGGCGACGATAGAATCGTCTGTTCTTTTGTTGTGAAGGAGGTAGGGGAGGTCTAGCCGGCCACTACTGGTGATGCATATTTTGTCGTTGCGGAGCCATCGAGAGGCCTTTTTTCTTTCGGTGAAGACGGTTTCCCAGTAGGACCCGTCTTTGAGCATAAAGAAGCGGCCCTCCTTGTAGTTAGCGAAGATGATCTGGTGTTCTTCTTCATTTACGGGGTTTGCTTCACTTACATCGTCTTCGGACCAGTGCTGCACAATCCATTCTTCTAGTTGACCGAGTTCTTCTTCGGACAGTTTTGAGACACCAGTCATTTCTCGTTCTTCAGAGTTCATAAAGGAGTCGAAGCGCAAGTGGCTAGATGTTTCTTCTTCAGCAGTTTGCTCTTTTGCAGCAGAGAAGCTGGAAGAGATTGTGAATAAGGCAAGAAGGGAGACTTGAAGGTATTTCATGAAACTCACCGTGAGATCTAGGGCGTTTTTCTGTTGGACGAATATTAGAAAAAAAAAGGCTATAGAGTCAATAGAAACAGCGGAAAAAAAATATCCGCTGTTGAAAGAAAAGAAATGCCTTGAAAATCAGATACATGTAAACTTTCCAAGTTTTTTAGAAATTTTAGTGCTATTGCTGCACAATAATTTTTGTGGGAAAAATTTACTCGCTGCACTACTGTTTGCAGGTGATAGGCTAAAGTGTTTTTTTCACAACGAATGTGGAAGCTATAGGAACGCATTACGATGAATATGAAGCAATATTACTGTACTTGATTGTCACAATGAGGAGAGGAAGCAAGATGGGAGAGTTGGAGACAGTGCAAGCGGAGTTTTTTCCAGAGGTAATTGGTAAAGCTGAGTTAAGGGTAGAGGAGCCTGAGACGCGAGGTTTACCACAAGTGGAACTAAGTTACGCCGAGTCGAGCCATATTGAAAAGCTTTTAGTAGATAATTACATCCCTGTAGAGGGAGTTGAGGATCAGGTTATAGAGGATATTGATAAGTTAAAGAAAATTACAGCTGAAATTAAAACTATTAGTAAGCAGTCTATCATTCTTCAAGGAGAGCGCATTCAAACGGCAAGGGAGATTTTACGTAAATACGGTGATGGGCAAAATACCTTTACCCAGTGGGTGGAGAAAACTTATAACAACCGTCGTACAGCCTACAACATCCTTAGCTACTATGAACTCTACAAGGGCTTACCAGGAGAGTCCTACCGCATTAAAATGAAACAAATGCCCCTACAAGCTGCCTATACCCTGGCTTCTCGAGAAGGTGATGCAGGGGTAAAAGCAGATCTTATCCAAAATTACGATGGAGAGAGGCAGCAGGATATGATTATGCTCATTCAAGACCGCCTGCCCTTATCAACGAGTGATCGCAGAAAACGCAAGGCAGCAAATGTTCGTATGCTCGACGAGATGGAAAAGTTAGGATCGACTCTTGAAAAGCGAAAGCATAGCCTTTCCGAGGACCAGAGGAAGCGAGCCCATGAACTTCTGCAAAACCTCCATAAGCTTCTTGAGCCTTCAGATACAGAGGATCAAGTGGTTAGATTTCAAGGTGACAGTGCAATCTAAGCCTCAGTTGTCTGTGTATAGCTGTAACTTAATGGGAGTCCAGAGGGACTTGTCCCTTTGGTGGGGTTTGGGGCGAAGCCCCATTGGGGACACACGAACATTTATTCTGGGTAGTATCTTTTTATAGATTGTTTTAGAAAATGCAAGGCTATGGGATTATGTTCTCTTTGGGAGGTGAGCTTTATAGCTTGATGCAAGTGTTTCCATGCGGCTTTGTAGTTGTAGCGTTGTGTATGTAGAGCTGCCAGGTAGTATTCCACGGTGGGGTTGTCGGGATGTAGTTCGTGGTAGTGGTCTAGAGTGTCAAGGGCTTCGCCGTAACGATTGAGCTGCATCCAGGTGACAGCTAGATGGAAAATTCCTGCGCGAAATTTGGGGTATTTTTTAAGAATGCTGAGAAGCTGATTCTGCTTTTCCAGGATAGACTCTCGGGTTTCGTCTACATGAGAAAATATAACTTGTATTCCTTCGCTGTCGACATTTCCATTGAGGAAATCTTCTGCAAAGGTCTCTTTAGCTACCATGTAGTAGGGTATCTCACTGGGGAGGCTTTGGAGGAGCTGACGAGCTTTGTATTGCTGTCCAGAGGCTAGGTAATTGTATGCCAGTAGTTCTATGGTGAGGGCATCTTTAGGAGTATACAGTAACGCTTTCTCATAGGCTTCGATGGCCTTGTCATGTTCTTTATGCTGCCAGAATATTGCTGCTTGGTTGAAGTAGTTCATTCCTACGACTTCTTTGGCATTTCTTTTTTGTAATTCACGGGTGTTGATGCTCAAATATTTTTCGGAGGGGAGGTGGATTCCTCGGGCGGTGGTTTCTATATTGATTACTGAATCCCCATCATTGTACCGTAGGTAGATGTGTCCGGGAGGGGTGATGATTTCCAGATTTAGATCCAGTCTTTGTGCCAGACATAAATATAGTGTTGAGACTCCTAGACAAACTCCTTTGCGCGACTGGAGGACAGAAGGGAGGAAGGTATAGAAGTCGATGGATTTTGCATAGAGAGACTCAGGGGGAAAGCGAAACCTCATCTCATGAAAAATAAATTGACTGATTGCATTGATTTTTGAGATATGATCAGCATCAGGGATCAGGTGGGCACGGATTTGCAGGGCCATGACGTCGAGCATCGCATTATATTGCAGCATCTGTTCACGGTTTTCGAGGTCATTTC
This sequence comes from Chlamydiales bacterium, assembly GCA_047611865.1. Lineage (GTDB taxonomy): Bacteria > Chlamydiota > Chlamydiia > Chlamydiales > JBDQID01 > JBLFWS01. Next base: position 5,567 of record JBLFWS010000130.1, read on the forward strand.
CAAAAAGGCTAAGGAGTAATGCTTGAGAGACATCTACTTCATGAGGTGGAAGGGCTAATACCTCTTCCTCATTGGTGGCGTAGAAACCTTTTAGCTTGCGGTTAGAGAGAGTATGGGACAACGTGTTGATGGCTTTTAGCTCCTCGGGAGAGAGTTGATACTCCGAATCCGAGCGCATAGAGAGTAAGAAGTCGACGAAAGCATTTATTTCTCCTTTTCCTAACAGGGCTTTTACGATTGCGTTGTCAGGGGGGCTGTCACTTTGTGAGAGTAGTCTCCAGGCATTGTTGAGAGCTTTTTGTCCTTCATTTGATTCAGGGTATAGTTCGTAAAGGGACAGCTGTTGAGGAATAGAAAGAGGGTCAAGACGACTATATAGTGTTTGTATTTTTTCCTCGCTGGGGGAGGCAAGGGATATCCATGGGCAAATTAGAGCGGGTAAAAGAAACTTTTTCATAGAGCTAACATACCAAATGAGTTGTCCTTATTCAAAAAGGCGGTTTTTGCAGCTGTCAATCCCTTCGAGAATACTCTTGGTTCTTGAGAGTTTGAAATATTCTTCGTCAAGGAGCCTATTGATATTCAAAGCTACCAGGGCAGTTTTTTTTGCATTTTCTTCAAGAGCTACCAGGTTCTTAGAATGTTTTTCACTCTGAGTTAAGGTTGCATGAACGTTGGGTTGTAGATCTTGCCATAGTCTTTCAAGTGAGTCCAGGAGTTCTCTTCTTTTTTTTATTTCTTCTTGATTGTTGAGGGGGTGTATGGGAGGGGCTGCTGGGCTGTCGTGTATGGCGGTGGCTTTTTGAAAATAGTAGCTTAGGTGCTTGTCAAATTGCCGGAGCTGTTCCTCTATGCTTTTTTGGACTTTATGGCAGGCTTCCTGAGATATTTCAGCAGTATATTGTTTGGCATCTACATCAGGCTGGATCAGGCGGACTCGATTCTCTTGCGCAGAGAGTTCTTTTTCGGAGGCTTTAAGGAGTTCATCTACCATACTGATGTAGAGTTCCAGAGAAGGGGAAGGGCTTTTTTGGCAATAAGAGAGGAGATAGACGGAGAAGTTGGATACGGCTCCACTAGCCAAGTTTGATAGGGTTAGGAAGGCTCTGGAGACCGTGGTCCACACATCATTATTTAAGATACTGTAGTCGTTAGAAGGTTTTACTTCTCGTGCTATGGGTATGCAGGAGTAATCGTAACCTGTGTAGTTGATAGCTTGTGGAGACTCATATGGGGGAGCACTGGGTAGAGGCATGTCTTCCGGAATAGATATCCAGTCGTTTTCGAAATGCTTTCTTGAGCTGTCAGCATATGAATTCTGAGGAGCATAGGGTGGAGGGCAGGACATAGGATTTTCCTGGTCAGGGGTTCTTTCCTTCGGGAACTCTAGCAATTTATTTAAAAATGGGAAATAGAAAAGTTGTCCTTCAGGTTGTTTTGAGTATTGAAAGTTTTATTCGGTTGAGGATGATATAAAATGAAGATAATAGTCCGATAATGATTGACGAAAAACTTCAGTAAAAGCTAAAGTTAGCAACTTCTTTAAGCCCAGGTGGTGGAATTGGTAGACACGCCAGATTTAGGTTCTGGTGCTTTAGGGTGTGAAGGTTCGAGTCCTTTCCTGGGCAACCTATACCTTCTCAGCAATCTTTAATGATTATTGAGAAGGTTTTTTTTTGCCCTCAAGTGAGCCATGGCTTATCTTTATCTAGCTGAAAAAGAGTAGACAAAACCAAATAAAGATATTGCAATAATAGATACTGCCACACAGGTAGTGGCAATTCTATTTCTAGAAAAACTTACACCATCATCATTTGGATTAAGTATGGCAACCCTTCTACTTTGAAAGGAAGTTGCACTAAATGAATCGTCCTTCATCTCTGAACTTCCGTAAAGTAGTTGGATTTTCCTGTTGGCAAGAGATCTTAAATTATTGACCTTGCGACGGATGTTCTTTTTTGAAAGGCACTTTGTGCGAGCTAGTTTCCACAAGTATTTCGGAGGTATGGCTCTAGGGTTAGAGGTGGCAAAGGAGCGTATTTCATTGGCAAGTGAGGTGTTGTAGCTAATTTTATGTGGTTGAACGACTGCTCTACAAGTAGGGCAATTGGGCTGGCCTTGGTTATATTCTCCACCTGAATTTATCCATTTCTGGATTTGATCGAGCTCAAAATTGTGAGTTTCGTGGCAGCCCAGATTAATTGGGATTTTCATAGGCTCAAGCGAAATTTGACCATTAAAATGACTGGGTAAAGAAGGCAATGCAGTTGGTCCCTATAGAGGATATTTAAAATGCGGTATGCAGAGTATTATTTTATTTTAGAAAATTCAAGGATAAAAACCGGTATATTAGGAGTAGAGTCTCAATAGTGCATGGCAACCTCTCAGCCTGCAGCGATAGAGAAATTTCTGCTTCCACAGCTTATTGATTTAAGAAAGATTCCAGATTTAGGTTCTGGTGCTCTTTGAGTGTGAAGGGTCGAGTCCTTCCCTTGACAATTCCGTTTTTTATTTCCCTAAGTCTTCTTTCCTACATTTAACCAGTTTAAAAATGGCTCCCACAACGAATAAATCAATAAACATGTGGATAATAGCCGAATTTTGAGGGGTGAAGACATCTAGTCTTTTTATCGTATGAGATAGTTTAACAGGTAGCATGGACCGTGACATAGAGCTGTCAGTTTCTATGTTTAGGCCTGTCCGTGATATTTCGTCCCAAATCATGGTCCGAAACATCTCTGCCATGACGATCCCTCCGCCATTAATTGCTGCGAAGATCAGAAAGACTCCAATTAAAGCATATAAAGCGCTGCGTTTCTGAACTATGGTCGTACTTTCTATGGCAAAGGCCATCGTTCCTACAATCATGAAAGCGTAAAACATCCACAAACCGTTTAGGATGAGGCTGTGATTTTGGTAAAGCTCAGCTGCTTTAAATACATCCATTGCTTTTCTCTTTGGTTAGGGGGTTCTGCATACCTATTAGAGTAAAGTATGCCGAGAGAAAATTCAAATAAAAACTTTAGAGAGGAAGGTGCTCTCTTCTTTCGAAGAAGCGTTTTAAAAAGTTAGGGTAGGGCATCGGCCGGTTTTTAATTCAACGAGATTAAGTTTCTCAAAAATAAAATCTAGAGCACTTTTTTTTCGAAACTTAAAGACCTTTCAAAGTATTTTTAAAGATGTTTTTTTAAATATATGAGATGAGAAAAACCTGCTAAAAAAAGGCTAAATAGTTGAAATTTTTCAAAAAAAGATATAGCTAGTTACTGGCGTTTGGTAGTATAGTTGATTAATCTTACGTCCTTATATCGATTTTCAAACTAAGTAAAGTATTTTTGTAAAAGAATTATTAAAAGGGAGGTCGAGAATGGCTAGTGGTGCAGTAGCTTCGGCGAGCTCAGGATTGAGTAGCCTAAAAGGAGTGCCTAATTTGGGTGCCATTGCTAAGAAGAAAGCAATGGAAAGGACTGTAGGCAAAAGATTTGATGTAAATGATCGGATTAATTTGAGTCAGAAAGCAGCAGTTCCCGCTAGAATCTGAGTTATGCGATCTTCGTCTGAAAACGAGGGATCTAGCGACCTAAGGAATGCAGGTAGTCTGAACCTGGCATTGGTCCTATTTACCTAAAAATTCTATTGATGTTGAAAGGCGCTGAAGAAGTTAAGATACGGAATTTAGAGTTAGCTGGTATCTAAACGAGCTTCCTTGCTTAGGATCTGGTAGGAATTCTCCCAATCTCTGAAAGGAACGAATTGAAACAGGGTACGCATGCTATGCAGAGATCTCTGTAAGTGCCTGCCGTTTTCTTGCATCGATGGAACAAAGAGCAACTTATCTCTTGAACCTGGTCAATAAGAAATGACAGCATCATTAGCATGCAAAAGATTGTGGACAGGTACTTCTTTCCGTGCCCATAGTTGTGTTCGAAGTTGTATCCCAAATTTTTCAGCGTATTGAAGGTCTCGTTTTCAATTTTCCATCTTGCCCTCCCGGCTTTGGCTATTTTCAAAACATTAACCGTTGATAATCGGATATTTGTGACCCATGAAAAGTTCTTCTCTTTATCCTTGGAATCGGTAACCCGGTACTCGACCGCATTCACTTTTACGTCTTGATTGGACTTGTTAAGTGATGCGTTATTAAGAAACCTAAATTGGTGAAACAGTCCATCATCGCTATGAATTTCGTGGTA
>JBLFWS010000131.1:0-9679 GCA_047611865.1 Chlamydiales bacterium
TTTTTTACTTTCGCCGATTCAATTCTGAAGTGCGACATTTAGGCAGCCTCACTAAGGCGGCTGTAATAGCAAGTAGAGGTTAAAAGAGGGCTACCGTTCATATCGCAGCTTTTGGGATCGGCTCCTCTTTCAAGGAGATCCAGGGCCAGTTCCTCATGACCGTGTAAAATAGCCAAGTGCGCAGGGGAGAGTTTTTCGTCATTGGGACTATTGATAGAAGCCCCTTTTTCCAGGAGCTTGTGAACAAGGCGTATCTCTCCGCTTTTACATGCCACTTGAAGAGGAGTGTTTCCGAGGGTGTCTTGATGTATATCAGCTCCCTGCTCAATTAGTAGGAGGGCAATTTCAATATTGCCAGTTCCACAAGCAATGGATAATGGCTGCTTGCTGTTGAGCGCAACTTTGTCGACAGCAGCTCCTTTTAAAAGGAGTTGTTCAACAAGTTCCTTGTCCTCTTGCATAACAGCATAACTTAGTAGAGTGTTGCATCTTCTTTTTTCTTTCCATACAGCGTCAATATTGGCACCCTTATCCAGAAGCTTATATATTAAGTCATATTCTTTACGGTCGATGAGCTGGAATAAAACTTTGTCTACGACCGGGTCTTTGATGTCTTCTTCTGCTATATGGTCGATCAAAAACGCGGTAAGCACTTCGTTATCAGTATCCATGGCTAACTCCAGTGGAGAAATTTGCTTGGCCATGGGGGGCTCCATAAAATTGGGGAGTTTTGCTCTTTCTACGGGAGATCTAGATAGCTGCAGCGGGTTAGCTCCTGATTCAATGAGTAACCTGACAAGTGCTTCGCTTTCACCTACAACGGCATGATGAAGTAATGTGGGGGACTCGGAATTACTAGATTGTCTTGAGTGGGGATTTGCTCCCTTTTCCAGAAGTTTAATTACTTGATCGTATCGAGAACGTTGGCATAGAAGGCATAATGTTATATCTACTACTGGACTTTTGATCTCTTCATCCGAAAGATGGTCGATCATAAAATTCGTAATTTCAACATCATCAAAGTTGGCGGCCATCTCCAAAGGGGAGAATCCATGGCTCGAGGAGGGTTCCATAAAAGCTGGTAGACCAGAGGGCTGTAAGGGGTTAGCACCAGATTTGAGCAATTTCTTCGTTAAGCTAAGGGCAGTATTGCGATCTTCATGTTGGAGAGCTTGGTGTAAAGGGGTGTCTCCACAATCATCTATTTCATTAAGGATATGAGAAGCTTTGACAGCAGAAAAAAAACGAGAACAAAAGTCACTGTCAAGATCCCTGTCTGGAATTAAGCGAACAGCTTGAAAGGTAAGTTCCGTATGCTCAGAAATACAAGATTGATCTGATGATAGTTTTTCAAGGACCTCGCTTAGAAATTCAGGCTCTTCTTGAACCTTGTCTTGAAAATATGTGCCATCTTCAAGAGATGATAGATCTACGTGGCTTCTGTCAGATCCACTGCCAATAGGAGAGCTGATCATAGAGATATCCTTTGCCTAAAAAACATACTCTTTAGGTATCGACTTATGAATGAGTGAGCTTTAGAAATTAAATACAGAAGCCCCTAACCCGAATGAGTTAGGAGCATCAGAAAAACAAAGAGTTTTTAGACTTCTTGAAGGGAAGGGCTATCAGAAGCAATGGCCATAGTGTGGATTCCATTGTCTACATAAAGCGTCACTCCGGTAATGGCAGAAGCTGAAGGAGACAGGAGGAAAGCAGCTGCGTTTCCAACTTCTTCACTCTTCAGATCTTTTTGAAGAGGAGCGTTTGCATTAGAGTAATGAATCATTTTGTCTATAAAGCCAATGGCTTTGGCTGCGCGGCTTCTCAGCGGTCCGGCGGAGATGGTGTTTACACGAATTTGCCACTTTCGTCCAGCTTCCCATGCTAGCGTACGCGTATCACTTTCCAGTGCGGCCTTGGCAGAACTCATTCCACCACCATATCCTGGAACCGTGCGTGATGCGGCAAGATATGAAAGAGAAAGGGCTGTGCCACCTTCGTTCATCACAGGACCGAAATGAGCAAGTAGACTGATGAAAGAATAGGATGAGGAACTCATCGCTTCCAAATAGCCTTTGCGGGAGGTTTCGAGGAGGGGCTTCTTGACTTCGGGAGCATTAGCCAGTGAGTGAACGAGAATGTCGATATTGCCAAATTCACGCTTCACTGCGTCGGCAACTTCTTCGATAGTGTACTCGCCCATATCGATGTAGCGCTTGTTATTCAAGGTTTCTTCTGGAACGTCTTCTTTTTTGTCAAAGGCTGCATCCAAAGGGAAAACCTTGGAGATTTTCATCATCTCTCCATTAGAAAGGAGGAGAGACTTGTCGAATTTGCCTCTGGCGAGGCTAGTAGTAAAAATCTTGTATAGGGGTGTCCATGTTCCGATGATAATTTCAGCACCTTGTTCTGCTAAAGACTTGGCAATAGCCCAGCCAAAGCCTTGATCGTCAGCAATACCGGCGATAAATGCTTTTTTCCCTTTTAAGTTCACAGGTAACCTCTTAGTTGTAAAAGAAGAAATTGTAACAAAGTTTTGTTTAAAAGACAAGTTTTCAGGCTATTGAGAAGCAGTTGGAAGAGTATATTAGGTAAGTTTGTTTAATAATACTTCGGTATAAGTAGAAAAATACTTTAAAATATTGTAAAATGTTCTGCTAATATTTTGGAAAATATCATGCGTAATTGGACTATACCTACAGAAGATTCCGGTCAAAAACTCCTGGCTTTTCTCAAAAAAGAGCTTGGAGATGGCTATTCAATGCGTGGAATCAAAACTCTTGTGGAAAACAACGCTTGTTCTATAAACGGGCGAATAGAGCGTTTTGCTTCCAGGGTGGTTGGAAAAGGGGACAAAATTACTCTTAATATTGGGCCGGAAGCTCCTCAAAAGCCTGGAAATAGTACTTTTGATCCTTCAAAAGTGCTATTTGAAGACAGCTTTCTTCTAGCATACAATAAGCCCCCGGGTATTTCTTCTCAGGGTGTTAATGGCTTAGAAGAGGTATTACAAAAGCATAACTCAGACTTGCGTCTCGTTCACAGACTTGATAAAGACACCTCAGGTGTGATTTTGTTAGCTAAAAGCCGAGAGATAGCTGACAAAATGGATGAGCAATTTCGTTCTAGATCCATCAGAAAGACTTATTTGGCTATGGTCGATGGTGTTCCAAATGCCCTGAAAGGCCACATTCAGAACTACCTGGGAAAGTCTCATAGCTATCAAGGTCAAAGTATATGGGCGGAAAAGCCCGAAGGAGAGGGGAAGCTAGCCGTTACTTCATGGAAAAAGCTAAAAAGTAGCGGTAACTCCTCCTTACTCAGATGCTACCCCAAAACGGGGAGAACTCATCAAATCCGAGTCCATCTTAGTGGGATAGGACACCCTGTTTTGGGGGATTACCAGTATGGGAAAAAATTCAGATCTCGTCTAAGGCCTTCTGAGCATCTCTTACACGCAGAAGAGCTTTGTTTTGCTCATCCAATTACACAGAGTGAAGTTTTGATTAAGACTTCCACTCCTCAAAGATTTACTACTAGTTAGTACCAGTAGTAGTGTAGTATATATATTAAAGTTAGTACTTTACTTTTTGGTTGAAATCAAATATAATCTACTACTACATTCACATCTGTTTACACGTATTTTTTCAGTTTTTAGTCAGCTATAATCTTGAGTTGTTACTCATGAATAAGTAGTTAGTTTGCCTATATGGCATTATATATATGGAATTATATATAGGGAATATTTGACAAAAGGGCTGGAATTAACTATTATAGAGTATGGATACTTTCCAAATAGAGGGGGTTTGGGGCAAATTATCTATTTTTATAGGTAATTTGGGCATTTTTCTGTGTTTGTAACTAAATGTTATATTCTGATCTTTGCTTTGTTTTAAGTTTTTTACTTAAATAGTCAGTTTTTCTGATTAGGTGGGAGAAGAGAAGGGATGTTTACCCGTTCTTACTATAACTTCGTTTTTGCCATATTGGCCTTTGGTCTCTTGACTGTAGGGGCCAGCGCGTCACCTATCGACCAAAAAATCTCCCTCCCTTTAAAATCAATGGAACTCGCTCAAGCTGAAGAAGCTGTCGTTCAAGCCGAAGAACAAGCTGTTGCGCAGGTAAAGATCGGTATCGTTCTTTCACTCAAAGGTAAGGCCATAGCCATCGGATTAGATGGAAAGAAGCGCAAGTTGAAGGGGGCCTCCCCACTCTTTATCGGGGATCGTATTGAAACCAAAAAGAAATCTACCTTGCAGCTGACCTTTACTGACGGTTCAACTCTTAGAATGACCGCTCGTAGTGACTATACTATTGATGACTATCAATTCGATGAAGAAAAAGGTATCGCGGTAAACAAAAGTTCTGTTGGCGATGGTACTCTTGGCTTCCTTGCTGGTAAAATTGCAAAAATAGCTCCTCAGGACTACAAAATAGTAACAGCTACGGCGACTATCGGTATTAGGGGGTCTGGTGGTGAATTTGCAACTTCTTCTGGCGATAATCCTGGCTTGTTAGCCAGAACATCAGAGGGTCACGTACTTGAAGTGGAAACCGACTTTGGTAGCTTCGTTTTGGATGATCCAGCCGTCGGTTTGGAAGTTACCTTGACAGGCGTAAAAATGGTTCCGGTCACAGGCTCACTGGTTGATCAGGCGGAAGAAGAATCTGAAGAGGAAGAAGAGGAAGAGGGCGAAGAAGAGGAAGAAGAGGAAGAAGAGGAAGAAGAGGAAGAAGAGGAGGAAGAGGAGGAGGAAGAGGCCGAAGAGGAAGAGGCTGAAGAGGAAGAGGCTGAAGAGGAAGCGGCAGAAGAAGAAGCAGCAGAAGAAGAAGCTGCAGACGAGGGAGGAGACGAACCTGCTGCAGAGAGTGAAGCTGTTGAAGCTGAGGAGGGTGGCTTGTCAGATGTTGCAAGCGACCTTGCAGGTCAGGTAGCAGAGGCAGCACTTGTTGTTGAAGATGACTTTACGGGGCAATTGGTAGGCTTCTCTAGTGCCGATAATCCGAGCTTTGGATCAAAGGTAGGGGTTCTTATTCAGGAAAAGGATGAACAGCTGGTTATAGGCCCGAAAAATACAGCGCGTGTTCCATTTGGGTCACGAGTTCTTGCATTGGAGGAATTTGACGAGGGTGGCTATAGAACCGTATCACAGCGCTCAGCAGAAGACCTCGACACAGGCATTAAGTTTAATATTCTTCAAGATAATGTGGGAGAGTTCTTTATTGTTAACGAGGATTCTTTTGGATTGTCTGCTGATCTTGAGGACCAAACGTCTACATTCAGTTCGATCTATTTCGGTAAGGAAAATAAGGATATCCAGGATTCAGGTATTAAGTTTTATGGTTCAGACTTAGATAAGATCAATACAAGTAGTTCCTCAGATCGGAGTGTTGTTGTAGGAGGTCTTGTCACGAGGAATAAAACCATTTTGGATTTGGGTGCCAATTCAGTTTCTGTGGTGGACTTTAAAAAGAACAAAGTCTTTGGAATGGTAGATGATGAAGACAGACCCACGACGTTATTTTACGGAGACTTGAGAAGTGTAGACGGAGCCATCAAAAATGTTCATGTATATAGTACCTTTGAATACCTGACTCTAACGCCCGCTATGGTCAATGATGACTTACTGAGTGACTTGGAAGGAGGAGGGCATATCTATGGTTCAAGTTCACAAGGTGTGGGTATCTATGCGAGTTCTGAAGATCAGACGGGGCACTTTATTGCAGCAGGATACGCATATGCCAACAACCCGGAAAAAGTAGATAGTCCGTTTGGGGAATATGTGGGTTACGCTCAAGGTATGAGAGTGCTAAATGCCAATAAGTCCACATATAATGCCGTTGGCGCAAGTTCTCCGTTTGGAGGTATCGAGCCTTTGAGCATCACAACAAGCTTTAATAATAACAGTGTTGCAGGAACGATGTTTCTTGGTGGACATTCTGTTAATATTGGTGGAAGCTTACCTAACTTCGCTTATGACAGAGAAATGCTTTTTGCAGAAGTCGGCTCCTTCAGCTTACCCCTTGAAGATCATTCGAGCTTTATGACGACATGGGCTTTACCCGAAATTGTTGTAGATCCTCTTACCAACAAAACTGTTGTACCTACGAATACTATGTGGGGATCATGGAACTTGGTAGGGAAAATAACCTCGAGAGAACCTGATATATACCCTGCCCTTAATAACTTCTGGGTTGCGGGTAAGCGTAAATTTGGAGGATTGGCTGGTCCTATCAGTTATTATCAAGCCGCTGGCTTGGGTACATTTATCCATACAGAAAATGATTCAAAATTACCTCAAGGTAGTACTGAGGGTGTGGTAAGTTTCGTCCTGGATAAAGATAAGAAATCATTTCAGGCTTTGGCAAACTTTGGTAACTCTTACTTTGTTCCTGTCAGAGGTGATATAACGAGTCTCAATCTGGGGACCATGGTAGGTGATGAATGGTCCGTCCTATCGTTCTACGGAGAAAACCGTGGGCTATTCTCTTCTAAATTGACAAATGACGGAACTTTCCAAGGGCGTCTGGCAGGATCAGACGGAGGTACCAATCTCCTTTTCGAATTCCAGCGCACAAATCAGATTCAGGATATCGCCTATGGTGTGGGCTTGGGTGTTCAGACAAAGGTAGCAGAAGATAAAGGTCTGAGAGATTTCCGAGGTTTTTCCAGTGGTATAATGCTGGGTAGTAATCAAACCATCGGTGACAACAACATGATTCTTAATTTTGCGACACCTCTTTTGAACTCTGATTTAACATGGTTTAGCTTTGGTAATACGGAACCATTTGTTAACCCAGCCTTTAATGGCAGAAGTGTTTTACGTATGGATGTAGAGGCATCGGATGATCCCGAAATTGACGAGCTGGTGAGCTTTAGAACCTTTGGAGACTTTGGTAAATTGAGTCAATTCGAAAGCCTGGACTATACCTATCGAACAGAGTCAGAAATTGCTCCACGTATTACCCTGCTTGTTGATTCCATTAGTCCAGAGGTAGCAGATATTTTCACAAACAATAGCTTTATCACAACTCCTGTAATTCTCGAATCTGGCGCAGGTCCAGGTACGTGGAGTAGTACGAATGTGGCGGTGGAAGATGGAGACCTGTGGCTTGTGGATTTTGAAGATCCACTCTCCCCGGTAATCTATGTGGAAAGTCCTAGTGGAGCTGCACAGAGCCTCTCCCTTTTATCCTATGATGGTGATCCGGCAGCCCTCGTTCAGTCGCTAAAGGCGTGGTTTGATGATCCGGCCCTTGGAGCTCTTTTCGCTGATGCAAGGATTAAGGGTTTGGAGATATCCTTTAATGCATTTGACGCAGTACCAGATTTGGCACTAGGAGAGACATCAAAACTGGCAACGGCATATATAGATAGCGTCTCTCTAAGTACTGAGAGTGGCATTTCTTTAGTGGAAAATTGGGATGTAGACCAGCCTATCAGTGGAGCGGTTTATATCAATAAAGATACATTTTATATACCAGAAGCAAACAGATACCTACCTACGAAATCATTGGGCGATGGTGTCACAGCTGATAATGACACTTCCTTTATCGTAAGTCTGCCAGGGCTGGAAGGTTTTAATAACCTCAGCTGGGGTGTGTGGGGGACTAGCACCTCAGGACCTGCTGGCGCGGACAGAGCTTTTGGTTTCTATGCCATTGGTGACTACTTCCATAGAACCACTCTTGTAGATAGAGACTCCTGGTTACAGGCTAACCCAGAGCTCTCAAACACAGTTATTTCCTATAGCGGTAAAGCGTTGGGTGCAGTGTTTGGGCTTGGCAGGACGGGAGCTATTGTAGACGGAGTAGCCACATTGAATGTTAATTTTAACACAGGAAGTGTTAATGGCTTGATACAGTTGCCCCAAGATAGTGTGCAACTGTCCACATCACAGATAGACTTCCTGGAGTCCTTTGCTAGAGACTCTCTGATTTATGAAGGGCCCACCATTATGAATGACGCCAACTTTGTTGGAGGGTCTTATCGCGGACAGTTCTTTGGTAAAACTGGAGCTGAATTTGCCGAGGAGTCAGCCGGATCCTTTAGTGGTACTGACGGTGTACGTACTGCAGTAGGCGCTTTTGGTGTGAAAAAATAAATACCCACCTCAATTTTTGACCTTTTTGAGGATACCAAACCAGGGGGAGACGCTGCTAAAAACAGCGTCTTTTTTTTGTGACGAAAAGCTTCTAACCCGTTATGATGTTTTGAGTAAACAGAGAGATACTTCCCTAAAATGAAAATTTTGATTGTCAAGACATCATCACTTGGTGACATACTTCACACTTTTCCCGCTCTTAGCTATCTTCGTGGTAAATTTCCAGAGGCTCGTATTGACTGGGTTGTAGAAAAGCCCTTTATGGATTTACTTGTGGGCCACCCTCACCTGAATTCAGTGATTGCAGTGGACAGCAAACAGTGGCGAAAGTCCTTTTGGAAAGCGGCTACTCAAAGCGAGATCAGATCTGTTGTTGAGAGCATAAAAAAGCAGAACTACGATGTCGTTTTCGACTTGCAGGGAAATATTAAGTCGGGAATCATCACCTTTTTGGCTAATTCATCGAAAAAGGTGGGTTTTTCCCGTTTGAATGTACCCGAATGGCCTAATCTTCTATTCACGAATACGAAGTTCGACTTGACTGAAGGAAAGAACATCCGTGATGACCTGCTCTTTTTGCTTCAGAGCTTCTTTAACGATTCAAGCACCTACAATGATCAAAAGGTGACTTTACCCATTGACGAATCGGAGAAGCTATGGGTTTCGGAGTACTTAGCCAGAATACTTCCGGGGGGTAGCAAGACGGTCATGGTTTCTCCGGGGTCTGTATGGAAGAACAAGCAGATGAATGAGGTTGCGCTAATAGAATTTTTGCAGGGAATCCAGAGTAGTGAAAAGTGCTTCTTTCTTTTTACTTGGGGATCGGAAAAAGAACGGGTTATGCTTAAGAAATTACAAGAAGCATTCCCTGAAAATAGTGCAATTTTAGATAAAGTGAGGCTTCCTCTCTTACAGTATATAATGGCTCAGGTGGATCTTTTGATTTCTATGGACTCTTTACCCTTGCACCTTTGCGGGACGACAATGACGCCCAGCTATGGGGTATTTGGAGCTTCCTTAGCAAGTAAATACAACCCCAAAGAGAAAGCTAAGAGATACTTCCAAAGTCCTTGCCCCTATAAGAAGAAATTCTCTACTCGCTGCCCCATCCTTCGCACTTGCTCTACCGGAGCTTGTATGCAGGAACTCTCCGCGGAAAAGCTGCTTGCGGATTTTCTAAAGGAATAACGGAGTCGTTAGCATCAAATCAACTCATCTTGACAGTTACCCATATTAAAGAATGGGATGTGATATTGGCGAAGCCTTCATGAGTCCGGAGGACGTCCGGTTAGAGCCTCGGGTGACTGAGCTTGCGAGGGAACCCGTGGTGGGAGTTAGGAGATATAGATCCCGAGGAACGAGGGCGATTGAAGCTTGTTTCACCTTTCAATCGCCCTGGAGGGATCTTTTTCCCATATAAAACGTCCACGGGTTCCTTCGCAAGATGAGTCACCCGAGGCTTTAACCGGACGTCCTCCGGACTCATGAAGGCTTCGCCAATGCCAAACTATAATGGGTATACTGTCAAGATGGGTTGATTTGACGCTTACACAGAGTCCGTAACAGATTAGCTT
>JBLFWS010000132.1:0-9400 GCA_047611865.1 Chlamydiales bacterium
TAAGTTTTTATCTCGTCCGAGAGGGCTCGTGATTATGGACTTTGAGCTTGAGACTGAATGGTACATTCGTTGAAGCCTATCGACGTAATGACGAGGAGAGAAGAAGAGAAAAAGAAGGAAGATAAGAAGAGGAACGCGAATGAAGAGAAAGAGGATTGTAATTATTGATTAAAACTCGGTACAGGACTTCGGGGGGATAGGTTTATATTTTAGGATCTGAATGAGTTCTCTTACAGGTAAGTCAAAAACGGAAACTTCCTTGTCCATGTCAAATTCAAAGCTATCAAGCATATCGGCTTTTATTTCCATATTTTGAACTTTTCTTATGAAAATTTCATTTCGCTTGTGAAGGTAGAAATGGTTGTAAGGCTCTATTGCTAAGATTCTGTCTATGAGAGGTAAAGCAGCTTCATCATTCTTTGTTTTTATAGCCACCCAAGCATAAGCAGCCAAATGTTCTCTTTGAGCTTCTTTGTGTAGAGGATAAATCCCGGCAAGATAGTCGACAGCAATTATAGCTGCTCGGTAATCACTATCTGAGTGACACCTTTCAAGAAAGAGGCGGCATATTTCGCGGTCTTCATAGAAGTTGACACCGCAAAAAGAAAGGGTAGGTAATGACATGTGCCTTCTCTTCTTTGTTGTTAAAGTGTGCTAGTGGCTTCTTTCTTGACCTTTCCTGTCGCAAATCCCAGGGCGAGGATAATTAGGAGGGTACCGAAATAAAGGTTGTTGCTAGGTTCTTCTCCAAGAAAGGCCATGCCCAATGCAATGGCAAAGATTGGGCATAGGTAGGTGGCAAGAGAAACTTCTGCAGCTGATACTCTTTTCAATAAAAAGAAATATAGACACCAGCTTGAAGCGGTCCCAATACTCCCAAGCCAAAGGGTGGATAGGACAACGTGCGTGGAAGGCAACGTTAAGAGGGTATGATTACCTACAAAAGCCAAGGTGGGGAGTAAAAATAAAGCACTGTAAAATAATTGAAAGAAAACACCTTGTAAGGGTGGGAAAGAGGCGCAATATTTCTTGGCATAAACAAAACTTGCAGCAAAGCAGCAGGCCATAGAGAGGAGGTAAACCTTTCCGAGTAATTCGTCATTAAAGGTGAAGAAGTTGCTGCTGGAGACTCCGGGAGCAAAGATTACCAAGAGTCCGATAAAGCCTAGTACTACACCATATACTTGTCCGCGAGTCAACTTTTGACTTGGCATGAAAAGGTAGGTGAAAATCAAAGTGAAAATGGGGATCGTACCTTCGAAAATTCCTGCTGTGGCACTGTCTACATAGACCTCACCATAGCTACAAAAAACGAAGGGTAGGGCGTTGCCAAGAATCCCTGATATAGCGAATTTCTTCCAGTGTTTAAGGAGGGGTCGCAT
Source organism: Chlamydiales bacterium (assembly GCA_047611865.1). Classification (GTDB taxonomy): domain Bacteria; phylum Chlamydiota; class Chlamydiia; order Chlamydiales; family JBDQID01; genus JBLFWS01. The sequence goes on from JBLFWS010000132.1 coordinate 1,383, forward strand.
TTCCGTTTTTTTAAACCATAAAACGATGGCAAGACTGAGGCTACCCAAAGCACAACGTAGAAAGCTGAGTGTGAGGGGATGGATTTCTTCAACAATGATTTTGGTAAAAAGAAATGTAGGCCCCCATAATGAAGCCAAAAGGATTATACCCAACAAATCTTTTATTAGCATACTGCGCCTCAGTAGTAATATTTTTTATAACAGTTCTTCTTTCCACTTGTCTTCTTTGAAACCTACAAGGCCTTTGTCTTTTCCAAGAACAAAAGGTCGCTTAACAAGCTTTCCGTTGGAGTTAAGGAGTTCAAAGGCTTCCTCTTTGGACATCGCGGGGAGCTTGTCTTTGACCTGCATTTCACGGTAGACCTGACCGGAAGTATTAAATAATTTCTTGATATCGCCATTTTGAAACTTTAGCATTTTGGCTAGTTCTTCAATGCTTGGGGGCGTTTCGGTGATTTCTATTTTTTCGTAAGGGATATCGTGAGCGTCCAGGAATTTAAGGCTGTTACGGCAGGTCGAGCAGCGAATGTATTGATAAACTTTCATTGAAAAGTCCGGGGATGTAGGTTTTTATAGTAAAATTATACTCTACATAAGGAATTCTAAGCTAGAAAAGAGAGCACATACCTTTCTTCGCTCTCCTTCTCTTATCTTCCTTCGCGACCTTCGCTTGTCTTCGCTGCCTTCGCGTTTCTCTTCTTCTTTCTTTTCTTATCCCCTCTTATCTTCCTTCACGACCTCCAGCGTCGTTGCTGTCTTCGCGTCAAAAAAACACTTCTTGATGCATATGGGCTTGTGTCATATAAATGACTACTAATTAAAAAATATATCACGGGAAGGGAAAATAATGAACGAGGGACAAAAGGAACTGGAAAGACAGTACGTGGAAAACTTGTTACATGAAGATCGAACATTCCCTCCTAATCCCATAGTCGCAGCAAAGGCTTATATTGGCAGTCAGGAGCAATACGAAGAGATGTACCGGCGCTCTGTAGAAGATAGTGATTCTTTTTGGCTGGAGCAGGCTAAAACTTTAGAATGGTTTAAAGCGCCATCGATTGCAGGGAAGCATACCTGGGACAGTGAAGCGCGAAATATTGAGCACAGCTGGTTCGAAGATGGTCAGTTAAATGTCTCGGTCAATTGCCTGGACCGTCATATTCGTGAGGGTCGAGGAGACAAGGTGGCGATCCTTTGGCAAGGGGAAAATGACGAGACTACTTTGGAACTTACCTATAAAGAGCTTCTCAAAGAAGTGTGTCGTTTCGCTAATGTTCTAAAAGGTATGGGGATAAAGAAGGGCGATAGAGTCTGCATATACCTTCCTATGACTGTCGAGCTTGCTATTGCGATGCTGGGTTGCGCACGCATAGGTGCCATTCATTCGATTGTTTTCGGGGGCTTCAGTGCACTGTCCCTAAGAGACCGTATTAATGATAGCTCTTGCAAAATACTCATTTCCGCAAACAGGGCTTTGCGCGGAGGGAAAGCCATTCCCTTTAAACAGATTGTAGATGAGGCCTTGGAAGAAACGCCATCCATCGAAAAAGTCATCATTGTAAAACACGATAACGAAGCTTGTTCTTTTAAGCCTGGCCGCGATGTCTGGTATGATGAGGTAATGGCAGAAGCGAGTGCTGAATGTGAACCAGAGCGTATGAATGCTGAGGATGAACTCTTCATCCTTTATACTTCAGGATCTACCGGTAAACCTAAAGGGGTAGTACACACAACGGCGGGTTATCTGCTGCATGCATCCCTAACCCATAAGTATATTTTTGACGTACATGATGACGATGTCTTTTGGTGTACCGCGGATATTGGGTGGATAACGGGACATAGCTATGTGGTCTATGGCCCATTAGCCAATGGGGGGACATCGTTGATGTTTGAAGGTGTACCCACCTATCCTGATGCGGGTCGCTTTTGGCAAGTCGTAGGAAAATATAAGGTATCGGTATTTTATACAGCGCCTACAGCTATACGTGCTTTGATATGCCAAGGAGAAGATTGGCCTAATAAATATGACTTAAGCTCTTTGCGTATTTTAGGAACGGTAGGAGAACCTATTAACCCTGAAGCGTGGATGTGGTATCATCGTGTTATCGGAAAAGAGAAATGCCCTATTGTCGACACTTGGTGGCAAACGGAAACAGGAGGAATCCTCCTTTCTGCTTTTCCCGGAGCCCATACTCTTAAACCTGGATGTGCCTGTAGACCTTTCTTTGGCGTGGAACCCGTGATTCTCCGTCAGGATGGAACAGCCTGTGAGGGAACAGAGGGAGGACACTTGTGTATAAGACGCCCTTGGCCGGGGATAATGAGGACGACCTGGGGAGATCATGATCGTTTTATCGATACGTATTTTTCTACTCACAAAGATATGTATTTTACCAGTGATGGTTGTCGTCAAGATGAAGACGGAGACTTTTGGCTGATGGGCCGTATCGATGATGTGGTGAATGTATCGGGACATCGTATTGGTACAGCTGAAGTAGAGAGTGCTCTTGTCAGTCACAAATATGTCTCAGAGGCAGCTGTTGTACCCATGCCCCATGATATCAAAGGTCAGGCTCTTTATGCTTTTGTGACTCTTATGGAAAGCGAAAGAGGGAGAGATGAAGACCGTATTAGAAAGGAACTTGTCCTTCATGTTAGAAAGGAAATCGGTCCGATCGCGACACCAGACAAATTGCAGTTTGCAGCAGCTCTGCCCAAGACGAGGTCCGGGAAAATAATGAGACGTATTCTCCGGAAGATCGCAGAAAATCAGATAGATCAGCTTGGAGATATTTCCACTCTGGCAGATCCAGAGGTTGTAGAGGAACTTGTGAGTTCACGGCAATAAATCTGATATAACTTCGGAGGTATTTTATGGTCGTGGATAAGGGTGTAAAAAGCATTGCTTCGAGAGAGGAGCAGCTGGGAAAACTGCAAAGTGAGACCTTCGATATTCTTATCGTTGGTGGTGGGGCAACAGGAGCTGGTGTCGCTCTTGATGCGGCAACGAGAGGCTTGCGTGTAGCTCTTATAGAGGGTAAGGACTTTTCGTCGGGGACATCGAGTCGCTCCACGAAACTTATCCATGGAGGACTACGTTATCTGGAAATGGCTGTCAAAAAATTGGATATTGCACAGTACCGTTTGGTGACAGAGGCCTTAAAGGAGCGTGCAATTCTTTTTGATATAGCGCCTCACTTGACGAGACCTATACCTATTGCAACCCCTCTATATAAGATTTTGGAATTGCCCTATTTCTTTACGGGACTGAAGTTGTATGACTGGTTGTCGGGTGGAACTAGTCTTGGCCCCAGTTCTTTTTTGGGTCGTGACGAGGTGATAGAGAAATTTGACTTTCTTAAACAGGAAGGTCTAAAAGGGGCCGTGCAATATTTTGACGGACAGTTTGATGATGCCAGGATGAATGTGGCAATCATATTAACTGCTGCCATAGAAGGTGCAGCTGTAGCAAACTATGTAGAGGCTGTGGGTTTCGTTAAGGATGAAGATAAGATCTCCGGTATGGAGGTGCGGGATGTGCTGACTGGAGAAAGCTGGGTGACGAGAGCAAAAGTTGTGGTTAATGCCACAGGCCCCTTTGCAGACAATATATTAAGGATGGATGACCCTGAAGCAGAGTCTTTAGTAGAGGGGAGTTCCGGAACGCATATATTCCTTGATAAACGGTTTAGTTCTAGTGAAGCGGGAATTCTTATTCCCAAAACATCTGATGGGAGAATTCTATTTCTTCTTCCCTGGGAAGGGGGGACTCTTGCTGGAACGACCGACGTACCCTGCGGTGTTTCGTCTAATCCCAAACCTACTGCCGATGATGTGGATTATATTCTGGAACACCTTAGAAACTACCTCTCCTTTCCTGTAGAGCGGAGTGATGTCCGTTCTGCCTGGACAGGCATTAGGCCGCTGGTAAAGAATGCTGATATTGATGAAACCGCCGATCTATCTAGAGACCACGTAATAAAACTTAGTGCATCGGGGCTATTGACGGTTGTAGGGGGGAAGTGGACGACATACAGGAAGATGGCAGAAGAGGCTGTTGATGAAGCCCTATTGCATCTCGGAGTGGAATGCGAAAAGCCATCCCGCACTGCAAAGACAAAGTTAGTCGGATCTGCTACTTATACAAGAGATTTGATCCCCTCTCTAATGGAAGATTTCCATCTTGATGAAGATGTTGCGAAGCATCTTTCTCACTCTTATGGAGGCAGAGCTGTCAATGTGGCGAAAATAGCTGAGGGTGAATATAGGGAAAGACTTGCAGAGGGCTATCCTTATATTAAAGCTGAAGTAGTATATGCCGTGGAACACGAGTACGCCTGTACACCTTTGGATGTTTTAGGAAGAAGGGTTAGGCTTTCTTTTGTAAATCAGCGGGCGGCAATTGATGCTCTTCCGAAGGTTGTGAAGATTATGTCTTCTTTGTTCTCCTGGAGCGACGAGCGAGTCTCCGTAGAGCTGGAAAACGGAGAGCGCGCGCTAGCCGACTACGAGGTTTTTTGAAAATTTGCTGAACTTCTAGTTTTTTCTTCTCAATTTCGAAGTATTCCTGCAGTTCTGCAGTTCTCTGCTTCATCTCCTGATCGCTTATGGGGTTACGGTAGTTAAAGGCAGTGTCTACGATGCGATGAGCATCGACAGGGCAAGGAAGAACGTGGAAATGTATATGGGCGATGGATTGGCCTGCTCGTTTTCCATTCTTTTGTATGATTACATAGTCGTCCACTTTATATACTTCTTTAAAAGCCATGGCGAGCTGAGTAATGATAGCTTGTATTTCTTTAGCCTCTTCGGCGTTAAGGTCTTCAAATCGAGTGAGATGACGTTTAGGAATGACGAGAATATTTCCTGTGGTGGCAGGCGTTAAACAATATAGGGCACTTATCCGCCTGCCTTCAAGGACGAGTTGTTTTTTTAAGACTTCTTTGCTGCAAAAAGGGCAAATTTCGTCTTTAGGCATGAAAAGGTCATGGAAATTACATAGGTGATATACAGAAAAAAGGTACCTTGCGACATTTTTAAAGAAAGTGCGCACTAGGGAATTTTTATTTTTTTTGGGGTCTTTAACCCAGATGTCCATAAGTCCTTCTCTTTTACTGCGTATGTAACTAACTGCTTAAAAGAAGCTTGCATCTTTCTCTAAAGAATATAGATCAGTTAGTTTAAGGGTGAAACAAACTAGTTAGTTACCACTTTAGATTATATTAGTTAAAAATTAATTTTACAATGCTTATAATTACTTATATTAAGTAGATGTAATGCGTCTATCAGGATTGTTTAAAAATGCTGAATTGCAAAAAAAATGTAAAGTTGCCGAAAGGGATAGACGATAACTACGGTGGATGAAAGTATCCACTATGCAAATGTTGCAGGGAGGAAGGATATCATGGATATCAGTGGAAATCACGAGTTGGTTCGTCAGAATGACAACTTCGTCCCGGAGACTGTGATAATTATTGGAAATGGATTGATAGAAAATGGCTGGAGGCTAGTTGGAGAAACCTTAGATGAAATGGCTTTAGCTTCAGAAGAATTTCCTATCCAACCAAGAAAGTTAGGCACAGCAGAATCTCTAGCTTATTTTGCCTCTCAAGGCAGATTGGCAAAAGGACTGATAATCCGGGAACTCATAAGTGTGGTGAATGGATCAGCTACAAATTTTGAGGAAATGGAAAAAGCGTTTGTTATGTATCGAGGTGTTTGTCAGGTTTTTCGTAAAGCATTAGGCAAAGTCTACGCTGCATCGGCTACCCTTTCCATTAGAGAAGATACGCTTGAGGCTTTAAAAGAGTTTGGTTTGGAAGACTCCAGTTCAGGTGTTATTACGACAAATTGGGATAATCTATTGTGGGATTACAAATCTAGCAGTCTTCAGTCTTTGATACACCTGTATGGAAGGTGTAGCTCATGGGAGACACTGCTCTTTCCTACGGAAACATCTGAAGAAAGTTCGAACTTTCTTATTATGGCAAAGGATCTAGAGGACCGCTTTAAAAAATCAGACTTAAAAGATTCAGTAAAAGAAAACAGCATGGACCTCTTGAGAAAAGCATTTGATCCGCCTAAGAATGAAACGGAATATTGGCAATCTTTTCAGGTGCACCTGGGTTATGCTCATGGTCGTTCTTTGAAGTGGCTTAGAGAAGCAAAAAGATTGGTGATCTGTGGGTCAAGTATTCACCCTTATGATCATGAACTTCTTTCTATCCTCTCAGACAAAAAAGTCGGTGATGCTCCAGAAAAATGGGATGAAGTGATTGTGATCAATACATCTGAAGAAGAGTGGCAGAAAATAGGCGGACTTCTCAAAGTAGAACCTGAGGTTTGCCACTTCATCAACGTCGGTGGTTGGGGAGACTGGATTGGGTCGTTTCTTAAATGATGTTTATTCTCTATTTCCAGGAGTTTCTTGGACGAAATTGGAGATTAGTGCCTGTAGTCTAAGCTCTATAGGGCGTGGTAGATCATAATTATGGCTTATATCTTCGTCAAGAAGGTAACTCAGTCGATCACTTGCATGGAGACCCGCTCTTTGCAACCCATAAGCCAATGAAGCGTCTCCTGGGATCACGCCATCGTCGAGAAGTTCCATTTCTTCTGTGTGTTCATTTTGGGAGAAACCTCTTTGAATAACGACATGTTTTATATCCAAGCTTTCGGGCTTCTTTGCTGCTTTTACCCCATTAAGTTCAACACCGAGAATTTTCAATATAGGCCCAGCGAGTATGAAGATCATTTTACTTGCAGCATTGGAGAGCTTATCGAAGCTTCTGTCAGAAACGACCATATAACGAATGCCCCTTTGATTTACTTCGCTGAAGTCATGGTCTAAGATCGCCTCGCTAAGAGCTCCATTGCCGAGAGAGTGACCCTTTAGGACGATTTTCTCTGCTTTTACGGTATTTTCAAGGAATTGCATTCCGGCTTCTTGGGCATTAGCAATCTGTTTGGCTGTAGGCCACCCCCTACTATGACCTACTGAGGGGCCGTTGATTAAAAGGGTGTTTAGCCCACAATAATGGTGGTTTTTCTGGGAGAAGTAATCTAGATGACTATCTACGACGACTCCATTGCCTTTGAAATGTAAGGAAAGTACCCTGGTGTTAGGTGACCTAAGAGATCTCAAGGGAGTTGCAAGCCTGCATGGAAAAGAACCAACTGTTGCGGGATTTAAGAACTTAGATATATTGAACTGGGAGTTTAGAAAGAGAAATATAGGGCAAAGAGAGACTTATAAGTTCGGAGAAAGGAAGATTTCTGTAGATGTCGATTATGACGAAAATCTTGATATTACTGGTGGTGTAGCTAAGATTATATATAACGAAAAATGCAATCCCCTACAGGATGTGACAAATCGATATATTAATGCAGAAGGGATATTACGTCATCTGACAATCATTACTACAAGAAATTCCTATGTACTAGGGCAGTTCATTGATTCAGAAACAGGAAGTGCGAATGCAATTATTTATCTTTCTAAAGGACGAAGTTTTCTACCGCATAAATTCACTTTAATGGAGTTACAGCTTCTTAAAGATATGGGATGGAAGTTACAAGAGAGAATCTGGAAAGACAAGGATGGGATAGAACAAAAAACCGATTTTTTTGTTCCTCCTTCAGCTCATAAAGATACCCAGCGTAGAAGAGCAATTCTTAAGGTGATGCTGGCTTCCAATGATAGGGTATCCAAGGCCATTGAAGGTATGACTCCCTCACAGGTCAATAGGCGTTGGGCAGTTAGTAATATGGATGTCCTCTACGCGAAAACATGGGTAACCCTGAATAATTTTGTACGGGAAAGCAATGTGAAAGCTGAGAAAAAGTGGAGTATAGCTGGGGAAAGCTGGCTGTAGTTACTTGCTTACTTTTGGGGTTTGGTTGATACACACATGAAAACACAAGTACGTTCTGAACTAAGTGGCAGAGAACTACACGTGAAAGGCTGCTCTATGGCGTTGTTGCATAATTTAATACGTTTACAATCATTTATTTAACCACCG
>JBLFWS010000133.1:0-9399 GCA_047611865.1 Chlamydiales bacterium
ATAAAATATATTTATCTATGGGCGATAAAAAATTGTGATGATCTCGAAAGATCATCCGGGATTTTCTATCCGCACAAACCTTATTAATAAGACTTGTACATCACTTTTTTCTTGCTGTCAAAACAACTTCCGAAGCTCGATGGCCCCGGTCTCTTTCAAGCTTTTGACTAGCAAGCTTTTGTGTTGCTTGTCATTCACTTGGTTAAGAAGTCGCATACTTTAGCGAAAACGGGATTATTTCCGCAACCCTTTTCAGGATATTTTTCAGGCTTCTTTTTAACATGCTCTTAAGTACCCTATACATCACTACTTACGCCTTGTCTTTCTCTTTGATTTACCCCACATTTACCTACTACGCTCAATACATTAGCTGCGCAGCTAAATCAAAATATGACGCACCCCCTTTGCTACTAGATAGTTAGGGATATTTTATTGGTTTTTAACTACAGTTTTGCAGTCATAAATCTGTTGTGATGCTATTCTTGGCTACTTAACATAGAAATTATTTCAGGACTTCTTTATGCGACTATTACCTAAATGTCTTACGATTCTCCATCTATCTCTTGTGTTCATTTATATCTCCTGGGTCGGACTCTTCCCCTTCCTTGGTGAATACTTCAACACTAAGGCTCAACTTACTACTGTAATGTCTGTAATGGGACACGAAGGACTTTCACATGAGCTTGGCGGGCTTAATAAATTAGAAACTGAGAAGCTTCAACGTCAGAAAATACTTTTTCAAAAAATTCCTCTAGACCAACAGGAACGCTTAATTCAAAAACTTAATGAGATTCACACTAAGGACCCCCTTAGTATCACGGAAAAGATATCTAAAGGAATGACCACCCTCGTATATGGAGTCCCATTATTTTTGCAAATTTGGCTCTCATTTTCCTTTCTTATTTGCATTTTTCTTTTATTAAAGATTGATGGAGCCATTCCTTCCGCGTTACTCCTGCCCGTTATTGCCACTGTATTTTCGTTTTATAATTATTTCCATGGCCTTGACCCCTTACCTCACCCTGCATCAAAGCTTTTCCCGGATGAAAAAGAACTCGTGGAAACGTATATGGATAAGCCTCTTGATGATCGGATACTAGAGCAACAAAAGCAGTTATTTGATGCCTGGAAAAAATATCTGGTTGTTAATTGGATCAATGAAAGTCCTTCAAGTGATACCCATTTATTTGAAGTTCAAGTTGAAAGAGCCGAACACAGTTTTATGATCGTTAGATTGTTTAAAGAATGGGATGCAAGAGACGCTAAATCTTCTCTTTACTCTGATTTACATCAAAGGCAAGCCTTATCTCTTTTACTAATGTTTATTTGTTGGAATGTCCTGTTTGCCTGGCAGGTTAGAAGGAAAAATACCTATATCAACTGATATTTCTGAGCCCAATACTTATCCGGATAAAGGCCAAAACAGAGGTATTAAAATAATTCCCAATATCCACATCAAGAAACTTAAGGGAATTCCCACCCGACAATAATCCGTAAACTTGTAACCCCCCGGACCATAAACTATCGTGTTTGTTTGGTAACCTATAGGCGTAGCAAAGGAGCATGAAGCAGCTATAGCTACAGTCACCGCAATAGTCTTCATTGCTTCCGGAGAATCAAAGCCTGCTAACCTGGCAATTTCAATAGCTATGGGAAATATCAGTAATGCAGCCGCATTATTTGTGACCATCTCTGTAATTACCAAAGTCGTTCCAAAAATTGCCGCCACCAAAAGGTATTCATTTTGCCCGACCACTACTAAAATTGCCTTTGCAATAAAACTTGCCACTCCAGTTGTTTGTAAGGCATTTCCAAATGCAAATGCACTACCAATCAGAATTAAAAGGTTCAAGCGGATACTGTTCCGAGCTTCTCGAATGCTAATACTCCGGGTCACTAACATAGCTACTGCTGCCGCAAATGATGCACTCATCATAGGGACACCAAGAGTAGCAGCGACCACCATCGCAATAAGAATCCCGGCCACAAGACTCCCCTGGAGAGGGTGGAAAAGGGGGAGCTTCTCACTATATTTTATGTAGTAAAAATCATTGTTATAAATACTACCAGGTTCCCAGGGTTTCCCTGAAAGGAGCATGAGGGTATCCCCGGCCTGAAGAACAACTTCGCCCACATTTCCTTGCACCCGCTTTCCTTGGCGGTATACAGCCAACACTGATGCCCCATAATACCTTCTAAAGCCTACTCTACGTAGGGTCTTTCCAATCAGGGAAGACGTTGTAGCAATAACAACCTCAGCAAAATGTGATGAATTAATATCTAACTTGAAGTGAAAGTCTGCAAGTGAATGAAGACCCTCTATAGCATGAAGTTCAGCAATAGTTTCGATATCTCCTGCGAAGACCAATCGATCCCCAGAATAGATTTTATCATTTCGACCTGGAGAATCTATTATCACTGTCCCTCTTTCGATTTCAACCAGATTCTCCCCTTTAAAGTACTTAGCTCCAGCTTCTTCAATCGTCTTGTCGTGCAAGACACAATCTCCTGTAACAAGAAATTCCGTTGTGAACTCCCTTGTCTGCTCTAATACGGCAGTTGTTACGTCAACTCTTTCTGGAAGAAGGCGATAACCAAACAGGTACATGTAAAGAAAGCCTGTTATGCAAATCGGGATACCTATGTAAGACAGTTCAAAGAAGCCGAGTCCCCCGTCCGGGCTAACAGCTCTCAGCATTCCATCAACGACAAGGTTGCAGGACGTTCCTATCAAGGTACATGACCCCCCAAGGATCGTAGCGTACGAAAGGGGAATAAGGAATTTGGAAGGACTCATCCCCTTTTCCAAAGCCCACTTTCTAATTACTGGGGTCAACATCAAAACTATAGGAGTATTATTAAGAAATGCCGAAGCCACACTCAAAGGAATCATCATTTTAAGTAACTGTGGAAGAGGCTTTTTTTCCTGTGGTAAAGCTCTTTTTGCTACAAGATTCAAGATACCGTTCATTTCCAAAGCTCTAGCAATAATAAAAAGCATTGCTAAAGTAATGATAATATCCTGTGAAAACCCCTTTAAAAAATCCTCTGGATGAATCACTCCGAAAAGAACAAGGACTCCCGCTCCTAAAAGCATAGTAATATCTGGAGGGAGGTATTCTTTGACAAGAGAATAAAATACTAGAAGGAAGAGAGATATCGTCAGCCAACCACGCCAATCTAAAGAATTAAGTGAAGCAGTAGGTGACAATGTGCTAAGCACTTCACTCGAATCCAAAGAAAATGCTGTAAAACCTCCCAAAGCGAGGAGAAAAATAAAAATGTAGATTCTTTTTTGATAGTCCCTAACAACCATTATATTATATCCTTGCTCAGCTTTACCGAAAAAAATTCCAATTATTGAACTTGTTTCGGTATACCCAACTTTCCTTCAATCACTAATTAAATTCCTACCATATGAAAAATGTCTTTTGGAAATACAGGAAAAATTAGATAACTGGTGGTCCTATCCTAAAAAATGCCATACTTACTTGCATTATGAATGAACAATTAAAGCTTCGAAGCTCTATCAACAACCAACTTTTAACATCTTTGCTCATAAAAGCTAATCTCATTGCTTTGCCCGGAATAATTTTAATTATTGCAGCTGGAATTTGGCTTCCCCCTACTCAATTAAGCAGTTGGGGATGGGCACTTGTGCTACTTGGCTTTGCATTTGTCGCTTTGGGAATGATTCCATATAAGCGCCTTTTCAAGCTTCAGATGCAACCCCATGAAATCATCGTCAATGAAGACTCTCTTCATTTTGCCGCCAAAGGGAAAAGCTCATTTACCATTCCCTTGGAGGCTATTAAGAAGATAGAGTACCTTGCAAAGGGAAAAGTCTATGGCATAAGGGTCTTTCTAAGAGAAAATATAAAGAAAAAGGTTTGTGTTCATGACACAGAGCTCCATATCGAAGCTTTCCAAGAAGATTCAAAAACTCGTTTTGATTGTGATCTGTTCTTACCCTATTTCCATGAAAACAGCTTTAAGAAGCTCCAGTCCATCTTCTGCTCCCATCCAGAGTTAGAATAGGGCGCCCACGGGGTTTTAATACACGACCTAAATTCCTGACTGAATAATATCGTGCATTTTGATCAACCCTATAAGCTTACCATCTTCCTCAACAGGAAGTACTGTAACAGGATGCTTCTGATCTGCTTCCATCATTTTCATGGCATCCCAAGCAAGAGCATCAGCTGCAATAGATTTAGGAGCAGCAGTCATTAAATCTTTTATAGCATCATCACGAAAACCTAGCCCTTTGTTTTGAAGGCTTCTTCGTAAGTCACCATCAGTAAAGATCCCCTTTAACCTTTGATCATCTTCAACAACGATAAGACAACCACACCTTTTTTCTGATAGTTCTGCCAAGACATCAATTAGCTTATCCTCCTCCCTACAAAGAGGCAAAGCTCCATCTGTTATCATTAAGTCACTAACCCTTAAGGAAATCCGCTTCCCGATCCTGCCCGAAGGATGATTCATTGCATACTCATCCAAGCTGAACTTCTTTGCGCTCATCAGAGCTGTTACCATTACATCCCCAAAAAGAAGCTGCAGAGAGGCCGAGGTAGTCGGAGCAAGATTAAAAGGACAAAGCTCTCTCTCCAAGGGAAGTGTCACGTGCAAGTCACAAGCTTTTGACAAACGGCTTGTCGTAGTACAAGTAATGCTTATTGGAGAAGCTCCTTTATTGCGGACATATGGCACTAGGTTCAGCAGTTCATCACTCTCCCCACTTTTACTAAGTATGACGAATATATCGTCTTTAGTGAGAATTCCTATATCTCCGTGCAAAGCATTTACCGCCGAAAGGTAAAAAGCCTTTGTTCCCGTGGAAAGCATGGTCAATGCTATTTTTTTGGCAATGATACCACTTTTCCCAATCCCAGTAAAAACGATCGTACCTGAACATTTCAGAAAGGCTTGCAACAATTTTTCTACTTCGTTCATATCCAATAAATCGAAACAACCGTTAATTAATTGCCTTTGTTCTTCAAAAAGTTCCTTAAGCATTCTCATTCCCCTAATCTCATTTCCCTTTATCAAGAAGAGAGTATGTCCTTTGCTTAACTTAAAGTCTTGCAAAAAAAATACTAAACTAAACATTGTTCTGTTACGAAATTCCCTATTTATTTAGGCCGAGACCAGTCATTTTTGTGTTGTCGAGATCTCTTTTATAAAACGAGAATAATGAACAACACCCAATTGAAAAGCTCGCCGCTTCAGAGAGAAAAATCTAATGACAGAAAAAACGCCCATTACTATCGCCAAGGGAGATGGCATCGGCCCCGAAATCATGGATGCAACATTGCATATCCTTTCAGAGGCTGGAGCTAACCTTGATATCCACGAAGTCGAAATCGGAGAAAAAGTCTATCTTAGAGGCCATAATTCGGGTATCGAACCAAGCACTTGGGACCTAATCCGAAAAACCAAAGCTTTTCTAAAAGCTCCTATTACTACACCTCAAGGTGGTGGGTTTAAAAGTCTCAACGTAACAATTCGGACTACCCTTGGATTATATGCAAACGTCAGGCCCTGTATTTCTTACCATCCTTACGTAAAGACAAAGCACCCTGACATGAACGTAGTCATTATTCGCGAAAACGAAGAAGACCTCTATGCTGGAATTGAATATCAACAGACTCCCGATGTCTTTCAGTCCCTAAAAATCATTTCCAGAACTGGAACTGAAAAGATTGTCCGTTTTGCTTTCGATTATGCTGAAAAAAATGGCCGCAAAAAAGTCACTTGTTTTACGAAAGACAACATCATGAAAATTTCTGATGGCGCTTTCCATAAAGTTTTTGACGAAGTAGCAAAGGATTACCCAAACATTGAAAATGAGCACTGGATAGTAGACATTGGTGCGGCAAAACTCGCTGACACGCCAGAAAATTTCGATGTGGTAGTTCTTCCTAACCTTTACGGTGATATTCTCTCTGATGTAGCTGCACAGATTGCCGGCTCAGTAGGCTTAGCCGGATCGGCCAATATTGGTACCCATGGAGCTATGTTTGAAGCCATCCATGGCTCTGCCCCTCGTAGAGCTGGACAAAACCTTGCCAACCCTTCAGGCTTAATACTAGCCTCCATCCTTATGCTCAATCACATCGGTGAAAATCAAGCCGCTGAAAACGTACACAATGCCTGGCTAAAAACTTTGGAAGATGGAATCCATACATACGACATCTTCAAAGAAGGATTAAGCAAGGAGAAAGTTGGAACAAAAGAGTTTGGTGAGGCTGTCGTTCAAAGGCTCGGACAAAAACCTGAAAAGTTCAAGCCTGTTTGCTACAAGAACGCTCCAGAAAAGACCTCTGCCGATTCGAAGAAGAAAACAGCAATTGCCGAAACCAAAAAAGATTTGGTAGGTGTCGATGTCTTTCTTCAGTCAACTAATGCAGTCAAAAGTATCATGGAAGTTCTTGTTAAAGCAGCTAATGGTGGATTGGAATTGAAGATGATCAGCAACAGAGGTGTTGAGGTATGGCCAATCCTTATGCCTGAAACGACCTGTGTGGATCATTGGAGATGCCGCTTTATGTCCAAAGTAAAAGGACAAGACATAACACTCAATGAAGTTGTGGACCTTCTCCAGTCTTTATCGAACAGTGGTGTAGACTTTATTAAAACAGAGAACCTGTATAACTTTAATGGAGTGTCTGGATACTCTTCAGCTCAAGACTAAAGACTTCTATAGGCTAGTACCCGCATTCGCTTGTGGGTACTATGCTTCCCTTTCCATTGCGACCAGCTCACATCTATTGTAGACATCAAGATCTAGTTCACCCTCAGTTTTAGCCACATAGACAGCCACAACAGAGTCACCTAAGATGTTTACTATAGTGGTAACCATTTCCCGAATTCTATCGACTCCAGAAACAAGAAGAATTCCTTCAAGAGGTAAGCCAACGGAAGTTAAAACAACCGTTAACATAACAAGGGTCGTACCCGGGATCCCTGCAGCACCAATTGCAGAAAGAGTTGCTGTAACGACGATTGTAAGTAGAGCCTGCCATTCTAATTCTATACCGTAAGCCTGAGAAATAAAAACTGCTGTAATTGCTTGAGAAATCGCTGCTCCGTTCATGTTTACAGTAGCACCTAACGGCAGAACAAAATTAGAAATGTTTTTGGACACCCCCAGGTTATCCTGCACACAGCGGAGAGAAACAGGTAGTGTCGCGTTACTACTGTTAGTAGAAAATGCCAAAACAATAGCATCCCCCATCCCTTTGAAAAAATTCCATGGATTAAGCTTTGCGACAAATATCAGAATTCCACCAAGAACGAGAACAGTGTGAGTCAGACAGGCCACATAATTACATGCCAAGAAAAAAGCTAGAGACCCCAGGACTTTCAATCCAAACGAGCTCACGACCCACGCCATAATCGCAAACACTCCATAGGGAGCGAACTCCATAATTATATTTGTCATACCAAACATAGCTTCAGACAAGGATTCCAGAAAATTAAGGAGAGGCTTTCCTTTTTCTCCAATGGCGTTAATGGAAATCCCAAGAAAAACAGCAAAAACGATTATTTGGAGAACATTCCCTTCAGCAAGAGAAGCTACAGGATTACTAGGAATAATACTGGTCATCATGCTACCGATCGAGGGTGCAGCCTGTAAATCCACAGGGCTTGACATCGTAAATTCCACTCCATCCCCTGGCCGCATCAAGTAGGCAAAGCCCAATCCAATACATATAGCGATAATTGTAGTGATCAAGTACAGAAAGAGAGATTTAAGACCTACACGACCAAGCTTCTTTGGATCTTGTATACTGGTAACTCCGACAGTCATGGAAGAAAAGACCAACAATACGACAAGCATCCTGATGAGATTCATAAAGACGTCACCGATTGAACGGAAACTCTCGGTATAAGATTCCAGGCCGAGCGGTGCAACCGACCAACCTGCAAAAATCCCGAGAAACAATCCTAGCAATATTTTCTGCCAAAGCTTCATATACACTCCTTAAATCTAGTTCCGATATTATATTATAATTCGTTACTCTAAGTTGTCGGTATCACATTAGCATCGGAATCTAGAAATTCGCGCTCGTGCAAATATGGTTCAAAGCAGGAAATCGACTAGTCATTCCTAACTTGTTTAAATCCCCCTATTACAGAGACCTTATTACCTAAAGGGCATGAATTAAATTTAAATTGCAATATTCTTTTGCAAATCAATAAACTATAAGAATTTCAGAATCCTGAGAACTTATGAGTCATCCTTTGTCTGGCTCATAATGTGGCTGTCTACTAGAATTTAGCCAATTTGTTAAGAACCCCGTTCAAATATCCCATTTTTCCCGTCTACTATTTCTCATTTTTAGCTCTCATTTGAACTTTCGTTATTACACTTATATTTCAAGCTCAAACCAGAGCATCTTTAAGTACTGAAGGGAATTATATCCTCATTTGTACTCAAAAGAGTTTTTAAATAGCAAAGTGAAATAGGACCTTGCCTAAGGACTGAATGAGACGATCTTTGATATATACTGTACTACACTATATCTTACATATCCCTGGCCTAACAGCCACCCTTTTCGTAACCATAGTATCAAACGATATTAAAATCAATCCAAATGATTTTTTTTAAACAGACCAATTAGTAACATAACATGCTTGTATTTTTTTTATTTTATAAAGAAGAACAAGCTACTTTATCTTTGATTTTAACAAGGAACTGTTCCCAAGACTCCTTTCCATACACGATTTCCATGGAAACCTGTACCCAAGCCAGAGACAATGATAACTCGTCGGTACTTTGTATCTTTACCCAGTCTTTTTCTGTACAAAGAATAAGTTCAGCTCCAGATTCGCGACTTTTATCAGCAATTTGCTGAAGTTCTAAAATAGAAGGGGCCTCATGGTCGACAAAATAATGTTCATGAACAATTTCAGCTCCTGTTTCTTTTACTGTTTCAAAGAAATCACGAGGTTGTCCAATCCCACAAAAAAGACCCACTTTCACAGATTTGAGAGACGGCACCTTTACCCTAT
Source organism: Chlamydiales bacterium (assembly GCA_047611865.1). GTDB lineage: Bacteria > Chlamydiota > Chlamydiia > Chlamydiales > JBDQID01 > JBLFWS01. The sequence goes on from JBLFWS010000133.1 coordinate 9,025, forward strand.
TCGAATACCAGGCACCTACAAAAACATTTTTTGCTGCCACAATCGGAGCGTCCGAGTGTGGCCTAACGAGCCCTTCTATTTCATCGACTCTCTGAAGATCTTTAATTCGATTAATAAATATGAGGTCTGCTCTTGAAAGAGATTTAGGAGAATCCCTAAGAAGCCCACGAGGCAAAAAATAACCATAACCTAGAGGAACACGAGCATCGAGCACGACCACTTCGAAATCTCTGGCTAGTCGGCGATGTTGCATTCCGTCATCCATAAGAATCATTTGAGCACCTGATTCTACAGCCATCAAAGATGCTTGAACACGATCTCTGCCTACGATAACAGAAACTCCCGGAAGATTTTTAGCTAAAAGGCAGGGCTCAT
>JBLFWS010000134.1:0-9378 GCA_047611865.1 Chlamydiales bacterium
GTTACAAGAGGTTTGCAGCTAAAATCTATGATAAACTTTGTGACAGCCCTAAACTGTGAAGCTCAGCCGCTCATTAATCTCTATCGCCTAAAAGCAAGCTCTGAAAAGGCTCCATTCCGAATCTATAGCAATGAAACTATGCGGCTAATTATTTCAGGGATTGGCAAAGTCTCTGCATCAGCAGCCACAAGCTACCTTTACGCCATTTCCGATCCTTCGCAACATCATGTTTGGATAAATATAGGTGTTGCTGGCCATAGGTATTTACCCACAGGTGAAGGGATCTTAGCCCATAAAGTAACGGATGCGGGCACTAGAAAAAGTTGTTACCCTACATATATTTTCAAGCCTCCTTGTGACACCTCTTGCCTCGAGACATATGATAAACCTGTTGATTGCTACCCTCCAGAGGCTACTGTAGATATGGAAGCATCTGGATTTTATGAAACTGCCTGTCGTTTTTCTACAACAGAATTTATCCACTGTTTCAAAGTCATCTCTGATAATGAACAGTCCCCCCTACAAAATCTGGATAAACATCTTGCTGAAGCACTTATTAAGGGGAAAATTGATACCATCAACTGTTTAGTAGACTTGCTGACTAATCTTTCTCAGCAAGAGGAAGTTTTCTTACAAAAGCCAAATAATTTAGACCTCTTCCTCTCTCGCTGGCATTTTTCTGTTTCCGAACAATTTCAGCTTCTGAACATACTAAAGAGGCTTCACGTCTGTTCTTCAAAGGAAGTTCTTTTAGATGATTCACTAAGTTCTCTTGCCTCGGGCAAAGATGTACTTAGGCAACTGAAAGAAAGACTCGAGGCTTCACCCTTACATTTTCTTTAGGAACCGTTAAAGAATAAGATGTTTCATTCTATTTATCTTGAAGAATCCGTAGTAGACCACCCCCGAAGTAAAGCTCTTATTGCGAGGCACCCTTCTGCCAAAATAATACCTTGTGAACACTATGGAGAGGTCTTTAATAAAAAATCTCAAAACTTTCGTCTTCAGAAGAAAAATCCCTCACTGATACTTGCCAAAAAAAACAATCGCTTTGTTCTAGAGACTCCTAAAGCTTACGGTATCGGTGGAGAAAGGAATTTTTACTTTTCTCATATGCTCAACTGTATATTCGATTGCCGTTACTGCTTTTTACAAGGGATGTACCACTCTGCACACTATGTGCATTTTGTGAATGAACTTCTACCCTTCTTTGAGAAAAAACCCAAAGGGATTTTGGAATTACGGACTAAGAGTACACAGATAAATTTTCTCTTAAAACGTGAGCCTGTCCCGAACTGCGTAATTGCCTTCAGCCTTACTCCAAAAGAAATAGGAGAATCTCTGGAGCACAAAACTGCCCCCCTCCATCGTCGCTTGGAAGCTGCTCGAAAACTTCAGGATAAAAGTTGGAAGATAGGCTTCCGATTTGACCCCATGATTTATTGCGAAGACTTCCGCGATATCTACAGTAGCTTTTTTACTGAAGTCTTTGCTGCTGTTGATAGCTCAACAATTCACTCAGTTAGTCTCGGAGCTTTTCGTATGCCCAAAGGAGTATACAACAACATTGCCCGTCTATATCCCAAAGAAAAGATTTTTTCTCAAGCTCTGCACGAGAGAAATGGAATGGTTTCATATTCGGAGAATCGAGAAGAATGTTCCGCTTTAGGAATCCGTGTATGCCTTGTTAATCCAGGAATGACTCAAACAATTTTTTTCGATAATCTAGCATTCTATCCTGGACAGGAGCCCGACCAGCATATCCTTCCAGAAGATATAGCTGAAGCCATTGCCATGGTTCTAGAGGCTCGCCAAGGAACGGTTTTCGATGAGATCAACCTCTCTCCACAGAAAAAGGTAGTGAACTTTTCTAGTAAAAAATAAAAACCGACGACAACGCGACTGCCGTCGATGAAATCGAAACTATCTTTTTTTTTGCAGCTTCATTGCACTTTCAGAGGAAAAGTTCTCCACCCCTATTTCTGATTCAGAATCTATAATTATTCCGGGAATAAAGCGTTCGAAGAAGCCTATTTTCTCTGCTGTCACATTCCAGTCCGGATTTAGAAACACGGAAAGCTCCTTGAGTTTCAATTTCCTCAATTTATCACGTTCTTGTAAAACCTTACCATAAGGAACCTTTGGAGCGCAGACTTCCAGCCTTCTAAGATTTTTCATATCACTTATACCATCCGGTATTTTAGCGAGATTAGTTGAGCGAATTTCCAGTTTCTCAAGAGTCCTTGAAAGTCCGCCTAATCCCGGGAGATCTTTCAACCCTTGTGAATCTATTCTAAGGGCTTTCAATTTTGGCAAAGAAGTGATTCGATCTGAAACATAAATTAGTTTACTTGAAAAGATAGTCAATTCTCTTAAATTTTTCAGTTCTTCAATTTCGTCTGGAATAACTTTCACGTTACTTAATTGAAGTCTCGTTATCTTGGAGCCATTTTCTTTAATCCACCCTCGCAATAGGGCTGCTTGCTCTACTATGTTATCAGAATTTCCGATGGCCTGTATTCCACCAGGCAGGGCTTTCCAAAAAGCGATTTTATTCGTAGCATTGTAAATTTCGGCCCTACTGTTAAGCGCTGTGCATTCTTTTTCTACAAGTGTAGACCATTTGCTCAAATTCCCCAGTCTCTGTACCAATATCAAAGCAGCCTTGTTACCAATAAACCCTTTTGAAGAAACTATTTTGGAATCCAGATCGGGGATAACATAGCGACCTATGATCTGTAAAACTCCATCCGGAACGGAGTAAAGTGGGTATTCTGACTTTAAATCAACTGACATAGCCATATCAATATACATAGTTACACCTAATTAGGGATTGCTTTACATGGAAATAAAGATTATATCAGATTAGTATAAATATATTATAAACACATTAAACTTATATCTATACACAAACAACTTGAAGAGTCGGAATTTTGGGTTAGAGATTTTCTTGTCTGATGAAGCTTGGAAATTCCAGTTATACTTGGAGAAGTAGGTGGAATTTTCAAGTTTCACCAGGCGGGAAAAGATCGGCCCAAAAACCGATTCTTCAAGTTGTTTGTGTATATTCCTTTATCCCAAATCCATTCGTACAAGAATGCACAAGCTAGTCCTCAAAGATCAAAGATTTCCACAAAAAACTAGCACTTAACAGTCCTAAATGCTAAAAATGTAAAAAACCCCTTGCGGTATTTCCCTACTTGGACTAAAATTTTGCCTTCATTTCCCCAGGATAGTGACATGGATGAAGCCCTTACAGAAGTTTTAGAGCTCATTGATATAGCTCTCAAAGAAGACATTAGAGATGGTGATATCACCAGCGAAGCCTGCATTTCAAAGGATCACGAAATCGAAGGAAACTTCGTACTGAAACAAGATGCCAGGATTGCCGGATTAACATTACTTGAAGCTATCTTCAAACGCCTGGCCCCCCGGATAGAGCTACAATATTTCGTAGAGGAAGGCCATGATGTTTCTGCTGGTTCAATTATTGCAAGTATCAAGGGACCTGCACGCGCAATTCTTTCCGGTGAGCGAGTGGCATTGAATATCCTGCAGCACGCCTCTGGTGTAGCCACCTCAACGAACAGATATGTGACATTAGTAAAGAACTTTTCCTGTGACATTTTAGACACGCGAAAGACCCTTCCCGGTATGAGAGCTCTAGAAAAATATGCTGTCCGAGTCGGTGGAGGACGCAACCATCGTTACTCTTTAAATGATCGCTTTCTAATTAAGGATAATCACCTCGCCTTTTTAGAAAAAGACCGATGCGACCCTATCATTGAAGCTGTGAAACGCGCACGTTCTTACCGCCCAGGAGTGGAAGTGGAGGTGGAAGTCGCAAACCTCGAAATGGTTGATAAGGCTATTGAGGCTAATGCCGACATCATTATGTTGGACAATATGACTGTCGAAATGACCCGTGAAGCCGTGAAAACAATTGCTGGAAAAGCCTATGTGGAAGCCTCCGGAGGAATCTCTTTCGACAGCGTGCGGGATTATGCCGCTACTGGCGTCAATGGAATTTCCATTGGGAAGCTTACCCATTCTGTAGAAGCCATTGATATAAGTTTAAATTTCTGAAAAATACAATATTTCAATAGGAGAAATCGTATGACCACAACTGCAAAAGAAATTCTCTTTGAAGAAGAAGCACGTGAGAAGCTGCTTAAAGGCATCAATCAGCTAGCTGATATCGTTGCTGTTACACTAGGGCCACGAGGCCGCAATGTTGCTTTAGAAAAATGGGGCACTCCAAACATCACAAGTGATGGAAATAGTATTGTAAAAGATATTGACCTAAAGGATCCTTACGAAAACATGGGCGTTTCCATGGCTAAGGAAGTGGCTTCACAAATCAAAGAAAAGTGTGGTGATGGTACAACGACTGGCACAATTCTTCTGCGCTCATTAGTAAAGCACGGTCTTAGGTACGTTACTAGCGGTAGCAGCCCAATCATCCTCAAGCGTGGCATGGAAAAAGCTGTTGTAGCCATCATCAAGGAAATCGAATCTTTCACTGAAAAAGTCACGACCTCCGAGCAAACTCGTAGTATTGCTTCTGCTTCTGCATCTCGTAACGCCTCCATTGGAGAAACAATCGCGGAAGCTTTTGAAAAAGTTGGCCGCTCTGGAGTAATCACAATTGAGGAAGGTAAAGGCACAGAAACTACGCTGAAGTTAGTAGAAGGCATGCAGTTTGACAGAGGCTACCTCAGCCCTTACTTCTGCACCGACACCGAAAAGATGATCGTGGAACTTAATGATGCTTCTGTATTGATCATCGACAAGAAACTCAATAACATTCAAGAGCTTCTACCTATTTTGCAAACGACTGCAATCTCAGGAAAAGATCTCCTTATTATTGCTGAAGATTTTGAAGGAGATACTCTGTCCACTTTGGTTGTTAACAAACTTCGTGGTTCTCTTAGAGTAACAGCCATCAAATCTCCTGGCTTTGGTGATCGTCGCAAAGCTTTGTTGGAAGACATCGCCATCCTGACTGGCGCTACAGTCGTTTCTGAAGATGCCGGTATGAACCTCAAGGAAGTGGACGCTTCTATCATCGGTAGTGCCGAAAAGATTAGCATCACCAAGGACAATACTACTATCGTTAATGGTGGTGGTTCAAAAGATCACATAGCATCACGTGTCAAGCTCATTGAGAATGAACTGAAAAACACCAGCAGTTCTTACGACCAAGAAAAACTTGAAGAACGCAAAGCTAAACTAAGTGGCGGTGTGGCGGTTATCAGTGTTGGCGCGGCTACCGAACCTGAGCTTAAGCAGAGAAAGCAAGTCTTTGAAGACAGCTTAAACTCTACAAAAGCAGCTCTAGAAGACGGTGTTGTTGCCGGCGGCGGTGTTGCGCTTCTTAGAGCATCAAAAGCTGTTGAAGCTTTGAATCTTGAAGGAGAAGAAGCTCTTGGTGGAAAAATCGTTTTACAAGCTTGTGAAGCTCCTATCCGTCAGATCATCTCCAACGCAGGTTTTGACGCTTCTATCATTCTTTCTGAAGTTAAAGGGCAGAAACAAAACTTCGGATTTAATGCTGTTACAGGAAAAGTTGAAGACATGATTTCTTCACGAATCATCGATCCTGCAAAAGTTGTGAAGAACACTCTCTCACACGCAGCATCCGTGGCAGGAATAGTTCTGATTTCCGAAGCTCTTATTTCCGATGCAGTGGAAGACGAAAACGAAAGTAACTAAGAAGTAAAATTCTTTGCCAACTTCGCGTTTAATAAAAGCCCTGGTGTATTTTACGCCAGGGCTTTTTTTTAACCCTCGATAAACGCCCTCATAGGCTATTGCATGTCATCCCTCAGAAGAAATCTATACCCCTCTTGTGCAATAGCTTTCATTTTTGGATGGTGGATACTAGCTTTTTTTGTGTGGGCTGATGAAGAATTTATTTTTTCGAAACGACTTGAGTCTACTTCATCCTATTTAGAGAGCCACAAAGTCACCCCTATCAATAGAGCTGATTTAGAGACGGCTCTAAATGGGGATGTCGCCTTTATGACAAAACTTATAAGCGACTGGCAAGTTGATGCCTACACCCTCCAGGAAAAAGGCTTAAAAGGAATACATTTACTAGATGAATCGAGCTTCCTGCGCAGTCAGGCCTTGGGCCGTGCGCTAAAAGATCACAGCCCCGACCTCTCCTTATCCTTTTTACCGCAGACCTATGCCTCAGCCTCCTTTCTTTTCGCTCTTTTAGACCCCTTACAGATTGTCGCTATTCCCGAAGGAATGCGCAGGTCCCCCCATCTCTACCCTAAAGAAAAGATGGACAAAGTCCTCTTAAACATCGATAGACACTATTCTGAGCAAATAGCATTGCGTCATTCAAGCCTGGCCTTCGTATCGACTTACTCTCTTCCTCAAACCGTTAACGCTTTAAAGAAACAAGGTGTTCAGACTGTTACTTTAGATGATCCCAATACTTTTGAAGACATCTGCTCCTCTCTGAGACTTGTAGGAGATTGTAGCAATCAGTCTATGAAATCCGAATTACTCTGCCTTTTCATGGAATCTGCATTGCTTGCTATGGATAATCACCTTTATTCTGTCAGAGATAAAATTCAAAAATCCCCCCCCCTTAAACTCCTCTTTCTTTATAAGTTTAAACGATGGGCAACCCCCTCAAGTCATACCCTAACAGGACAGATGCTCGACAGACTAGGAGTAGAAAATCTAGCCAGACATTTTGAAGCTAAATCTCAGAAATCACAATGGCAGACCCCGCTTAATTCAGAACAGATCATCCACATTGACCCCGACTGCATCGTAGTGGGCAACTCTCAGGAAAAACCTCTCGATGATTTTATTATGAATTTAGAACCCTTTCAAAGTATGAGAGCCCTACAAGCAAATAACGTGTTCCCCGTTGATGCTGACACACAGCAAGAAGTCTCCCAATACCTTGTACTTGCCTACTTCGACCTATTCCAAGCTATTATCGCTGCGGAGGCTCGATGAAATACAAGTCTCCCCTATTTTTCGGCCTCCTCTTTCTCCTTCCGTTACTCTCCGCTGCAACCCTTTCTATTGGAGACACCCCTTGGGAAATTATTTGGAGTAGTTTTCAAGAGCGCTTGGCCGGAATAAACTCTGGCTGGAACCCCCTCCTCGACGAACGCTTACCCCGTGTAATTGTACTGATTTGCACCGGTGCATCCTTGTCTGTTGCTGGAGCCGTCACTCAATCGATATTTCAAAATCCTCTAGCATCTCCTTCAACCCTGGGAATCAGTGCCGGTAGTAATCTATGTGTCCTACTTGGATTTATATTTGGTTGGCATATAAGCATCCCCTTTGCGCTTCCAATAGCTGCATTTCTCGGTAGCCTTACAACCCTTTTCCTTGTCTACGCATTTGCTAGACATAATGGAAACTTCAGCACCCACAATCTGATTCTATCTGGAATAGCCTTAACTACAGTTATTTTAGCGATCCAGAGAGGCCTACTCTATGCCCTGAGAGACAACTGGTCATTGATTCAAACTCTGACAGAGTGGGAATCTGGCTCAACGGTTGACCTCTCATGGAGCCATGTTCACATGCAAGCCCCTTTAGCCTTAGTAGGCCTTTTAGGATGCCTATCTTATTCCAAAGAATTGAACTTACTTGCACTCGGAGAAGAAGATGCTTGTAATCTTGGTGTTGATGTAACTGCGGTACAGTGGCATTTGTTTTTGTGTATAGCTATGCTTACTGGAGGAGCTTGTTCTACCATAGGAAACGTGCCTTTTTTTGGATTTGTCCTCCCACATATCATGAGGAAGATCATTGGCCCCGATAACCGCCAACTCATACCCTACTGTGCCTTAGCTGGCGCAATAGCTCTTATTGCTCTAGATTTATTCTTACGCCTGTTTCACCTTCACGCCCTATCTATTGGTAGCTTATCAGCAGCCCTCGGTGGGAGCTTCTTTCTTTTTCTTCTTTTTGTTTCACCCCATTCCAAAAGAGTTTTGAACTGATGCTACAAATTTCCAAACTTCGATATTCTAGCAGAAATCAAGTTCTCCTCCGCGATATCAGCGAGAAGTTTGAGGAAGGTTTTATATACGGACTTTTGGGTCCTAACGGATCGGGTAAGTCCACATTATTGAAGAATATTTCAGGTATATGGAAGCCTGATTGCGGTCAGGTTCTCTGGAAGAAAAAGAATTTACACCAAATGCCACGTCAGGAAATAAGCCAGACAGTAAGCCTTGTCCCTCAATCCCCTGTTTGTCACTTTTCCTTTTGTGTAGAAGATCTTGTCGCCATGGGTCGTTACTCTCATGGTAAAAATAGCGGAGAAAATACCGTTATATCCTCTATGAAATCCATGGATGTCTGGCATCTTAAGGATCGACCCATATCAGAGATCTCTGGTGGAGAGCGGCAGCGTGTGTATTTAGCCCGGGCTCTGGCTACGGAATCTCCCATATTATTGCTTGATGAGCCCAGCTCCTCTCTAGATATCCAGCATCAGCTACAAATTTGGGAGCTTTTACGTAGCCTCAAAACTCTCCATAGAACCATTATTGTAGCTACCCACGACATAGCCATGTCCAAACGCTACTGTGATAAAATTCTCGTATTGAAAGATGGGGCCTGTGTCGCTAGTGGCCAAGTAGAGGAAATACTCTCCAGTGACCTACTGCACGACGTCTTCGGTATCAGAGAAGTGGACTCTTCAGGACGCACCCAATTTGATCTAGTGCGATAAAGCACCTAAATAACTTATCTTCTTCCTAATAATTTGCCCGATATTTGAAGGGGAAATTCCAAAAACGCAAGACCACAAGGCGCCAGAACAGAACCCTGTGTGACGTAGCTTACAAAACTAATGCCTTCACATCCAAGCTACCTAGTGGGCTCCAGGGGGTCCGTAGTTTGACCCTGCAGAATTATTCCTTCCGCTTGAACGATTCGCCCTAGCCTCTGCTGCTTGAGATCGTTGAGGAGTCTCATACTTTGTAGCTCCAAAATATTGCAAGTGGCTGTCAATAATGATCTCCGCTGCCCTTTTAGCATTCTGCTTATTTACTACTTTAGAAGCACTTTTAGTAGTAGTAGCTGCTCTTCTAGAGGCACTTTTCGCTTTTTTGGCCCCCTTGGAAACTCTTCTAAGGCCTGAACCTATCCTGCCAATTCGTCCCATAATAACCTCCCTAATCGGTGGGTTACTAATTCTATTATAACACATAGGAGGATAACAATATTAATAGTACGATGTACATACAGATATATCAGCAATTCCCGCTGGGAATTTTTGAGAGGAGATTTAAAATTTGATTTCGTAAACTCTGAGGCTTAATCATCCCAAAGTGAGTTTACATTATGGCTGGATCTCCTCAGAAATCTTTAACTGCTTCT
>JBLFWS010000135.1:0-9313 GCA_047611865.1 Chlamydiales bacterium
ATATCCGGACTTACGACTCTTCGAATGCGAATTATATCTTGTTTTTCTCCATCGGTCCAAGAAATCTACGGAGTGGCTACATGAACTGCTCACTGTTGGCTTTCAATGATTTGCGCTCAATGTCGGGCGTAAATGCTGGACATGCAAATTTATAAAAAGATTCATGATCATCGTCAGGAAATCATCAACCTATTTATGCAAATTGAATACAATGATCAATCCGTAAACGCTCACACCTACACCACATTCATGAAGCTCGTTGGAAGTGAACTGGGACTAGTGGGATCCTCCCTTGCAAATTACAACGACCCCTTTGAAGATGAAAACTTGAACAAAAAAGACATCCTGGACAAATTCTACAAGCGATACAATAACGGCAGTTTGCTGGAGTTTTTGTCCAAGCACATCAATGAAACCGTTATGAAAGATGCTAATGCACAAGACGTTTTAATTGACTGGTTCAAAGAGCATGCAACAGAATCTTTTATCGAGCCCAGCGAATATCTCTACGGAATTTACACAGAGGATTTCTCGGGAATTAACATAAGTGCCATTGCTCGCTTGCTTCAAAAACTGGAAGTTATCCAAGAGCTAAGGGTTTAAACCCTCTCATAGATAAAGACCTCAGCTCTTGCTGTGTCGCCGAAGTCAAAGCGCTCCCTCAAGCGGAGCTTGAGGTAAGTTGCCTTCAAGGGCATATTGATAGAAACAAAACGAGCCCCTTCATCAAGACCAACTGCTAGACGCGCAATCTCTGTCATCATGGTTTCTGTGTAACAAGTGGCAAATGCAAAAACGATGTCGGCCTTGGTCCAGATGTCATTTCTTAGAAAGTCATCAAAAATACACGAAACGACAGCTGCTCTGTCAAGTTTGTCATAAACCTTAATCTTGTCACAAGCGATATCGTAATACTCTTTCACGGCTTCAATGCCACAGACCTGACTGAAGTCTCCTGTTAATCCCAGATAAATCAAGAGCTTTCCTATTCCCGACCCTAGATCAAAAAACACCTCTCCCTCCTGTGGGTTAAGGTGATGCATAATCAAAGGGAACTTTTCCGGCGGAAACTCTCCATAGATCAGAGCACTCTCCGAAATCAATTTAGAATCTTTTATGGTAGGGTCGATAGAATAAAAATCTTCATCCCTTACATCCTCATACATTTCCCGCAGGCACTTCTTTGCTTCTTCTTTATCCATTGAACAAATCCCTCCAGACTTCCAAATATTCAACCCTTTGTTTATTATGTCCCTCAAAAGATTAATAACAAGGTAGCGGTAATGAACAGCGACAAACATCACCTCCTCCAAAGATGTGAATGGGCATCTATCGACAACACATTGTATAAGCAGTATCATGATTCAGAATGGGGTGTTCCCCTCCATGATGACAGAACTCTTTTCGAATTTCTCATTCTCGAAGGAGCTCAGGCAGGACTAAGCTGGATTACCATCCTGAAACGCAGAGAAGAATATCGAAAGGCTTTCGATAATTTCAATGTGAAGAAAGTCGCATCGTACAATGAAAAAAAAGTAGAGGAACTCCTCCAAAATGCTGGAATCATTCGGAATAAACTAAAGATAAACTCTGCTATCAAAAATGCTCAAAATTTCCTAAAAATCCAGGACGAATTTGGAAGCTTCGATCAATTTCTCTGGAACTATGTGGACGGAAAAGTTATTAATAACAAAAGAAAGTCCATGAAAGACCTTCCCCCTTCCACAGACATCTCCGAAAAACTCAGCAAAGATCTAAAGAAAAGAGGATTTACTTTCGTTGGCCCAACCATTATCTATGCTTTTATGCAAGCTACCGGAATGGTTAATGACCACGTTGTGAACTGTTTTCGCTATAATGAGATCTCAAATATGTGAAACGATATTTATGCAGCATGATCTATCTGTCGCTTTTTTTGGATATTTCGATTTCTGTTTTTATTAAAAATTCCCCGTAACTTCGGATCCCAAAAAATCTCCCCTTGTGCTAAAGCTTGCTGACTTTTTTTACCATCCATGAAGAGAAACAAATCTTTCAGGTGAAACTCCCGAGTCCTCCCTCTAACGGAATCTCTTGCAGTAACCCCACCTCCAGCTGCTTTTTTTAATATACGTAACCTCTCTTGAACACCACGTTTCATACTCTGGCTAAGATATCCGGGATGGTCACTGTCTAAATAGTTGAACACATCATCTAACGCCTTTTCATCTATCCCTTTGATAAAATCACTCACCTCTTGATCAAAGGGCTTGTCTGATGAGATAAAAGTCGCCCAATTGTACTGATTATGCGCTGCCATCTTCGTAAAATAATCCATACCGCCAGTCGTGTATTTTCGAGGAATGCTGGATCCATTGTCTATGAGAATAATTTTTGTAATCTGACCTTCTAAGTCCGTTTTCACCATCCAATTTTCTGCATGCCGGTCCACATTTCCAAGGATAAAGTCCAGACTCGCCATTTTCTGAAAGAGAATAGTCTCTTTTTCTGTGGGGCTTGTGTTCGGGTTATCTAATCTGGAAGCAACAGCAATTGTTGCCACTGCAAAGTCTCCTCCAAACTCCTGAAATGAACCCTTCGCATCCGCCCCAGCTAGAGCTTTCCCCTGAGAGCTTATAAAAGCCGTTTTCGGAACAAAGCCTGTAAACCCCAGCTTCTCACTCAATAAATATGCCGCTTCTTCTCCAACAGCCAAAGGGTCTTTCACTCCCTCACTAAGTAAGAGGCCTTTTTGTCGAAAGTGATCTCCAATAGATCTCTTTTCTTCCGGTTTCCAAACTCCCAATTCCTCTCCATTATCATCTTCAAGAAACACCGATCCATGAAAGCCTTTGCCACTCGGAACAGTCCGACTGCCTTTTTGCATCACTCCCATAATATATTCATGGACAGCTTGAGCTTCTTGAAAAACATCTGAAGGAACACTCTCTTGAGAGAGAGAGCTCTCAGCACCTGTACTTTGATCATCATAATCCAGAGGAGGATCTTCTAGGATTTTGGATACAGGTAGAACTTCGATATTGTACTTTCTAACTTGGGGATCAGAAACATCAAGGGTCGATCCACAGATGAAAAGGGAACTGATCAAACTATTTTTTTTACACTTGGTCAGAGAAGCCCTACTGCCATCAGTAGATTTATTCGCTTTTTTGAGACCCTGCACGATATTGTTTGCTCTATTATTTTCAGACCCATCGCTTACACTACTCATACCAGCCCCCACTTGATTCAAATTTATTATATCAAATAGTGGACCGTATTGGAATTATAGATTGTATCGGCGTTGTTGCATAAATAACCACTGAGCCACTGAGACCAGTGAGGAGGGATGAGATGGGGAGAGCTGTTTTATACGATTAAGCGTCGAAGACCGTGCTTTAGTAGCTTCACGTTAAAATTGATCAATAAGCCTCTCCCTCCACCAGTTTGTTTTAAATAGAATAGGACAGGCATGTATCGATTTAAGACTCTTTTTGGTGGAGACTTAAAATCTCGCACCTTTCAAGGACAGCAAGCTGAGGCTTAAGTCAAATCCCACGCTCTGAATATCATGACAAATTTAGGAATGCCGCAAAGTGAAAGAATAGTAGCTCCAAGTTTCTCCCTATCTCATTCCTTCTCACTGATCTCAGTGGCTTAGTGGTTATTTATGCAACAACGCCCCTGAACCACAGAATTTAACGATCATGTCGTTAAATTAATATAACTACTGCAATTATAGATAAATTAAGTCATAGTTATGCCCTAAAAAAATCAAATTTAGTAGTTTTATTCATGTCTTGTATATTATCTTTTCTAAAAAGACTATTCGTTAGTGATGGTCATTTTGACTCTACACCAGACTCTTGCAAACAAGCTAATTTAACAACTGAAGCACGAGTAAATACACTTCAGAAAGAGTTTTTTAAGGTAGCGATGCTGTCTCCTGCTTCTTCAGAAAGCTCCCTACCTCTATGGGAAGAACCTTTTAAGTTAAGAGATCTGGGACGCACCCAAGGACTCAGGTTCCCTTTTCCAGTTGATGCTGATTGCGATCTGCGTTTAATAAACCATTTAGAAGAAAGCCCACTAAAAGCTACAGCGACAAAACCCCGATTGGGAAAAAATGGAATTACAAGGCTTCTCCCCGGCCTTGTGCTTAAGGCAGGTAGTTTACAAGATATCAAAAATGAAACTCTTGTAAACTTAGTTTTCAAACAGCTAGGTATAAACACACCTGAAGTATTTGAGGTAGGTTCTGAAGCAAAAGCTTATGTATCAAGAAATATCGATGATTTTAGGGGGTTAGGGCCAAACGATGGGCTTCTAGCTATGTCTAGAATTAGAGGGGTAACTTTTCAAGATGTACTAAAACAAGATGAGTTGAAAAGTGCATTTATAGGTCAATTTGCAAGCAGAATGCAGGAGCTTGGATCCACGGCGGTGATGGATCTATTAGTGTCTAACAGGGATCGACTCATCAAATTCACTTCAACCGCTCAAGGCCCCAGACTCGACCCTTGTAAAGCGAATTTTGGGAATTGGATGTATACTATTACTGAGAATAAATCTACCCCTGGTGATCGAGACCTTGGTGAATTCTGCGCTATTGATAATGGAAGTTTTGAATGGCTAGCAAGCGCAAATATGACGGATCTTGTGTCCCCGTTTGTGCAACTGCTGGAAGATGATATGTTAGATAGCATAGCTGAAAGAGTGCTAAAGAATTTAAATGCAGCTATAGATGCCAAGGCTACGAGGAGAGGAGAACACCCCTTTTGCGCCTCTCTTGGCCAAGATTCTTCAATTGCTCTTAGAAATATCAAGATTGGCCTTTTAAAAGGCCGAGAAATGCTCTCTCAATATGGAGAGGAACTTGAAAAAGTCCCTACATCCACAGAAGAAGAAAGACTTTTGTTAGATATGATCGTATCAAGAAGAAAAGCTGCAATATTGGAAGCTTTATTGCAGAGGCCGTAGTAAACTACCTAACAAGACTTCCCTTATTTTTTGAAATAAAGCTGAATTTTGCTCCTGTGCCTCGTTAAGGCGGAATAGTAGCTCCAGGTTTTGATCGGAGTAAGCGGGAAATATTTTTTTTAATTGCTCATAGCATTTTTTAATTAATAAATATGAATCATCACCGCCAGTACGCAACTCATCCGTCATGATCTCTTGATACTCACGAGTAATACGTGCTTCCCAGCTAGAATTGCGAGCTCTAATCATTTAACAATGCCTTTTTATTTATACCTAAACAAATTCAATAATTGGTTTAGGTATACATGTTTTATGAAAGTATAATACCACTAAACTCTTAGAAAGAGAAACTATATAACACTTTAAATGAATTATATTCAAGCTATACAAATGAATTAACAAGATTTACTTAACTTTAAAATTGGAGCCTTCGGAATCTGTCACCACCCTCTTTTTTCACCTTTGTCACGAAGGTCCTTCTTGCTCTTCACCACTAAAATTTCTACTCAATTGAGGCGTTGTTGCATAAAACATGCGTCTACGAGAGGCTTATGATTAAAATTTTACCACGGCCCGAACGGTCACATGGTTTACACTTAGTTCATAGACATGGTTTACACTTTTGACTCGTGTAAAAGAAATACAGAAAATAAAAACTTAACATCCGGTTCCTGAAGTGTAAAGGAAGCGAAGGAAGTGGCTTTTCTTATTACTGGGCTTACCTCGATTACGGTGCGCCAAGTTTACTAGCCCTCCTTTCCAATATCTCTTGCATAAGCTAATACCCATTTATTCACTAGCTTTTATTTGAGTAATTTCACCTCTGGTTGCTTTAGATATGATTTCACCTCTGTAAAGTTATTTTTTACTCATTCGTATAATCTCCATAGGCACTCCCAATTTAGAAAGAGAATCCAAAAATTATAACTAAAGGTGACATTTCAACTTAGTTTTATAGGGGAATTATCACGTTGCGTCTACATATTTAATATAAATACTGCAATTATAGATAAATTAAGTTATAGTTATAGTCATATCCTAAAAAAATCAAATCTAGAAGCCTTATTCATGTCTTGTATATTATCTTTTATAAAAATTCTATTCGTTAGTGGGGGGCATAACCCCGCACCAGACTCTTGCGAACAAGCTAATTTAACAACTGAAGCACGAGTAAATACACTTCAGAAAGAGTGTTTTAAAGTAGCGATGCTGTCTCCTGCTGCTTCTGCAAGTCCACAAACACTATGGGCAGAACCTCTCGAGTTAAGGAATCTGGAACGTACCCAAGGACTCAGGTTCCCTTTTCCAGTTGATGCTGATTGCGATCTGCGTTTAATAAACCATTTAAAAGAAAGCCCACTAAAAGCTACAGCGACAAAACCCCGATTGGGAAAAAATGGAATTACAAGGCTTCTCCCCGGCCTTGTTCTTAAGGCAGGTAGTTTACAAGATATCAAAAATGAAACTCTTGTAAACTTAGTTTTCAAACAGCTAGGTATAAACACACCTGAAGTATTTGAGGTAGGTTCTGAAGCAAAAGCTTATGTATCAAGAAATATCGATGATTTTAGGGGGTTAGGGCCAAACGATGGGCTTCTAGCTATGTCTAGAATTAGAGGGGTAACTTTTCAAGATGTACTAAAACAAGATGAGTTGAAAAGTGCATTTATAGGTCAATTTGCAAGCAGAATGCAGGAGCTTGGATCCACGGCGGTGATGGATCTATTAGTGTCTAACAGGGATCGACTCATCAAATTCACTTCAACCGCTCAAGGCCCCAGACTCGACCCTTGTAAAGCGAATTTTGGGAATTGGATGTATACTATTACTGAGAATAAATCTACCCCTGGTGATCGAGACCTTGGTGAATTCTGCGCTATTGATAATGGAAGTTTTGAATGGCTAGCAAGCGCAAATATGACGGATCTTGTGTCCCCGTTTGTGCAACTGCTGGAAGATGATATGTTAGATAGCATAGCTGAAAGAGTGCTAAAGAATTTAAATGCAGCTATAGATGCCAAGGCTACGAGGAGAGGAGAACACCCCTTTTGCGCCTCTCTTGGCCAAGATTCTTCAATTGCTCTTAGAAATATCAAGATTGGCCTTTTAAAAGGCCGAGAAATGCTCTCTCAATATGGAGAGGAACTTGAAAAAGTCCCTACATCCACAGAAGAAGAAAGACTTTTGTTAGATATGATCGTATCAAGAAGAAAAGCTGCAATATTGGAAGCTTTATTGCAGAGGCCGTAGTAAACTACCTAACAAGACTTCCCTTATTTTTTGAAATAAAGCTGAATTTTGCTCCTGTGCCTCGTTAAGGCGGAACAGTATCTCCAGGTTTTGATCGGAGTAAGCGGGAAATATTTTTTTTAATTGCTCATAGCATTTTTCAATTAATAAATATGAATCATCACCGCCAGTAAGCAACTCATCCGTCATGATCTCTTGATACTCACGAGTAATACGTGCTTCCCAGCTAGAAGTGCGAGCTCTAATCATTTAACAATGCCTTTTTATTTATACCTAAACCAATTCAAGAATTGGTTTAGGTATACATGTTTTATGAAAGTATAATACCACTAAACTCTTAGAAAGAGAAACTATATAACACTTTAAATGAATTAAATTCAATCTATACAAATGAATTGACAAGAGTTACTTAACTTTAAAATTGGAGCCTTCGGAATCTGTCACCACCCTCTTTTTTCATCTTTGTACGAAGGTCCTTCTTGCTCTTCACCACTAAAATTTCTACTCAATTGAGGCGTTGTTGCATAAAACATGCGTCTACGAGAGGCTTATGATTAAAATTTTACCACCGGCCCGAACGGTCACATGGTTTACACTTTTGACTCGTGTAAAAGAAATACAGAAAATAAAAACTTAACATCCGGTTCCTGAAGTGTAAAGGAAGCGAAGGAAGTGGCTTTTCTTCTGTCGGGGGTTTGGGGGCAGAGCCCATACGCATCAACCTAAAAATTTAAAGTGATATAAATAAAGAATTTAAGGTAAAAAGCCTCTAACTAGAAACCGACTAAAGCATTCAAGTTAGAGGTAAAAATGCATTTTGAAGATAGGCTAGAAGATATTTCATCAAAAATCAAGACAATTTTCGCTCAACATTCACTGGATACCTTTGCCAAAGAAACAAATTTCATACAGCGTTCGACATCCAGGGTTAATCCACTAAACTTTCTAATCCTTATGGTTGTTCATATTACCCTGAATGCCTTGCACTCTCTTGAGACCATGACAGAGATACTTGGAGGGCTTTCAGGAGGTGTTAAAATTTCCTCTCAAGCACTATCTAAGTATCTCAATCGTAACTTTACTGTTAGATACCTACGCAGATGTTACGGCCACCTTTTGCAGAATTGGACATCTGATAGCATGGATAAACTTAAACAAAAAGGCCTTCTCAAGGGATTTAAAAAGGTTTTCATTGAAGATAGTACTTCATGTGAATTGCACGAACAACTCGCAGAGGCTTTTAAGGGTAGCGGTGGATGTGCTTCCAAAGCTGGATATAAAATCCATCTGACTTGGGAAGCTATTTCTGGACATATTGAGGACCTTAAAATTACAGCAGGTTCAGTTCCAGATCAGGCTATGGCTAGTCAAATTCTCAATAGAATAGGACAAGGTGACCTCATAATTCGTGATCTCGCTTATTTTATTTTACCGATTTTTGAAAAAATAGCCGAACTAGGGGCCTTTTTTTTAAGCCGTTTAAAGCAAAACCCTAAAATATATACTACAAATGGAAAAGAGATTAAAAAACTTCCAGAATATATTGACAGGTATTTTCCTAATGATTCCGTTGTGGAAATAGCTGTTCTTATAGGTGGAATACAAAAGGTTCCCGTACGTTTGATTGCTTACCGAGTTCCAGAAGAGATATTAAATCAGAGGTCACGAAAACAAAATAGGTCTGCACAAAAGAAAGGCAGGACAGTTTCAAAAAAAGCAAGCAATGGGTTAGATTTACATTTTTGATTACCAATGTTTCCATTGAAGTCTGGAAAGCGAAGGTTATTGGAACGGTCTACAAGTTACGTTGGGAAATAAAAAATATTTTCAAAAATTGGAAATCGAATCTGGAAATCCATCTTATGAAAGGGACATCAAAAGAAAGGATTGCTTGTTTTATTATAAGTCGATTAATGGCTATTTTTATAATGACGATGTATTTTTCCATACTCAGAGTTCAATAGTTCGGACAGTTTCCGTTGAGGATTAATTTGAATATTTTGGAATAATACAACTTTGTATTTTCACCAGGATCTCGACCAATGGAAAACACTGTAGCATCGATTTTAGACGGAATGTCCACTATTCATAAACCTCAAAAGAA
>JBLFWS010000136.1:0-9235 GCA_047611865.1 Chlamydiales bacterium
GAATAAGCCGGCTATGGATAACTCCTAATAGCCACGGTAGTGGCTCTGTCTCCAAATAGCCCTGTGCTTTAGCTCAGGGGATGAACGATACACATTTCGTGCCACGGTAGTGGCACCTCTCCAATACCTCAAGAACAGGTAGCTTAAGCATAGCTTTACTTTTCTCGATTTAGCCTTCGCAATTTTGGCAATGAGACATATTCTAACGGCATGATCCCACAACCCTTTTTGTTACCTAAAAAAGCCTCTTTCTGAACCATGCCGAAATTCACCTATTTGTTTAAGTATGGAGAATTACGACAGATCCAAAATTAAGACAAAATGTTTTCAAAATGAGACATTCCCTAATTTTAATACACGACCTAAGCGATCGAGATTTATGCGCTTTAACAGCCAAAAAAATCTCTGGTCCAAAATTCCAATTCTTGAAGTCGTTTCGGTATATTTTGATGGTGCCCTCGTCTTGTAATTGACTGCGTTTTCTTTCATTTTTTCTCTCCTGAATAGTTGCTTAAAATTAATCTATTCTCCACTTTGTAAATAGATGCACTGATTGTATCGGTGGTTTCATTGTAGCGATTACATTTATGGGGTTTTAAATGCTTAATGCGACAGGTGAATGGGTTGGTATAGCTTCACTAGTTCTTTTTTTTATAGGTTATGGCTTGGTGATTTTTGAATCGCAACTATCCTTGCGAAAGTCTAAGCCAATGGTCTTTTTCGGCTGTCTCATGTGGTGCCTAATAGGAATATACCATAAACTTAACGGGGGAGATCCCCATGAATTTATAAATGAACTTGTAGCGGAAATAGGAGCTCTGTTTTTCTTTCTTCTCGTAGCGATGACTTATGTAAATGCTCTAACCCATTTGAATGTGTTCGATGCAATAAGAAGCTGGTTGATAAACAAGGGTTTAAGTTATCGATCGTTATTCTGGGCAATGGGTGTATTAACTTTTCTGTTGTCACCCCTGGCTGATAATCTTACCAGTGCTTTATTGATGGCAACTATTGCGCAGGCTGTTTGTCGTGACAAGAAGTTCCTCGTTCTTTCTTTTGTAAATATTGTGGTTGCTGCCAATGCGGGAGGAGCTTGGTCACCTTTTGGAGACATCACAACTTTGATGGTTTGGACCTCTGGTAAGGTAAAGTTTTTTGAATTTTCGCTTCTTGTCCTTCCGTCAGTGATTAATTGGCTGGTACCGGCATTGATTATGAGTTTCTTTCTTCCAGCGGGATCTCCTGAGGGAGGGAGCTTGGCAGTGAAGCTTAAGAAAGGAGCCAAAACTACTATCTTTTTCGGAATATTGACGATAGTGATTGCTATCAGTTTTCATAATTTTCTTCACCTTCCACCATTTTTAGGGATGATGTTGGGCTTGGGAATTCTGATGTTTGCCAGTTTCTTTTCCAAAAAATTTGGGAGTATTAAGATTGGCGACAGTGAGGATTCTGAGGAAGAAGTATTAGGTTTTGATGTGTTTAAGAAAGTCGAAAAGGTTGAATTTGATACACTCTTCTTCTTCTTTGGAGTATTAACATCAGTGGGAGCCCTTCAGTATATTGGCTATCTTTCTTTGGTTGGAGAGAGTCTTTATGGGAACCTGGGACCAACAGTTTCTAATATAATCATTGGATTGGTTTCCGCTATTGGAGACAACATTCCCGTAATGTATTCAGTCTTGAAAATTGACCCTGCTATGGGTCTGGACCAGTGGTTACTGATTACCTTGACTGCAGGCGTAGGAGGGAGTCTACTTTCTATTGGTTCAGCGGCTGGAGTTGCGGTGATGGGCGTGAACACGAAAGAATATACTTTCTTAGCACACCTTAAATGGACTCCAGTTATTTTTCTCGGATACGTCGCCAGTATTACCTGCTGGTGGTATATCACACAGTATTACGTCACTTGATCGTGTTTTATATCTGTGATGAGGCTTAGTGGTGTAATTCAACGCGTAGAAGTTTTATTGCAACGCTATGATATCACAGGTGGCATAGAGGAAATAAAAAAAATACAGATCAGTTGAGAGTATATTCTGAGAAACTTTATGAATTTTTCTATCTCTCTGTGTTCAAATAAATAATTGTAAGCATGTTAAGTTATGCAACAGCGCTGTTCTAATTTCCATAAAGAATTTTTCTTACGGCAATCTTTATATAAAATTACTTAAACTTGATCTTCTTTTGTGTGACGGGCAATTGACTGTGTCTTATTGACATATAATACTTATATATTTATTATATTATATATTTAATAACAAAAAAACCTAAAAGAGATAGTTAATTTAATATATGCGCAGATTTATTTCATTTATTACGATGTCCATATTTTTCACAGCTGTTAGTAGTACAATTGCCGCGGGTGAAAATGAAAAGATCCTTCAGGTCTCCCGTCATTTGAGTTTTAAAACGTTTGATCAAGCTTTTATCTCAACATATGACATAACAACACAGATTGAGACTTTATCAACAAAGGGTGACAGCATTAAGACAACGGATGGTATGCACTGGTCAATTAACTGGGTCAATCAATGGACTTGTTATGATTGGAAAGAGGGTGATTCCATTCGAGTTATTTATAAATATAGAAGTTTTTTTCTGGAAAACCTCACACGGAAAGGAACTGTCTGTGCTACATGTAAAAGCATAGAGGCTAAAGAATCAATGACAGTCTCCAGGATTTCCAAGCTCAAATATGATAAATCGGTTATTACTTTGCAAAACCGTATGACCTTTCAAATACCAATTAATAAAAAACAATTTTCAGAATGGCAAAAAAATGACTTCATCGTCATTTTACACTTATCCAATAAACAGAATTGTCGTTACGCCATTTGGAATCTATCTCTCAAAAAGATATTCATGTCGTGCAGTCCACACCCCGAATATCGACTTGATCAATTGCTAGGACTAGAGAGTTCTTTAAACGAAAAAGTGAAAGGGCAGTCTGAAGCTGTTAGTTTTATATCAGATGCACTTTTACGCTATTATGCTGGGCTTCATAACCCTACAACACCAATAGGAAAATTTTTATTTCTTGGGCCTACAGGTGTAGGCAAGACTGAGCTCGCTAAACAGCTTGCTCGAGAGGTCTCTCCTCTGGGGAACTCTAATCCTATTCGTTTTAACATGACAGACTTCAGTGAGCCTCATACAATATCTCGTCTCATAGGCTCTCCCCCAGGATATGTCAACCACGATGAAGGTGGAGAACTGTCAAACTCAATCCTGGAAAATCCTTATAGCATTGTTCTTATTGATGAATTTGAAAAGGCTCACAGCAAGGTGCAAAAGTTATTTTTAGGAATACTTGATGAGGGTTATCTTATTGATTCTAAAGGGGAATACGTGGATTTTAGTAACACCTTCTTAATCTTCACTTCCAATATTTCAGGTCCTGATATCTATCACCTCAGTCGGCAAGGGCTCTCAAGCCAAGAGATCCTTTACAGTATTGAGCAAAATGTCACCTCCATTTTGTCTCCTGAACTTTTTAACCGCTTAGAACCAATAATTTTTCATCCTCTATCGGAAAAAAATATAGAAGAAATAGCTCGTGTTCATCTCCATGCTTTCGGGAAAAACTTAAAAAAGCAATTCGGCATAATCTTGTCCTATGACAAATACTTTGTTACTCAAACTTCACAGATAGGCTACTCCCCAAAATTTGGAGCTAGGCCCCTAAGGAGGCATATTGAGAGCAAAATCATCTCTAGTGTTTCCAAAAAAATTATACGGGAGAATTTGCTTCCTGGATGTTTGATTACTCTTGGCTATGACAATGAGGGTAACGTCACCCTTCAAGCTGTAGATGGGAAATGAAAGGGACTACAAGGAAGGTAACAAGCCTCTCATGTTTCTGATAACAAAATGTGCATAAGTTCTCAATAATCTCACAGAACTCAGTGGTGAATGCGATAACGCCCTTGTGATAAACGAAAGCCCGGAAGAGTCTTGATCAAAAGATCAACATCTTCCGGGCTTAGTAACTGTGCAAAAAGTAAAGCTTATGACTTCGACGGAAGCTCTTTTTCCGCTTCCGCTTCCGCTTCTGCTTCTGCTTCTTCTCTATTTTTCTTTTGCTCGCTTCTTTCATCTCTATCACGAAGAATAGGAAAGACTTCTTCATCTTTAAAGAAAATCTTATCGTCTTTGACAGTGACAATGCAGTCCCTGCCTTCGTGAGGATACATAAGAACGGTTTCTGCAAGAGGGTCCTCAAGGAACTGTTCAATTACACGACGTAAAGGACGAGCACCCATTTCTGGTTGGAATCCTTGCTCTACAAGGAAGTCCTTAGCCTCTTCATCAAGAGTAATGGTGATATGCTTTTTGACGAGGCGCTGCTGTACTTTAGCGACTTCCAGCTCAATGATCATCTTGAGGTAGTGTCTATCGAGAGGCTTGAAGATAACAGTGTCATCAAGTCGGTTAATAAATTCAGGCTTGAAGTGTTTTTTGACGGCGCCCTCGATTTTTTCCTTGATGACTTCGTAGTCCAATACACCTCCATCAACGGCTCCAAAGCCTACCTCAGTTGATTTTCTGATGAGGTCGGCACCAAGGTTAGATGTCATGATGACGATGGTGTTACGAAAGTCTACCTTTCTTCCAAAAGAATCTGTCAAACGGCCTTCTTCCAGTATTTGTAAAAGGAGATCCATTACATCAGGGTGAGCTTTTTCAATTTCGTCGAAAAGAACTACAGCATATGGACGTTGACGTACTTGTTCTGTCAGCTGTCCTCCTTCTTCATGGCCTACATATCCTGGAGGTGATCCAGTCATTCGACTGATGGCGAATTTCTCCATATATTCAGACATGTCTACCTGAATAAGGGACTCTTCACCTCCAAACATATGTTCTGCTAAAAGGCGAGCAAGTAAGGTTTTTCCAACACCGGTTGGTCCAAGGAAGAGAAAACTTCCAATTGGCCTGTTGGGGTCCTTGATGTCAGCTCTACTGCGGCGAATAGATCGGCAGATGACCTTTAAGGCATCCTCTTGGCCAATAATTTCGGCACTCATAGTCTTTTCCATGCAGAGAACTTTTTGAGTGTCTCCTTCAGTCAGGCGAGTAATGGGTATACCAGTCTGTTTCGCAACGATAGTCGCAACATCTTCATCGTCAACGATGACCTGGTGTTCTTCTTTATTGACTTCCCATTCAGCTCTAACGCTCTGAAGTTTCTCGCGGAGATTTTTCTCTTTGTCTCGTAAGCCAGCAGCTTTTTCATATTCCTGCTTACCAATTGCTTCTTCTTTGGAAATTCGCGTTTCTTCGATTTCCATTTCCAGTGTGCTGATGTCCTGGGGTTGGTTCATCATGAAAATACGCATCTTTGCACCTGCTTCATCGAGTAAATCGATGGCTTTGTCCGGAAGAAACCTACCGTGGATGTAGCGGTCGGAAAGATGGGCAGCAGCGTTGATAGCATGTGAAGTGTAGGAACACTTGTGATGTTCCTCATACTTAATTTTCAAGCCATCAAGAATTTCGATGGTTTCGGCGATAGATGGTGGGGCAACGAAGATTTTCTGAAAACGTCTTTCCAGAGCAGCATCTTTTTCTATGTGCTTGCGGAATTCATCAATAGTTGTAGCACCAATACATTGAATTTCTCCGCGGGAAAGAGCGGGCTTCAATATATTAGAAGCATCAATTGCACCCTCTGCTGCTCCAGCACCTACAATGGTATGCAATTCGTCGATGAAAAGGAGAACATTTCCATTTTTTCTGATTTCATCCATGACAGCTTTTATACGTTCTTCAAACTGTCCACGATATTTTGTACCGGCTATCATAAGTGCAAGATCAAGTGTGATGAGCCTTTTTTTACGAAGGTTGTCAGGGACTTCACCTTTAGTGATGGCTTGTGCAAGGCCTTCGACAATAGCTGTCTTTCCTACACCGGCTTCACCTACAAGAACAGGGTTGTTTTTTCGTCGGCGGCACAAAATAAGTATGAGTCTTTCTACTTCTTCTTGTCTGCCTATGACAGGGTCCATTTTACCTTCGCGACACATTTCTGTAAGGTCGTGTCCATAGGCTTTCAAAGCAGGCATTTTGTCTGGAGCAGAGGATTTATCGTGTTGTTTCGAACCTGAGCCTGAAGATGTCCCAATAGGGGGCAGCTGTAAGTTAAAAGTCTCAAGTTCTTTGAGGATCTCTTTTCTTACTTCTTTGAGGTTAACGTTGAGGTTTTCAAGTACCTGTGCGGCAACTCCGTCAGTCTGCCTTAACAAACCAAGCAACAGATGCTCAGTTCCTACATAGTTGTGGTTTAAATTCGCAGCTTCTTCATTAGCGTACTCGAAGACTTTTTTTACCCGACCTGTCAAGGCGGGATCCCCGTAAACTTGAATCTCTGGGCCGTAGCCAACGAGTTTTTCTACTTCGTTTCGTACAGTTTCAAAGTCGATGTTCAGGTTACGTAAGACATTTACCGCAACGCCTTGTCCGAGCTTTAAAAGGCCAAGTAACACATGTTCCGTGCCTAAGTAATTGTGGTTAAGTCGTTGGGCTTCTTTCTTCGCCAGCTTAATAACCTGCTTTGCTCGATTGGTGAATTTGTCAAACATGCTTAGCTCACTTTTTCTCGGTTAATATACTAGTCTCTATTACTGACGGATAGTAGTGTGTATTTTGTTTTATTGCAAATTTATAGAGGGAAGAAGGGCTAGATTTTATTTTTTTTTAATTTTGCGTGGAGAGATTTTTTCGGCTGTTGAAGTGCATAAATCTCAGCATACTTAGGTAAGTAGGTGAAATTTATGGGTTTTAACAGACGGGAAAATATCGCTTGCAAAGTTAAAGTTTGTGGCCGTGTCAGGTATAAGATTGTGAAAGAGTAGAGGATGCTTCTTCGGCCTCTTCAATACAACCGTTTACCCCAATGCCACGGAAGTGGTGTCCAAGAACTGTCAAACGTGGAAATGCATTTTTGAGGGCTTGAGATAAGTTCAAAAGCTTATCCTCATGACCGACATTGAATTGGGGAATAAGGTTGTGGGCAGTGTAGACACAGATACTTTCAGGCTTATCACTAATTCCCAGATGTTTATGAATGCCTTCAAGGGCTATCTGGGCAAGCTCTTCTTCTGGCAGTAGGTGTAGAGACTTATTTCGTGAGCCTCCGAGCATAGCTGTAAGGCGAGTTTGCTCCTTATAGCTATTTTGTTGTGGAAAAATACATGAATCCCAAGTTACGCCGAGAAGTTTTTCCTTTTCCTTACTGGGGATTAGGTAGCCAAACCCTTGGTTTTTAAGGACTCTCTTACTATATCCCACATTTACGGCTGTAAGGGAAGTGTAAGAAAAGTTGTTTAAGAGAGCCGAAATATCCGGAGAAAAGTCAGGGTAAAGGAGTGCAAGCTCTCTAGGAGGGATCGTAGAAAAAACATGGCTAGCTTTCAAAGTTTTACCTTGAACTTCGATCGCAATGTGGTCCTTATGAAATTTTAAGTTCTCTAGAGGGTGTGATAATAAAATGTTCGCTGAAACTTTTGCTGCAAGGCTTTCTGGTAGTAGGGACATACCTTCCTTGAAAGATAGGAGAGGAGCTTTGGGGGTATCTGTTTTGATTTTTCCTGATGAGCTTCTCGCAGAGGGAAGTAAGCCTTTGATAATCGAACCATTTTCTTTTTCATATTTTTTTAGCAAAGGAAAGCATGATTGGAGTGAAAGCTTCCGAATGTCTCCGGCAAATACGCCTGATACGAGGGGATCAACAAGGGTTTCTGTTAGGTAACTCCCGAAGTGACGGCGGATGAAACTATCAATGCTTTCATCTGAATCAGGGGCTCGTGGCTTCAAAAAGGTTTCTTTAATTAATGGGAAAATAATTTTCCGTGTTATCGGTGATGTTAAAAGAGAGAAAATACTATGTGGGAGTTTCTGAAGTTGTTTGTCAGTCCACAAGTATCTGTGTGCTGCACTGGGATCAGCTTCGATGAGGTGATTTTCAATTTTTAGTTCTTTTATCAGTTCAAGGGTTCTTTGTCCTGCTCCCTTGGGGCGAAAACCCCGAGGGCCACTTTCGAAGAGAAATTCTCCTTTTTTAAGGCTGTTAATACAGCCTCCGACTCGAGAATTTTTTTCTAAAACGGTGACCTTTAGTTCCGTACCGTGTTTTTTCTTGAGATACCAAGCGAGCGATAGCCCTGAAATCCCAGCCCCAACGATGACGATGTGCTTGGATGAAGGGACTGAAAATGAATCAAACGGCATTGGAAAATCGTGGTTCAGTTGATGGTTTTTTTAGGTAAGCATCAAAGACGGCAGCAATGTTTCGTATGAACAGTTTTCCTTGTGGTGTCGGGGATAAGGTTGTTTCATGATTTGTGACAAGTTCAGTGAATTCTGTATTTTGTAGTGTGAGTAGTTCTTCAGAGAAGGTTTCGTCAAAAGATTTGTGGAACTTGTTTTGAAATTCTTCTTTCCGTACCTCAAATTCACACATCAGTGAGCTAATTACCCACTGCCGGACGATATCGTCATCATTAAGAATTTTTCCTTTGAAAATAGGGAGAATATTCTGAGAAATACAATCGTAGTATTCATCCAGGCTTTTAACATTTTGAAAGTAAGCGTTCTCTACAAAACCTGTGGATGAGACTCCAAAGCCAATAAGATGTTCGGCAAATTTTATTGAGTAGCCTTGAAAGTTTCTCTGAAGTTTTTTTCTGAAGAAAGCCTTGGCCATATCATCATTTCGCAATACAAAATGATCCATGCCAATGGCAAGGTATCCAGCCTCTATCAACTTCTTTCTAGCGGCGGTATAGATGCGAAACTTATCTTCTGTTGAGGGTAGGTTTTCTTCTTTAATCGCTTTCTGATGAGGCTTTAGCCATGGTGTTCTGGCAAAAGAGTACATCGCTATTCTACTGGGACGCATCTCAAGGATTTTGTCAGTGGTTTCGTCGAAGCTTTCTATGGTTTGGAAGGGAAGACCGTAGATGAGGTCAAGGTTGATGCTTTTGTAGCCCATATCCCTGGCCATGAGCAAGGTGTCCCGTGATTGTTCGTAGCTTTGTCTGCGCTTGATAGCTTCTTGCACTTTTTCATTTGTATCTTGGACGCCGAAGCTGACCCTGTTAAAGCCTAGATCTTTCAAAAACCTCAGTTTTTTTCCTTGGTCAGCTGAAACAGTTCGTGGGTCTATTTCCATAGCTACTTCGCTGCTAAAGTCTATGGAAAAGGATTGCTTGATATGATCGAAAAGTTTTTG
>JBLFWS010000137.1:0-9180 GCA_047611865.1 Chlamydiales bacterium
CAAGCTGTCGAAAGCACCCGTGATAGATTAAAGGAAACACTTTCACCTAAACTTTTTTCTCGTGTTAGTTTTCAGGTCAGCTGTCACAGCAAGCTTCCCTGCTCATCCAAACTCCCCTCTGTCAAATGCGTGGTTTATAATTTGGGCTATCTCCCCGGAGCTGACAAATCCCTGACGACACAAACCTCCACATCTCTTGAAAGCATACGCCTGGCACTAGATTTAGTATGTAAAGGTGGAGCTATCAGTATTACGTGCTATCCCGGACATCCGGAGGGAGAAGTGGAAGCCCAGCAAATTTTAGCATTCGCGCGTGAACTTTCTTCTCACCAGTGGAATATATGCCATCATGAATGGGTAAACCGTCCAAAATCGCCTAGTTTATTATTTTTGCAAAAACAGGTAAATACCTAAGAAGCGGTGGCAAGCCACCGCAATCTGAACTTTTTCTTTAGAAACGCTCATTCATATCGAAGAGATCTTGAGCTTCTTTCATCCCCAGAAATTTACGAGCTTCACCCATAATAAAAAAGCTCCCACAGACCAAAAGAACCTCATTCCTTTCTGCCGCAAGCCCCATGGCGCTTTCCATTGTATAGCGAACACTTCTACCTAGTGATTCAGGCTTAACCCCCTTTTCGGCAAGGACACTTTCCATTTCTCTGAGGGTGTAACCACGACCATTGGAAGCTTCTACGAGATGCAAAGATTTTGTCCGCTGAAGTATCGATCCGAAACAAGCTTTTAAATCTTTTCCCTTGGAAATCCCTGTAACAATACGAATCGGTTTATCCGGAAAACTTCTAGCAATAGATAAAAATAAACGCTCAAAAGCATCAGGGTTGTGAGCTACATCCAAGACCACGACTTCTGGCTTTTTATCTATTCCCTCTGAAAGAATTTTGTCTTTTGAAATCACTTCAAAGCGGCAGGGCAAGATACTCCGCAAGCCTTCCATAATCGCTGTATCAGTAATATTGTAGCTTCTTCTCAAGTGTAATAAAGCAGCCTTTGCTATATTACGGTTTTCCCTATCGAAAGAGGAATTTCTCACTCCTACTTCGATGCAAACACTACGCTTCCAAAGAGCTATTTCCTTAATGGTTTCGGGACATGCTCGAACTCCCACAACAACGGGAACTCCTGTCTTAATAATCCCTGCTTTCTCACGAGCTATTTCGAGCCTCGTGTTCCCTAAAGTCTCGGTATGGTCCAAGCTTATAGAAGTAATCACTGATAACACGGGTGTAACGATATTTGTAGCATCCCACCTACCACCAAGGCCTGTTTCTAAAACAGCAAAATCTACTTTTTGGCGGGAGAAATATTGCAAGGCCAGCATCGTTGTTAGTTCGAAATAGGTAGCAGGTATATTCTTTCGATCCGCAAGTTCGAAGATCTTTGAGAGAATCTTCTCTATGGCCTTTTCAGGTATCATTTTGCCGTTAATACGAATCCTTTCTCGAAAACAAGAAATGTGTGGCGAGGTAAAAAGACCTACGCGATATCCAGCAAGCTCTAATGCTTTGGCGATCTTACCTGAAACGGATCCTTTTCCATTTGTTCCAGCTACGTGGATGGTATTGAAACTTCTGTGTGGGTGTGACATTGCGGCGTCAAGTCGATTAATATTTTCCAGACCTAATTTCATTCCACCGAATAGGTTTCTGGAAAACAGGCGGGCTATCAACTGTTTGTAATTATTCACTGTCGTCCTGTTCCTTTTTATTGCGCAAGTAGATGTCGTAGAAATAATTGAAGATCTCATTTGAGACCCATGAGCAACCCAAGCTGAGTCTTGGCTTAACAGATCCATGATAGTCAGATCCCCCTGTCGCTAACCAGCCTTTTTCTTTGGCTTTATCGATCCAGGTTTGTTCTTGATGTAGGGGCATCTTCGCATAATATGCTTCCAGCCCATCAAAATCCATTGCCATCAGGTCTCGAACTATTTTCCGTCTCTTAATAAGGTGAGGGTGAGCTATAACGGCCTTCCCGCCTACTCGATGTATCAAATCTATCGTTTCTTCAACGGAGTGTCGCTTTCCAGGCTCGTAGCATGACTTATTGTCTCCAATATACTTATCAAAAGCCTCTTGAATACTAGCCACATGACCTTTCTGAATTAAAAGCTGAGCTATATGCGGTCGCCCCAATGATTTAGGCTTACCTTTTGCTCCCTCAAAAGAAATATCATTAAGCTCTTCTTCAGAAACTTTGAATCCCTTCCGTATTAGAAGTTCGATAATTCTTTTGTTGCGTCGTCGCCTTTCCTCTATGTGAGTATTGCAAAAGTTGACAATCTCAGTATTTCTTGGATCAAAGGCATAGCCAAGAACGTGCACACTGATATCTTTATGTGAAGTGGAAAATTCGACCCCAGGCAGCAATTTCAAACCGCTTTCTTCGGCTCTTTGGACAGCTGTTTTATAGGCTTCGACCGTATCATGATCTGTTATAGACAACCCCTGAAGGCCTATATCTATCGCCATATCTACAAGCTCAATTGGTAACAACGAGCCGTCGGAACATGTGCTGTGGCAGTGTAGATCCGCCCGAAAATCCAAGTTTAACCTCAGTAAGGGATAAAACGAATTTCCTGTTCTAACATAATCCCTGATTTTTCAATAACTTGCTTTTTTATCTTCTCAATTAATGATAGAATATTTTCAGAACTTGCATGCCCAGTATTGATGATAAAATTGGCATGTTTCTCTGACACTTTCGCTCCACCAATACTTTCGCCCTTAAGGCCACATTTGTCGATCAGCATCCCTGCAGAGCTACCTTCGGGATTGCGAAATGCACACCCTGCAGATGCATCTCCATAAGGCTGTGTTCCCTTTCTATAATGAACGAGCTCAATCTGACGATCTCTGGCGGATTTGGATTGTTGTAGAGAAAAAATAGCCCCTGTGACAGCCCCTTTCATTTCATGGAAGGAAGACCAGCGGTAACGGAATTCCAAATCTTCTTTTTTGAAAACATGTATAACTCCATCTTCATCGACATAGTCTACGGAAATAAGTGTGTCACAGGTTTCTCCGCCATTGGCGCCCGCATTCATAAAAACAGCGCCTCCTACACTTCCAGGTATTCCAGAGGCAAACTCAAGTCCACCCCACCCCTTCCTAGCAGTCTGCACGCCCAAAAGGGAAAAGCTGTAGCCTGCTCCAACCGAGTAAATACCTTCTGTAGAATCAATGTAGCCGATTTTATTTTGAATCACCATACCCCGATAGCCATTGTCATCAAAGATGATATTTGAGCCTTTTCCTAGAATAAAGTATGGAATTTTACCTTCTCTGCAGAATTGAAAAGCATCGCTCAACTCCTCTTGTGTTCTCACGGTAGCGAAATAAGTCGCATTGCCCCCTACTTTGAGGGTTGAGACGGAAGAGAGCGATTTGTTTTCTTCAACTACCAGCTTCATCATCACCACGATTCGTTTCTTGAGCTGCCTTTTCTGCTAAGTCTTCGCTTTGAATAAGGCTTTCAGAGACTTGGAGTAAAATACTTTGGTCTGTCGAATCCCCTAGACTGTCTTTGTAAATAAAGTCGAGTAAAGCATTAACGAAAGTCGCAGCTTCCGGAGTACTAAACTTTCGAGCTAATCTAAGAGCTTCAGCAATAGCTACTTTCGGGGGAATTTCATCATCGTAGAAGAGTTCATAGACTCCAAGACGAAGAATGCAGAGTTCCACACGCTGAATTCTTTCAAAGCTATAGGATTTCGACGTCTTTTCGAGGAGAACATCGATCTCTTCAAATTTATCCATGACAGAACGCGCTTTCTCAATGCATTCCAGCATAGACCTTTTGGGTACCGATAGTTCTGCCATCAAGAACGGAGCTATCTCTTCGTCTTCGAGACCTGCTAGTTCTTGAGAGTAGAGCAGCTGCAAAACAGCTTCCCGCAGTTTCTTTTGTGGCACAGCCATGGATTTTCCTTTGATAATGGATAGTTTTCCCTTCAATCCCCGGTTTTAGATGCAAAATTGTAGCACACACATCAGATTCTTCTCCAGAAATAACAAGACCGTTTGCATATATATATTATTTATACATTATCTACTTGCAGAACTTGACAAGATGCTACTTTTCCTATACTAAAAATTAGTATAGAAATAGGGACAACTCAAATAATTCCATGGCGAAAAAAAAGCTTACTCTTAAATCCGATACTGTTGATTACGCGATTCGTCGTGGCTTAAAAGAGATCGGCCTAAATCAAAATGATGTCCTTATCCGCGTCATCCAAAGAGATTCCCAAGGTTTTTTCTCAGGCCCTCAAGAGGCCGTCGTTGCCATTATATATGACGAAGAAGAATCAAAAAAAGCGATACAAGAAAAAGCCGACAAAGAATTCAGAAAAAAATTCAAGTTTCGTTTTGAAGAACTATCTGCTCAGGTTTGCCTTCCTGGAATGTTCTACGATACTCGCTATTATGAAACTGACGAGCGCCGAGAGGAGTTTTTGACCCAATTTCTTCTGGAAAAATATATCGACCAACCAGACAAAGATGCTATCAGACAACTCTCCACCAACCCTCAAGCGCAGGGAAATTACGTTACAGTCAAGACTTTTGAAGCCGACGATCTCAACGATCGCGGAGATAGAATACACTTAAAAGTCCACCCCGACAACATGCGCTGCCAAGGGATTTTTTTTATTGAAGATAACCCAACTGAGAAAGAGATCATAAACTACCTTGTCAAAAAGAAAATCTATCGAGGCGTCCTTATCAATAATATCAAAGAGGTTTTAAAAACTAAGTATATAGGATATTTTGATTTAGCCCGAGGACAGTACCCCGTTGATGACAAACCCGCCCCTTTAGACCTTTTCTTTGACGCAAATGAGCACAAAGCTCTTTCAGGTATAATGGAAGCCCTCATTGTTGATACCCGCAGTGTCAAGGACATCAATATTGCTGACCGAAACCAGCTACTGATGTGTATTGGAGAAGTTTCCACGGGAAAAGATGGCTATACCATCCAGAACATTACCCTCCGAAAAAGAGATATAGCTCCCACCGCAACCCTGACTTTAGGAACCAACGTTTCCTTTTCTGATGACGAACGAGAAGTGTACGCAAAGAAAGCCGGCCACATCGTTTGGAGGCCTGAAGACAATTTCATCGATATTGAGCCAATCTACATTGTTGAAGGAGACGTAGACTACAGTGAAGGAAATATTATAGGCTTTGTAGGAAAAGTCGTGATAAAAGGTGATGTTAAGCCCAAGTTCTCCGTGGTTGCAGAGGGCGACATTGAGGTACACGGCAGTGTGGAAGATGCAATTGTGGAAAGTACTACTGGCAATGTATTTATTGGTGGTTCCATCATCCACCAAAATGAAGGGTATATCCAAGCTAAAGGAAACATACACGGCATGATTGCCACCAACGCAAAGCTCCGAGCAAATAGCATTACGATTGAAAAAGAAGTTATGAACAGCGATCTGGAATCCACTGGAGATATCACAATCACCGGCTCTCCCGGTGTATTTGTGGGTGGTATTGCCAAGGCCAGAACTTTCATCAAAGCCAATACCATTGGATCTGAAAGTTGGGTACCCACAAAAATTCACATTGGCGATGTCAGTGATAGGAAAAAAAGACTCCGTGCACTAAACCAACAGATTGGTAAACAGTTATCCGATCTCAAAGAAGCCAAACAAATCGTCAAGCTCTTACAAGAGCGTCAAATGACTCAGGATCTGAGTGATGCTCAATTAGAACAACTGGAAGCTGCGCAGGAAAGAGCCGTTCAGCTTGAAGAAGATATCGAGTATGACCGAGAAGAAGAAGATGCTCTCAAAGATGAAATCGAAAGCCAAAAAGATGCTTACCTCGAAGTATATAAAACTCTCCACCCTCACGTCGACCTATATATCTACGAAGGCTATTACCTCCCCCCATCCTCTGAATCCCGAACAGGATTCCGCTGCCGGGAAGGCCTCATTGTTCGCTTTTCTTTACTTTAAATATTTTTCTATAAGAGGGGCTGGGGTTCTCTCTTGGAGCGAGGCGGTGTCCTGAAGGAGTAATTCCACTCCTTGTTCTTCGCAAAGATCTTTGTGATGAATATATAAGCGCCGTAAGCGCGAATCGTTATCAAAGTGGAGAACAAATTCCACCCAACTATCACTAAAATAATAGGAGTAAAGAGATTCGTGGCGAAAGCGCTCCTTCTTGACAGCAGCCGTAAAGAGAGCCTCAGCTTTTCGTCTAGGCATAAAACGTGAGAGATTTTTTGGATTACATCGAGGATTACTCAGCACTTCCATAAACTCTTGAAAGTCGATGGAATGTGAGGCCTCGATACCCAAAGCGTCTATCACATCCTCGGGCAAAGAAACTGGGTATCTAAGCCGAAGAAATAACTTTAATACTGATCTCAAAATTTCGTTCATACGTACTTTCATTTTCAGAGCCTTTCCTTTCAGGAATGCTTACTTGAAATTACATGCCAACAAATTATCGTTCATTGTAGCAGTCGTTACATTATATTTCATCGAAAAAAAATATGGTGTAGACGCAACGTGATAATGTCACCTATAAAACTAAGTTGAAATGTCACCTTTAGTTATAATCTTTGGATTCTCTTTCTAAATTGGGAGTGCCTATGGAGATTATACGAATAAGTAAAAAAGAACTTTACAGAGGTGAAATCATATCTAAAGCAATCAGAGGTGAAATTAATCAAATAAAAGCTAGTGAACAAATGGGTATTAGCCTTAGGCAGACAAAACGCTTATGCAAAAGATATAGGAAAGGAGGGCTAGCAAACTTGGCGCACCGTAATCGAGGTAAGCCCAGTAATAAGAAAATGAACTCCAACATCCGGATAGGGATGCTGGAGTTATACTCTACGCGGTCATCGTTTGTGATTTTTTAAAGCTTTGAAAATTCCACGTCATAAGGGATCTCAATTCTTCTTTGTAGACATCTTCAAAACCCTCTATGCAACCCATGATCCCATCACTGAAGGCCGAGAAGTTGGGCTAGACCTTGCAATATAAAGCTTTCTTTTTTACGAATTTCCATGCTCTTTCTATCAGGTTTAGGTTTGGTGAGTACGTTGGCAGGTATAGGAGCTCTATGTTTGCCATTGTTGCTGCGCACTTGACCAAATAGCATTTCTGATAAGGAGCATTATCAAGAACTACCGTTATTGGTTCAAGAGGGTGAGCACAGCGAAGCTGACGTAGTAGGCTAACCACAGACCAGGAGTTGATATAGCCTGTGTTTGTCAGGGTAATCATCTTGTGGGTAACCGCATTTAAGGCACCCAAAACATTAAATCGCTGTCTTCCACTTAGAGTTAGAATGAATTGGCGCGTGAAACACCAGATTACCGAAAGAAAGGCTCCAAACACAAAGTGAGCAGCATCGATAAAGTATACTTGTCGTTTCCCTTTAGCAGCCTCCTCTAAACGAGGCTCGATCTTTTTTTTTGAACTCCTCCTGCTCCTGAGGGTTTGCTTTTGCGGGAATACCGCCAGCCTTTCGTGGCTTCATACCAATTTTATGAAGAAACCTTCTAACTTGAGTCTCCTTACGCTCGATTCCTGTAAGTGCCTTGATATTAGCACAGGCTTCTTTGACAGTTGACGGAGGATTCTTTCGGAAATATTCCTCTATCGTTTCGCGGTGATTATTTAATTTACTCGTTGGAGAGTAGCGTTGAATTCTAGAAACGGCTGCTAGCCCACCACTTTGATATTGCTTGAAGATTCCCGTAAGAGCTGTTGATCCAATACCGACCAACCGACAGATCTCTTTATGTGGATATCCCAGACCTTTTGTATACAGGGCATTTAGGCGTTTTTGAATAGTCGGATCAGGATGTTCGTAGCGGCCATTATTTAGCTCCGTCATCTCTTCTTCACTCAGCTTCAGTTGGATCATTTCAGTACTCCGATGTCGATTAAATGAAGTTGAAGAGAAGGCCATTTACATTTGAAATTGTCAATAAATTTTGAAGTTTACGGGTTCGTTTTGTGCAGAAAAGAAGAACGTAAGATATCTAAATCACTGGAAGTTCAATACAAGCATAAAACCTACCAACTGATCTCAAAAGGAAATGGCAGAAGGTTGGCAGGTAAAACAGCAATGGTAGCAGAGCACGTTGATGGGATAAGAATAGAGTTTGATGGTGAAGAGTACGATTACACGATCTTTGGAGACCAGTCTTACTGTGAGCGTGTGATGGACCGTAAAAAGGTTGATGCCTTTTTGGATAGAAAGAAGCCATTGTCAATTATCCAAAGACATCGGATGGGAATAGTAGTAAATTTTTAATTTGCCGTCTTCCCCCCATGGGGAGAAGGGTTAACAAACCTAAAGACTAACCCCAATTGAAAGTGTCTCTTTTATTACAAAGGTGACATTTCTACTTTGCACAAGAGGGTGACATTTGCATTTTGCGTTGACACGAAAAAAATATGGACTTTCCATCCAGCTTCAATTCTCTCCCGATTTACCTTGAACCCAAATGGATAAAGCATTAAGATTCGCCCCTTTTATCCAAACCAAGACCAAATCGTGTACGGAATATTCTTAGACTTAGAAACTTCAGGGCTAGATCCAAGAAAGCATAATCTTCTGGAAGCAGCCTTTCGAATATTGGATCTCAATACAGGTGAGCTAATTAGAACGTACCAAAGCGTCATTTACCAACCCCCTGAAATTTGGGAAAAGAGCGATCCCGAAAGTCTGAAAGTAAACGGTTTTACATGGGATACTGTGGAAAAAGGAAAGAAACAAGATCTCGTAGCCCAAGAAATCATCGACCATTTTAAAGGCGTCGGAATAGAGCGAGGCAAAGCCGTATATATATGTCAAAATCCCTCATTCGACAGAGCTTTTTTCGCTCATATGATTGACACCTACACTCAAGAATCTTTAAATTGGCCTTATCACTGGCTAGATTTTGCTTCCATGTATTGGGCTCTGCGTGTTCAAGGTCACCTTCCAGGAGAACCTAATACAGAATCCATTTGCCTTTCAAAGAACAACATTGCCCGGGAATGCGGTCTCCCCGCTGAACCACACCCTCATAAGGCCATAAATGGTGTAGACCACCTCATTATGCTCTACAAAAATATTATAGGTCTTCCAAAAGTTTAAACGTAAATACTTGACTGATCTCTCATAAAACCCAGTGTATGCC
>JBLFWS010000138.1:0-9179 GCA_047611865.1 Chlamydiales bacterium
GGTTAAAGGGCATGTTCATGCCATAGAATGCCATTGTCGTCGACCCCAGATGTGAACGAGCCGGTCTTAGTCTTGGGTAAAGGGATAGAATGGACAGGATGATTGGGGCAATAATTGCTTTTAATCCTGTCCATTCTTCTACTTAGGATTCAGTGATGGGGCCGTTTTCGGAATAGTAGGGTTTTGTGGGGATCTTGTACTTTTCTGGGACACCGAATTCGTTTTCCTCTACGTCTATTTCCAGTACTTGGATAGCTTCCTTTATTTTTTGGATCTTTTCGGGATTGTCCACAGAAGCTTCTTGTCCCTCCAGGAGTGACAATTCCTCATTTTTTTTAGCGAGATCTGCGAGGAGTAGGGCCTCTTTTTCCTTTCGTAATTTTTTGATATCTTTTCCCCAAAGGTATACTAGAAAGGGGTGCTTCATGACGGCTAGATTGCTTTTGAAGATGTCGCTTATTTTCGACATAAAGGGTTTAGCACTCACGATTTTCACATCTTTGCGTACCTTCATACCTCCCAGGCAGAAAGCTCCGATACAGTTGATGCCGACTTCTATAATACGATGTATAAGGCTGCGTTTTTCAACTCTTTCAACACATTCATCGATGTCGCGCTTGTTGTTGATGTATCCGATCCTTGTGGGGAGGAAATTATCGACTTGGGTAAGTCGAGCCTCAATTTGAATCCCGAGTTTATGCAGGATGACTTCTACCTTATCAGAACAGTTTTTGTTGATCAGATTGTAGAGGTCAAAATCTGTGCCTTGTACATCTTCGATCCACTGCTTGAGGTTCTTAAAATCTTCAGCTGTTATCTTAAAAGGAATCCTGTCAATTTTATCTTCGTCTACAGTGATGTCTGAGATGTCAGGGCTCTGCCAAAAGCCCTGCTTGGTATTCAGGGGGTAATTATTGTATTCCAGTCCCTGTTTGTGGGGACGGTAAAACCCGTAGCTAAAAACTTTTCCTTCATCGGTTTTCAAAAGAAACCAAGTGTGGTCAAAGGTAAAGCGCGGGTGTATTTGGTTGGAGCATGTGCTGACTTCTAGAAGAAAACGTTTTCCCCAGGGTGGAGGATTACCTTCATCTTTATAAGGAACCGAAGCGGCTCCTTCTGCGCCACCCCAGTTTACATAATCCCAGGCAACGAGCCGCCCGGCCATTATCCGGTGCTTGAGCAGGTATCCATTGGAGTCGACGGGGATGGCATCGGCATCGTTTAGTTTTGGGGAGTCAGGAGGCGCCAGTCGTGTGCTAAATTCTGACCAGTTAAGTTGTTTTAATTCACCATTAGCCTCTTCTACTTTAAACCAGGGTTCACCTTCAGAGTTGCTGCCATAGCATCCGGGATACAGGATACCGTAGCGATGGAGGAAATTCCCTTTGGCGAATTTATAAAACTCCGGGAAGCCAAAGGATTTTGCGGGAACACCAAGTCTTGCGGCAAAGATTTCTTTTTCTAGCTCAGCAAGATTTTGCTGTTCTGTGAGGGGGATAGGGGCCTTCTCTTTTATTTCTGATATAAATGAGGAAAATACTCGGAGTATGTCGTGCGAATTTCGAATTCGGGGGTTTGTTTGGAGGCTATTTAAGATAGGCTGTACATTTTCAAGAGATTCCTTTTGACTGGGTCCCCTTTTCCAAAATTGGTAGAAGGGCCGATGTCTTTGAATATAGCGGCAGACGACTTGCCCACTTTCATTGACATTTAGGGAAATGACCTTACCTTTATTTAAGGTAGTGCTTAGTTCACCGATTTTATCAAGATCGATTTCCTCTCTCTCCTCTGTTTCAACACGGGTGAATAGCAGGGGGCTGGCTAGTTCATATAATTTAGCAGTCATATACGCATCCTTGGTTAGAAAGCCGCGATAGTCTTTGCTTCGGGGTAATTTTAGTCATATTATCAAATTAACTTTAAAATTGGAGATAATTAATTAATGTCTTATGTATAAATGGGATGTAATTATTTAAAAGCATGCGTACTATAGCATAATAGGAAATATTACACCAGCAAGTTAAATAAATACTTTGAGAAGGTGCTCTGGATGAAGAAATACGATGTAATAGTGGTTGGCGGTGGTGGTGGTGTCAAAGTGGGGAGGCCCGTTGGGGACCTTGGCTTGAAGGTCGCTTTTATTGAAAAAGGCCCCTTAGGTGGAACCTGCCTTAATAGGGGATGTATTCCTTCAAAAATGCTTATCCATGTTGCGGATGTGGCCTCTGTTATACGCGATGCCCATCGTTTTGATATCCATGTAGACAGCAATTTCACTGTAGATTTTGAAAAACTTGTTACGAGGGTGAGTAAAGAGATTGATGCAGAAGCCGCAAGCCCTCTCCCTCTCTATGAAGCCCATCAAAACGTAGACCTTTATCGACACGAAGCGAAGTTTATTTCCAACAAGGTTCTTGAGGTGAACGGAGAGGGAATTACTGCTGATAAAATTTTTCTTGCAGTCGGAGGACGCTCTCAAGTACCACCCATCAAAGGCTTAGACGGAACACCTTACATGACATCAGAGAGTTTTCTCAGGAACACTAAAAAGCCCAAAAAGCTCATTGTTATCGGGGGAGGATATATTGCGGCCGAGTTGGGGTATTTTTACGCAGCACTCGGTGTAGAGACTCACTTTATTGTTAGAGAGATGATGCTCAGGGCGGAGGATACGGAAGTGCGCCAAGAGTTTGAAAGAGCCTTTGCCGACCAGTTTCCCGTACATTTTGGCTATCGTCCTCAAGAAGTGTCTTATGAGGGGGGAGAATTTAGCGTTCTTTGTACTAATGATGATGGAATTAAAAAAGAATTCATAGGTGATGCCCTACTTGTAGCTACAGGAATAAAGCCTTGGACAGATCAGCTGGGAATTGAAAATACGGATATAGCGCTTGATAAGAAGGGTTTTATAAAAGTCGACGACTACCTGCGTACAAACGTAGAGGGTGTTTGGGCATTTGGAGACTGTATAGGTCGTTATCTTTTTCGGCATACGGTGAACTTTGAAGGGGACTATTTGTTCCGTACTATTTTTTCAGATCCTTTAGACGAAGCAATAGATTATAGACCTGTACCTCACGCGGTCTTTACTCATCCTCAGGTTGCTGGAGTTGGCAAAACTGAAGATCAGCTTAAAGCTGAAGGAGCTGACTATGTTGTGGGTTTGAACCACTATAAAGACAGTGCTATGGGTATGGCTTTGTTATCAGAATACGGCTTTGTGAAGCTTCTTTTCTGCGGGAAGTCTAGAAAGCTCCTTGGAGCTCATATTGTTGGTGACGAGGCATCAAATATGGTTCATATGTTGATAGCTTACCAGAATATGAACGCCACTCTCGATGATATTCTGAATACTATATACATCCATCCAGCTCTACCAGAGATCGTGCGCAACGCTGCACGTAAGGCGGCGGTGCGTTTTATTGAGAGGGAGAAAGTAGGGCCGTAAGAATAAATTCTAACGATTATAAAAGATGGTCTAAGCATAGCGTATCTTGCTTTACGATCTCTTTCCCTTGTAACAATGTCGATAAATGCAACAAGGCTGGACTTAAGTCGAGCTTATTATTTAGGGCTCTATGGAAGCCTATTTAGTATTTGTAGTATTTTTTTCATTTGCCGTTCGGCTAGACTGTTGAATCCGTCCTTGCAGT
Source organism: Chlamydiales bacterium (assembly GCA_047611865.1). Classification (GTDB taxonomy): domain Bacteria; phylum Chlamydiota; class Chlamydiia; order Chlamydiales; family JBDQID01; genus JBLFWS01. The sequence continues at coordinate 3,654 of JBLFWS010000138.1, forward strand.
ATCTTAATAAAGCCTTGATATTTAATTAATAGTTTCCGTGTAAGTTTCGCGATATTTAAAACTAGGAGACTTTCCAATGTCATTACAAAGTATCTCACTAATTAGTCAATCTTCTTTTCCTGAGAGACCAAATCCTTCACTTGATTCCAGCACAGATCACTGGCTTCCGGGTATTTTCCAGTCCATTAATGAGTGTGAAGGAGTAAGTGACAATACGCACCGGCTATTTCTCGTTACAAATGAATATGAACAAAGCTCTACCTTGGAAAAATTGAAGTGGGACAAATTGAATGGCGATACTATAATAGGGGTATCGGGTTTTTTTACACTAAATGCGACGTCAGCCCGAGCTACTAAATTGGATAGCTCCATCAGTGAAATTAAATACCTAATTATGCTGGACTGTAGCAGCCGAGTAAACGATTTCTGGAGTAATATGCAGAAAATTATCGCTCGGTCTGAGGATCGTGTAATCGCATTAGAAAATATCAAATCTCTTCTAGTAGACAGGAAAAATCTTTATTACGGTCAAAACAGCTCAGCTTTGAATTTTGCTAAGACTTATATCCAATCACTAGAAAGAGAGGTATGGCGTGGCCAGAGCTGGCTTTCAACAGATGAGCAGTACGCTAAAATAAAGAAAATATTCGACAGTGGTCACTTTACCTTTCTGAGATTGAACCTGTGTAACCAAGAAGCTATGGATCAAATCGCGACCATTATAGGAGAGAAAAACATGAGTTTAGACTGCTTATATTTATCTAACACTCGAGAATATGCTGAGATAGAGGGACTCTTAGAAACCTACCAAAAGAGTCTTGATAAGTTAATTACTAAAAATTGCTTTGTTATCGATACAATACCAAGAGGTTGTTACGACTGCGTCCGACTTACTCAGCGAGTATTTAAGAGGAATCAAAGTGCCCTTTCGGTTTGTTTTCCTAAAAGCCCCCCAAAAGAATGCGCAAAATCAAAATACTACCCAAGTATATCATTCATCGCTAGTGCGTTTGCCCTATACCTTGATAGTATCAATCCCGTAAGCTGTTTAAGGATATTGAAGCTGCCCTTTCAAACGCGAAGTGCGACAAGTAGTTAAAAAATAAAATGGTCAGAGATGGCTAAAACCTCTACGGTGATTTTACCACAAATACCCGAGGAGGAAATATGTCTAAATAGATATTGATGAACGCCCGTCAGTTGTAGAGGGAAAAGTTCGCCTTGGAGATTGGGAGCTTGATCTGATCATTGGAACAGAGAAAAGTGGGGCAATAGTTTCAATGGCAGATAGGGCCTCAAAATCAACAAAACTTATTAAGGTTTCTAGAAAGTCAGCTCAAGAAGTAAAGGAAGCATTGGTTGAACGACTTGCACCAGTGAAAGAATTCGTCCTTACCCTTAACTCAGATAATGGGAAAGAATTTTCTAAGCATCAAGAGGTCAGTGAAGGACTAAAAGCAGAATTCTATTTTGCCAAACCATACCATTCTTGTGAAAGAGGCCTCAATGAACATACTAATGGCCTTGTGCGAGAGTATTTTCCAAAATCTTTGCGGTTTGGCGAGATCTCAGAAGAGGCAGTTGTGAAAGTTGAGATATTGCTTAACAATCGGCCTAGAAAAGTGTTAAACTTTGCTACACCGATAGAGGCTTTTAGCCAGTTTCGTGAGGCAGCCTAAGTGTCGCACTTCAGAATTGAAAAGGCGAAAAGAAACAAAATAACACTTCGCAATATTTCTTTTGAAGTTTATATTCTTGATGTCATTAACGGTTTTTTGGCTGCGTCAGGTAAAATATAATTCGATGAAAAGTAAGCAAGAGCTTTACGGCAAAGACCTGGTTTTAATGGGTGGCGGGCACTCCCATGTGATTGTGCTGAGAATGATGGGCATGTCGCCTTTTGAAGGTGTCCGCACTACCTTGATCTCTGATGTTACCCACACTCCATATTCAGGGATGATTCCGGGGCATATATCCGGAGTATATTCTTATGATGAAAGTCACATAGACTTGTGCAAGTTATGTCATTTTGCTGGAGTGGACTTTGTCCTAAACAGGCCGAACGGAATTGACCTTCAAAATAAACAGCTACTTTTGGATTCACGTCCTGCCCTCTCCTTTGATGCTCTTTCCCTGAATACGGGCTCAATACCTTCGATGAAGAATATCGTTGGAGCGGAGAAGTATATGATCCCTGCAAAGCCTGTCCCTGGCTTTTTGGGTGCTTGGAACCGCATAGCGGAAGATAAGCAAGAGAGACCTGTCATTGCAATCGTCGGTGGAGGAGCTGGCGGAGTAGAAGTTGCTCTTAGTATGCAGCATAAGCTTCAAGGCAGAGCTCGGATTCACCTTGTTCATGAAGAAGAGGGTATTCTCAAGACTCATAACAAGCGTGTCCGTAAAAAGTTTTCTAAAATCTTGAAAGAGCGAAATGTAGAAGTGCATTTGGGGGTAAAGGTAGTAGAGGTTCGTGAGGGGGAGTTGCTTTGCGACAATCATGAAAGTATTTACGCTGAGCACATATTTTGTTTTACTCAAGCGACTGCACTGGATTACTTGCGAGAAACAGGTTTGGACTTAGACCCGCACGGTTTTATTAGCGTGAAGGAAACTCTCCAATCATCTTCCCATTCTTTTGTTTTCGCAACTGGTGATGTGTCGTCCATACAAGGTCATCCCCGTCCCAAGTCAGGAGTCTTTGCCGTTAGACAGGGGAAGCCTCTATTTGAAAATCTAAGAAGTTATCTCTATGACAAGCCTTTAAAAAAATATCGACCACAGAAGAGGTTTTTAAGTCTTATTGGCACGGCATCATTTTCTGCTGTGGCTTCAAAAGGAGCTTTTACTTGGTCATCGCCTTTGATGTGGCGTTTGAAAGACTGGATCGATCGTAAGTTTATGCAACGGTTTAGCGAATTCCCCATGATGGAGGAGTCTGTCATAGAGAAAAAAGAATTAAAGAATACTTTCTCGAATGAAATGGCTCAGTTGAGCTCACAATCGAAAATGCGTTGTGTAGGTTGTGCGGCAAAAGTCGGGGGATCCATTTTAAGCAAGGCCTTACGGAGAATAAAAAGAGAGCGAGAGAGTCAAGGGAAGTCTCATGGAGTAATAATGGGCCTTGATGAGGCAGACGATGCGTCTGTCATAATGCCGCCTGCCGGTAAGGCCCTAGTACAAAGTATTGACTACTTTCCTGCTTTGGTCAGCGACCCCTATCTTTTTGGGAAAATTGCCGTAAACCATTGCTTTAGCGACATATTCGCCATGGGAGCTGATGCTCATAGTGCACTAGCTTTGGCGATAGTGCCTTTTGGATCTCAATCTGTCATGACAGAATCCTTGTATCAAACTCTTTCAGGGGTAGTCAGTGGATTGGAGGCTTTGGGTGCTGACTTGCTAGGAGGGCATACAGCAGAAGGAGAGAGTTTATCACTGGGCCTGGTATGTAATGGGGTGATTTCTCCAGATAAGCTCCTCCTGAAGCGAGGTATGAAGGAAGGTGATGTGCTTATCCTAAGTAAGGCGTTGGGAATCGCGACCCTTTTTGCTGCACATATGCGTTTGAAAGCAAAGGGCAGATGGATAGAGGCAGCTATTGAATCTATGTTGCAATCCAATGAGGCTGCCGGAAAGTGCTTTCTTCAGCATAGGGCAACAGCATGTACGGATATCACAGGATTTGGCTTGATTGGTCATTTGTTGGAGATGCTGCAAGCTTCTGAAATGGGGGCTAGGATTTTGTTAGAGGAACTACCGGTGCTTGTTGGGGCCAGAGAAACTCTGGAGCAGGGGATATTCAGCTCACTTTACAGAGAAAATAGGAAGACAGAGTGCCAAATCGAGAACGCCGTAGAGTTTTTGCAGCACCCTTTGTATCCTTTGCTTTTTGATCCTCAGACATCTGGAGGTTTGCTAGCGTCCATCCCTGAAGAAGCTGCATCGGCTTGCCTGCTAAGTTTAAAAGAAAGGGGCTGTGAGGCAAAGATTATTGGGGTGGTCTCTAAAAGGCAGGGGCAGCTAGCGCCTATTCAACTGCAGTAAGTTCGACTTCTGGGGTGTCGTTTTCGAATTGTTCAAGAAGGAGGGCGGCACTTTCATCTTCACGTGTCCTGGTGTTATGTCGTTTGCGGTAATTTAGAACTTCTTCGAGAACAGTGATCACTGTAAGGCCTATGATGATTGCCTGGAAATGTTTAACGAATCTGTCATCTAAACCTTGGTTTCCTACAAGGTCTTGAAATTTTTTTTGGTCTGCCTGACTCGTATAAAGGTGGAGTTCGTCGTAGTACAGGATTTCATCAGTAGCCATAGCGAGCCCAAAGACACTTAAGGCCTTGTAATGAGGTACGAGGCATAACAGCCCTATGCTCATGTGGTGCCATCCTAGATGCAGTTTGCCCAATTCCATGATTACAGGATATGTGATAGCTAGAGCTGCGGAGGTAGTATGCATAAGGCTTCGCAGTTTTTTTTCTTTAGAAGCACTTTGGTGCAGCTGGTAGCTATGAGCAGTAAAAAGGGCTCCGTATAAGGAGTAGATTTGCCATTTGATGTGTTCTGGTTCGAGATCAGTGGCGGTTCCTACGTAATAGGCAACACCATTAGCGGCAATACCCAATAAAATTTCACCTTTGTTTTCCAATACAAAATCTTTTACTTTCTCTGTGGTGATATTAGAAAATGTTGAGAACACCCTTGAGCATAGGGATGAAATGGAACAGGGTGGGCAAGTTCTAATACAGCGGGAAAACCAGGAAGGGTTCTCTTCATAGAGGCTGCTCGAACTATTTTGAATTTGAAGGTATGATGTTGGTGTGGACATGGGTTGTTGGTTGTATCTATTTAAAAAACAGTGTCTTACTGTATAAGGGCATTGATTTAATTACGAGCTATGTTATGATTCGTTATCAATTTTTTTTCAAGAGTCAATATGGATACAATGAATTTCAGCCCAATAGGTGTTTTCAATTCTTCCGAGGGAGAACGTTACTCTGTTCCCCGTCAGCCGACCCTTTCTCAAGGGAATATGGGAAAAATTGTACTGCACCCTCATTGCAACTATGAGCAAGCCCTCCAAGATCTGGATGGTTTTGAAAGGGTGTGGATTTTATTTTGTTTTCATCGCAATAAGACCTGGAAGCCAAAGGTTCTCCCTCCAAGAGGTGGCGTAAAGCGTGGGGTGTTTGCAACGAGGTCTCCACATAGGCCCAATCCCATTGGTTTTTCCTGTGTAGAATTAGTGGAAGTGAAAGGCCGGGAACTCACCATCCGAAATCATGACCTATTGGATGGGACTCCCGTATTGGATATCAAGCCCTATATTGACTATGCCGACTCTTTCAGTTCAAAAAGACAGGGTTGGCTTGACGAGATGGAGGAGCAGGTTCGCTATTCGATCACTTGGTCGGAGAAGGCTCTTGCACAACGTGATTTTCTACAGGGGGAGTGCGGTGTAAGAATCGAGGATAATATAGCCTCGCGGCTGGAAATTAATCCCTACCCTTATCCAAATAACCGGATTAG
>JBLFWS010000139.1:0-9074 GCA_047611865.1 Chlamydiales bacterium
GCCCTACGTTCGCCAAGGGCTCACTTCGGACTAGGCTATTACTGTAGCGGAACTTCGTTCCTCATGAAGGCTTCGCCAATGCCACAAAAGATCAAAAAAGCAACGTTTCGTAATTTCAAAGCACTAGGTCGTGTATTAAAATTACGAAACGCTGCTTTTGGAGCCTTTTTCAGCGCTTTTAAATTGTGCTCGGCTCACCGACTTATCTAAGTATGCTGAGCCTCATACAATTCAAAATCACAAAAAAATGCCCTCAAAATCAGACATTCCCTAATTTTAATACACGACCTAGGTCGTGTATTAAGAACACCAAGGGGGGCGGACCCCCGGTGGAATTTGACTAGATAAGCAAATAGCTAGGACTTTAGATCCAATATACCAGCCCCAATTCTTGTGAATTTTCCAGGAGAGGGTGGCAGGGTGTTACACGTATACCGTAATAATAGAGACCGTTCTTTTTTACTGTGTGAGAAAGGGAGTACTCTATCAGATCTCCCTGGGTACCTTGCTCTTCTAATGGCTTTAATGCTAAAACTTGAGGAGGCTCACGGTGTGAATCATGTGGGTCTTTCAGCCCTATAACAAATTCAGGGCGAATTTCTTTTTGTAACATCTCCCCTATATTTATCTTCAGAGAGAGGCTTACTTCACCCTCCAGGTTAACTTCGTCCCCGTGAATACCCTTAATTTTTGACTGAACAACCCTTAAAGTATGGAAACGACTTTTTACATTCCCCTTCCATTCAGCAAGAGCTTTAATAGGTTCAAAATTGTCTTTAATTAATTTGTCAGCATGCTCTGCTGTAGGTAAATACATCTGCGTATAATATTCCCGTAGCATTCTCATAGCTGAAAATTGTGGGCATAGGTGACGTAAAGAATTTTTAATAAGTTTTACCCATCGAGGAGAGTAATTTTTCTTATTTCTCTCAAAATAAACAGGTATCACCTCTTCTCTTAATATCGTCATCAAGGAAAGATTATCAATTTGATCCTGATGTTCCTGGTTCGTATAGTTAACATGACTATCCAGAGTCCACCCGGCATCTTTCATACAAGCTTCCGCCCACCATCCATCAGGTACAGAAAAATTCAGTCCTCCATTGGGGGCTACCTTCATGCCGCTAGTACCACTAGCTTCATGTTTCATGACGGGTAAGTTTAACCAGAGGTCTACACCTTGTGTCAGCTTCTTTCCGAAGGCCATATCGTAGTTTTCGACAAATATCAAGCGTCCACGAAGGTTATGGCATTTCGAAGAGTTCACGATATCTTGCAGGACCTTTTTACCCATACCATCATTTGGATGAGCTTTTCCAGCTACTACAATCAACACAGGTCTGTCAGGGTTACCGACAATCTCCTCAAGGGCATCAAGATCCTTAACAAGCATCATTGCCCTTTTGTATGTGGCAAAACGTCTAGCAAACCCAATAACGAGAGCATCCGGAGAAAGTTGCCCTAAAGTGACCTTTATCAGATCAGGATCCTCCCCGCGTCTAGTGTAGTCGTTAACGATTTTAACTTTCAGTGTATTGATCAAATCTTCTTTTTGCCGGTAGTGCGCTTCCCACAATTCCTTGTCATCAATCTGGGAAATCTCTTTCCATCTATCTTCGTTATCGTTGTCTGCTTCGAAATTGAACATCTTGCTTTTATGGAAAAGCTCTCGCATCTCATTCCCTACCCAAGTAGGAAGATGAATACCATTTGTTACGGAGGAAATAGGAATTTCTTCTGGACTAATCCCCTCCCAAATGCCACTCCACATTTTACGAGAGGTTTCTCCATGTAATTTAGATACGCCGTTAGATTGGTGACACATTTTCAATGCCATCACCGTCATCGAAAATCGGCTTCGTGTGTCAAGGGGTCTCATGCAGCCTAATTCATAGAATTGATTCCAATGAATCCCCATCTTCTGAATAGTTTCTGAAAAATAACGTCTTATCAATTCGGGATCAAACTCTTCATTACCGGCAGGGACAGGGGTGTGAGTCGTAAAAATTGAGGATGCCTTTACCACCTCACGTGCTTCCTCAAAAGACAAGCCATCCTGTAAATATCGATTTACCCGTTCGATAAGGAGGAATCCTGAATGCCCTTCGTTAAGATGAAATAAGGCGGGTTTAATCTTCAGAACATCATGGATCAGGCGTACTCCACCCCATCCTAGAATAATTTCCTGTATCAGACGTATTTCTCTTGATGATTCGTAAAGTTTTGCGGTGATTTCTCTGTCCTGAGCGTTGTTTTCATTAACGTCAGAATCAAGGAGGTATAGCTTTGTTCTTCCTACATTCACCTCCCATACCCTGACATAGATTTTCCTGTCAGATACTTCGATACAAATTTGTACGTCTTCATTATTTTCGTCAACAAGGCTTTTAATAGGCATCCGGGCGCAATCAAGCTCAGGGTATTCCTCTAATTGCTCTCCATTGAGACTTATTCTTTGCTTAAAATACCCCCTCTTGTACATCAAGCCAACACCAATAATGGGTATATTCAAGTCCGAAGCCGCTTTCATATGATCCCCAGACAGGATACCCAGCCCTCCGGAATAAATCGGTAGGCACTCATGTAGTCCAAACTCCATGGAGAAATAGGCAACAGGAGAATTGTCGGTAATAGCATGGCTTGGTTTCACAAATTTTTCTTTTTCCTGAAGGTATCTGAAGAAATCCTCCATTACCGCATCGTACGCGCCCAAAAACTCCGCCGACTTCGATTTTTGAATCAGCGTTGCCTCATCCACATCTTGTAAAAGTTTGACAGGGTTACTTTTTGTTTTTTTCCACAATACAGCATCAATTGATTTGAAAAGTTTTTGTGCTCCAGGATGCCATGCCCAAAAAAGGTTATACGCCAGCTCTTCAAGTTTTGCGATCTCTTTGGGTAACTGAGAAGGCTTAGAAAAAAACCTGTAATGAGGATCTCGTGAGCCACTATCTGGTGTAGATAAACTCACCCCGTTATCTTCCATAGTAGGTATTGAGGAGTGCCTGCGGGCATGAGCATTATTTAAGGCTATACGATAAGCTTCCTTGTAATGAGGGTAGAAATGTTTCCAATCACAGTTTTTTGCAATTTCTTTTCCCTCCAGTCGAAGTGCTGCGAGACTTTTTCTAGAGAGCCCGCAAAATTCTTTCATTCTATTTTTCAGTTCGTTAACAACCGTTTCTTCACTATCTCCTGATCGTTCCAAAACATGAATCGCACCACTGCCAACATGTTTTTCCGTTTTTGCCCAGCGTCCGAACCCTGCAACATCGCTAGTTATGGTGGGGACACCAAACGTTAAACTTTCTTGCGGAGTATACCCCCATGGCTCGTAATAGGAAGGAAAGAGACCCAAGTCATTGGCTGCAAGAATATCGTAATAGGGCATGTCAAAAATCCCATCATGACCCTCCAAGTATGCAGGGCAAAAGATAATGTTCACTTTATTTTCTTTAGAATTGCACAAATTTTCCTTGTGGCAAGCTGCAAGGATCGAATCGTGTTGCTCGTCATGCAGCTTATGTGTCGCGATACCCACAGGCGTATCATAGATTTCTGTATTCCCACTCTGAATACGATGTAAGGCATTTTCTGAAACCCCGTGATGCCAACCTGCTACGAGTATCCATATTACAACCGGAGGATATTGATCTTGAGCTCGGATTTCCTTATCCAATATGCCAGCACTTTTTATTAATGTGTCGAAGCCTTTGTTGTGAAACTCATAACGACCTGATGTAACACAAAAGAAGGTCTCTGAGGGAAGCTTTTTCCCTAAGAATTTCTCAGCTATTGAGGATAAGCGCTTTCGGGTTTTTTCATTCTCTTCAGCACTTGGCTCTTTTGGTAAAGTGAATCCGTTCGGAAGAACTATATCCGGAGACTTGTTAAGAATAACTGAGCACTCTTCAGCTGTTACCTGACTTACAGCAGTGAAAGAATCACTTTCCCGGGCACTTGCCATCTCAAGAGAATGTTTTGCCGTCACACCATAGGCTCCAGGATCAAGCATCATCGACAATTTTTTATTATTGTAGATGTCAACGCCGCTATTTGCCATGGCTCGCCCCATAACTGTCGCGTGTGTCGTAAAAACTGTAGCGATTTCTGGAACGCGCTTCTTCAAGCGAAGAGCTCCGGCACCACACATCCACTCGTGAAAGTGTGCTAATGTAGAGTCTCTCTCTGTAGAACAGAAAGATTGATTTACAATTTCGATTACTTCTGCCGCAGCCGTTGCAAAAGAAACGGGTTCTTCGTAGTCGTGTGAACTGAAATAAGAGTCTACATTGAAATCTTTCCAGTAGTCGAAAAGAAGCTTTTTACAATCATATCGGTTTCTAAAATCCACCAGAATAACTTTTGGTGAACCTGGAATTTTCCATCTTCCCAAACGACAATTTAAATTGCGGGCACATAATCCCTGACGTATACTTTGCCACTCGGGCTCATCGCTTTCCTGAAATTCGCTATTTTCGTCTAGCAAAGGCCCTAGCATCCAGTAGTTATCGTTAAATTCTTTTAGAGCCTCTGAAACTTTTGATACGAGGACGGTATGGATACCGCCCACTTTATTACATACTTCCCAGCTAACTTCGAATAATCGTTTCATAACCCAATTTCCGCCCTTGAAAGTTCATTATAAAAATAATACTGCGAGATGCTTCTTCGCAAACCAAACTAAAGGTATATAAAATCTATTCTTATTGCTCAAGACAGCGTTTGAAAATATTTTTTTTCGCCATCTAAGCAATTAGTGAAACTACACCTACCCACGGCCCGATCTAAAAATCCCCTGAAGGAAAGGAATCGTATTTTCTAAGCTTGTAGAGGTCATCCTTGCCCTCGACGATTCCTTGCAATTGGATTATCCTTTCCAGGACTTCTTCATCGTCTGGAACATAGATTAAGTATCGGTGACAAACTTTAATAGCCTCTTGACTGAGGTTTAGGCCATAGCAAGCTTTTACAAATGAAAATAGTGCCTTACGAAAAAGAGGACTGAGTTCTATAGCTTTAGACAAATGCCCTAGCCCCTTCCACAATTCTCCGCTGTCGAAATAAAGGGAGCCTATAGACTCGTGAAAACGAGCATCATAGGAATCCACTTTCAAAGCCTGCTCAAGAACTTCTCTTGTTGTAGCCCTCTGTAGTGTCTCTGCTGACCAAGCAGCATTTTCCTTTGTTTGAAGCGTTGTCGAATCAGAGCTAAATGGCTTCCAAAAATCCGTGTAGGACTCATTCAATCCCAGCATAGACAGCCGTTCTTCATTCTTCTCTTCGATTTTATCTTGTGCTTCCGACTCTTCATAGCTACTGGCATAGTTATAACGGATGATAGCCTCTGGAAGATAAATTTGTTTTCTCAGGTCAGGATCTACCCGCAAAATTCTGTGACTCACCTCAGGGCCTCCCCCAACAGCGACCTCATCGCTCCAGCCACCAGCTTCAAAGAAAGCATCAATCAAGAAAGAAGTATTCCCCTCGATATTAATCGGGCAGGGGCAAGGGTCATCGAAGGGTCGATACTTGCTTGTATCAGGGCAGCTATACGGACTGCTTGTCACAGGAAGAATTTTACCCCTTACTGCCAAAGCCTCATATTCCCCATAAGCACCCAAATGACTCTCTACGCAAGAAGCTTCAGGGATACAATTCTCATGAAAGAACAGAGCAATAGGCGCTTTTGCAAAGATCGTAGCGATATTCCGCGCTATGTTTTCTCCGCTGTTCTTTTTCAGGCTAATAAAGGTGTCGACATAGGGTCTGATATGCTCAAATTCCCCTTCTCTCCCTCCATTGTCAACGAAAATTAACTCTAAGCCTACCGACTTTTGTTCATGAATAGATTTTATGCATGAAAGAGTATTTTCCAATATTTGGGAAGAAGCTACAACTACAGAAACCTTAGGTTCCTCTACGTCATTGAGAAATTCACTAGATCTGAAGAAACTCTGATATAGGGGAAGCCTCTTTTCCCACCCCCCCTTTTCCAAATTTTTCTGTAAAATTTCAGAAATCCTCCCTTCATCAAAACTCTCCTCATCAAAAGCCTCCATGAAGCCTAGTTCCTCACACCATTTCTTTTTATTTTCCTCTATCAAATCCAAACGTTGCTGCCAAACCTCTGCACTCGGTGGCGGAAATTGACTAGCCTGAATAATAAAATGCTGAACGGTTACCAGATTTCCTATTTTATTGAAGAGATTAGCCATACGAAGCATAGATTCGCTATCACCCGGCGCCTCCTCCAAAACAAACTGATAGGCCTTCACAGCTTCTTTTAAACCCACAATGCCTAGATCTTCACAGATTTTTGCGAGATTCTTTTGCACGAGTTCATCAAAAGGAACTATTGAGGCTGCTTTGGAGAGATATAAAAGAGCATCTTTTTTATCCCCTTCCACATATTCGCTGACAGCCATTCCACAGTATGCCAGTATTTGAAGAGGGAGCTGCTCCTTTAACAATTTTTCCGCTTCTATCAGATCCCAGTCTCGTAAGAGAGGATCTAATTTTTCGAAAAGATCCGTTTCTTCCAAGAGCTCTTCGAACTTCTCTTTTGCCTCATCGAAATCCCAGTCATCAAGAGCCTCCTCTCCGCGAGCCAACTTTTCTTGCCATTCATTAGCCTGCTCTTCGGCCTCTTGCGCGACAGCTTCACCTTCCTGAAAAATAAAGACCGTTTCCAAAAGTTCCGATACAGAGTTCTGTATTTTTGCCCTGGCCCCAGCAAGACACGGAATGATATCCGCAACCGTGCCCACCTCCTGAAATAATCGAATTCTTTTGCCCAGGTTTTCTGTTAGCACTTTTGAAGCACAGGAAAAAAGAACTCTCCGTGCAGACTCACTAAAACCTTGATCAAAACGGGCTATGCCATCCCAAGATCTTGCATCCACAATAATTTCAACTTTGCCTTTTAGCTCCTGAGCTAAAGTCGCCAAAAATAATAATTCTTCAATATTGTCGTGAGGATAAGATATCCAAAGAACTTGAGGTTTTTCTTTTGCTGCCCATGCGTGATATTCTACACTCGTACTTGGTCTCTCCGTAACGACGGCACCATGCTCTTTCAGATCATTTATCTGAGAGCTCTCCCCCGGATTCTTATTATAAAGATAATGCACCTTACAAGAGCTCGCAAGAAGGGATTCCATAGAAAAAATTGCATCCTTATCCCCTCCTAAAAAGGCCACTGTCAGGTTCGACACCTGTGTCCATGGAGTAAGTCCCCCACCAACTTCTGGAGTGCTTATCTCAGGCATGAAGTCTTGAATCATTTTTAAAACTGACTTCCTACTATAATTTTCAGAAACCATCATCATCGAATTAGAGCTGAATTGGTACCAAAGCTTTGGGTCCTCATAGAGCTGCATGCACTTTGAAGCAAACTCTTCAGGATCGTCTGCGATGAAACACTGCTCTCCATCCTTTACAGGGTATCCTTCTACCCCAATAGACGTCCCAACAAATGGTAACCCAGCCTCAACAGCCGACCCAATCTTTCCCTTAAGCCCCGCACCATAAATCATAGGACATACAAACACCCGGTAGTCTTCCAGGGTCTTCTTCATGTCTTCCACGTAGCCAATGACTTTCACCGTTTCGGACTCACATTCTTCTCGTAAATCTTCTGATCGACTCCCGACGATATGAAATTCAATGGACGGATCTTTCTCCAGAATAAAGGGAAATATCTTGGCTATAAAATGTCTCACCGCATCTATATTTTGATTTACCCCGAAATTCCCCACATAGCAAAGGTGCTTACGCTGTTCAAAAGTTTTCTCCGGAATCATCAGCTGGTGTATGTTTGGGACTATTTCTACAGATTTTACGTAGGGAATATTTTTCTCTATATCTCTTTTCTCCTCTGCCGAAACCACTGTCACCACATCAGCCAAAGAATAAAAACTCGCCGCCAGTGCAAGGAAACGCCTTGAGCGAAATAGATCCTCTCCACTTTTCTGCTCTCTAAATTTCCTAATGTATTTTTTACAGTGAAAGTCTACAGAGTCAATGATCAGCTTCGCCCCTGTAGACATCTTTAGATCCAAGGCTATCTGCATCAGAAACTGAATATCTACCTCTCGCCAAAAATCAGTTATCCACAAGTAATCCACATTTTGAGAACTTAATAAACGCAGAAATGTCGAGGCGTCAGCAGGAACATGGGTGAACTGCACATTGGATGGATATTTTTCTGCATAGGCTCTTACATCAAAGCCTTTCGGGTAGTGAAAGAAAAGGTGCTGAACGTTTAGCCCCAATTCCGCAAAGATATTCAGAATATTAGAAACACGACAGGCCGAAGATGTTATATCGTGACGAGGAAATGCCGGACTCACCACCACCAAATTTTTATTCGCAAATTTCGAAAGACCTGTAGCTTGAAAACTTCCCAGGCTTTCCTTCATATGATTTCTTATGTCTTCCGAAAGGTATTTTTCGATATCTTCTGCGTATCCTATAGCCACGGCCCTCTCCATTTTCTTACGTGTATTTCATTAAAAAATACATTAACAGTTCCTTCTTTTTCTTAAGAGTTTGTTTTGATGATTCGGAGGTTAAACCTTTTTCGGGGCTTCGCCCCAAACCCCACCAAAGGGCCAGCCCTCTGGACTCCCATTTAGTGTCCGAGGTTTTGAAATCTATTTATAGATATGACGATAGCTTTGATTATTTTGACACTCGATGAACTCCGTTCCTCTCACACTCAATCAGCACCATTATTCCAATGGCACTGACGGTATCCACCTCTGTTGGAGTGACGGTACCTGTCGTAATTCGTATTCTGACAGGTATCGTCAACCGCTGCAAGCGGGCTAATCAGTGCCCTCGGAACGAGGGTGCTGACTGAGTGCGAGAGGAACGCAGTTCGTCGAGTGCCGGAAAATAGTCTCCCCTTTGATAGGGGTAGGGATGGATTTCGCCACCCCTACCTCCGAACCGCACGTGCGCTATTAACGCATACGGCTCTCCAGTTAGTAGTTTCCTCATCGGGATCGACACGCTAGCTCTAGGACTCTGGCTTTTTCCATTGTGAAGAGTCCTAAATTCGCGAAGAA
>JBLFWS010000140.1:0-9049 GCA_047611865.1 Chlamydiales bacterium
CTTCCGGATCAGCAACAGTTTCCAGAGTTTTCTTAAACTCTTCAACTGAAGGGATCGCCGGGACTTGCTTTACGCTATCACCGGAAACTTCTGCTTGCTCTACTACTGGATTTTCTACGGAAACTTCTGCTTGCTCTACTACTGGATTTTCTACGGAAACTTCAGCTTGTTCTGCTACTGGATTTTCTACGGAAACTTCAGCTTGTTCTGCTACTGGATTTTCTACGGAAACTTCAGCTTGTTCTGCTACTGGATTTTCTACGGAAACTTCTGCTTGCTCTACCACTTTGTCGTTATCGCTCAATGTTTCGAGGGATAGCTTTGTGGAATCCATTTCTAAAGAGTCTTCTTGCTGGATTTCTTCTTTAGGTAACTCGACTTGCTCTGCGACTAATTTTTCTTCGTCAGCGAGGTCTTGCCCAGCTATCTCTTTTTCAGGTGAAAGTTCTTTTAAGAACACTTCTTTTGCCTCAAAATCGACCTCAATATTGGCCGGTGTTTTTGAGTTCATGTCACTTTCGACCTGGGTTAGGTCCGTGATTTCATGAGAAGTTTGTTCTTGTTCTGAAGAAGAGGTTATAATGTCTTTCTTTATCATAAGAGATGCTTTGCTCATTTTTTAGTTTGTCCTATCGCTGATCGAAACTGGGAACTTTTTAGACAATAGATTATGCGAAACGGTTTCTTTATCTATGTTAGGCCACAATAGTAGAAGAATGAGTATTTTCTGTAAAGTTTTTTAGCTTCAGAGTTTATGTGAAAATATGTAAGGAGGCTTATTCCCACCCCTTATTTTACTTAAAACTAGGAGGAGAGCTGGAAAAGTCTCTGAATCACTAAAAAACTTATAAAGAAATAGGATATATATCAAACCGTAAAGGGTTTTTATTAAAATAATAGCCCTTTATTAAAATAATCTTTTACTTTTCTGGGTTGTTATTGCCCTTGTTAACAGCATTAATAAGCTCAAGAACTAGTGCGTTTAAGCGTTCCTCATGATCTGAATGAGCAAAATTTCCATCATGATTGAAAGCTGTATCCGCGTGGGTTATGATTACCGGACGAGGAATGACCCAGGCGTGAAGGTGATGGCAAGTTTGAGTAAGGGAATTTACTGCATTGAAGCTGGAGCCTCCACCGAGAATACTAATAATTCCAACGTATTTGTTTCGGATTTGACTGTAGTCTAGTAAATCAAGGGTGTTCTTTAATACTCCGCTTATTCCTCCGTGATATTCCGGGGAACAAAGGATTAGCCCCTGTGTCTCTGCTACGGCTTGGCGTAAGTGCTCGACATCTGGGTATTCTGGATACTTATCCTCGCCATTACAAAAGGGGAGGTTCATTGTTCTCAGGTCAATTAGCTTGGGCTTCTCCCCATGGGATTCAAGAAGAGCCATGGCCCTTTGGAGAGCTTTTTGAGAATGAGAACCCTCACGCAGACTTCCGGAAATGCAGGAGATAGTGGTCATGGTGGCCTAAATCAAGGTGAGGTTAAAATCTTTTAAAGTCTCGGATGATGATGTCTACAGCTGTTTCGAGGTCGTGAAGCTCGAGATCGAGCCATTGAAAGGATTTTTCCTTTTTGAACCAGGTAAACTGTCTTTTCACATATCGTCTAGAAGCTTGTTTGAACTCTTGCATAAATTTTTCATAATCAGCTTCACTCTGATCTGTTTTTAGAAAGTCCAGAGTCTGACGGTAGCCTATAGCTTGAGCTGCGGAGGGGTTCTCGAGAAGGCCCTCTCCCTTTAAGCGGGTGACTTCATCCAAAAGCCCATGCTCCAGCATTTGCTCACATCGCTTTTCGACTCGGGTATACAGGTTGGCCCGGGAGCGGTGGATAAACCAGCAGCGAAAATCGTAACCTAAGGATGTGTTTCGCTCTTTCCATGGTAAGCGGCTGACAGGATCACCAGTCAGTGTGATGATCTCTAGAGCCCGTATTACCTTTTGGCGGTCATTAGGAGTGATCGAAGCTGCGTATTTAGGATCCTGAGTCTGCAGTCGGTGAAATAAATGCTCCATACCAATCCGCTCGGCTTCATTTTCAAGAGCCTGACGTATCTCAGGTACTGATGGGGGGCCATTCGGTGGGCCGTATAATAAGGTATGAAGATAGAAACCTGAACCGCCTACGATAATCGGTATGACATTATGTGAGCAGAGCTTTTCACAGATATGCCTAGCTTCACTGTAGAAGTCGGATACATTGAAGGGCTCCCTAAGATTTCTGATGTCAATGAGATGATGGGGGATTAGAGATCTTTGATTGGCAGTGGCTTTGGCTGTCCCAATGTCCATACCTCGGTACACTTGCATAGAATCCGCAGAAACCACTTCGCCCCGTAGGGCTTGGGCAAGGAAAAGACTTAATTCAGTCTTTCCGCAGCCTGTAGGTCCAGAGATAATAATAACTTTAGGGCGAGCTCTTCTTAAGGGTAAGGGCTTTAGTTGCTCTTTTGGCTTAAAAGCTCCAACCAGGATCTTTTCAAGTTCTTTTTGTTGGTAAATAGATCCGGTATTCAAACATTCCTCCTCTTCATCTTCCAGGAATATCGTTTATAGCTATGCTAAGTGTTTCGTGAGAAATTAGGTAGAGGATTTTTATCATGTACTATCAACAGGATGAGGCGAAATCTTGATAGGAGCTCTATAAAGACTTCACCTCATACGATAAAAAACGTTGCGCTGACTGGAATGTCTTTGCACACACTCTAATTAAAATTCAGCGAGGCCTTCATCTTCGGAAGATTTGATATTAAGAATGTGGTCAAATCCAGCCATCTTAATAACTTCCATAACGCTGTCACTGATGGTACAAATGACAAATTTGCCTTCCTTGCTCTTCATTTTTTTCGTAGTAGAGAGGAGTAGGCGCATTCCAGCACTACTTAGGTAGTCAACCTGTTCAAAGTTCATAAGAACTTTGTTGTGGTTGCCTTCATTGATCGATTCCATTACCTGCTTCTCAAGCTGAGGCGAAGATATGGCGTCCAGTCTCCCTCCAACTCTTAAAATAAGTACGTCATTTTTCTTTTCGGTTGATAACTCGACACCTGCTTCCATATAAATACCCTCTTAAAATTTCTCTCCATTCATAATAAATCATAAGAAACTCTCAATAATTATGAAAGGGTTTTTATGACATACCTTGTGTGATTAGTCCAACGACTTTTTCTTTGGCTTCTTTAACACTGCAATTCCAGGTCACTCCCGCAGCTTGACTGTGGCCCCCGCCTCCTACAGCTCTCATAATTTTTCCGATGTCCAAGTCGGTTTTCGAGCGTATAGAAACTCTTGTGCTTAGGTCTCTTAGTTCTGTTAGAACTACGACACATTCGACCCCTTCAATTGCTTTATTGAACTCGTGATGTAAGAATTCAATGTCATGAATATCCGATTCCTCATCTTCATAATCTTTGAGATGAATAACTTGCACGGCAACGCGATTTTCTGCGTGCATTTCAATATGCTGTAAAGCTTGGGCGATGATTTTCATATGGGATAGAGGAATCTGCTGGAAAAGGCGCATGTGCATAATATTTGGATCTACGCCTAATTTGATGCACTCATCGGCGATTTTATGCGCCTTTCGTGTCGTTGAGGAATACGAAAAGCGTCCTGTATCACAAATGATACTAGTATAAATTCCTGTAGCTGCTCGAATGTTTAATTCGATGCCACATTCTTTGAATAAGGTATAAATCATGGCTCCTACAGAACAAGCCTTGGAATCCAGAAGTGTATGGGGCGTAAAAATTTCTTTGGATGGGTGGTGATCAATACATACGCTTATAATATTTTTTTTGTCTAAAAGGTTTTTAAGTCGACCGATGCGTTCCTTTTCATGAGTGTCTAGCACAATTAAAACTTGGACATCGCTGTAGTCCTCGTTTTCATCAAAAACTTCATGAGTTCCATGATAATCAAGAAAACTAAGTTTTTTGGGGACTGGGTCGTCACAGATTAGACGGACCTTTTTGCGAAAATGAAGCAAAAGCTCAGTGAAGGCACATGAAGATCCAACACCGTCACCATCGGGGTTGACATGTGTTGTCAACACAAAATTGTTGTTTTCGTGAATGATTTTTTTTATGTTTCGCCACATAATTTGTGGCTACTGCTTTACGGGCTCTGCAATCTCACACGTTGAAGTCGTGGCGGACTTATGGCGTGTTTTATCTAAAAACTGCACACGCTCTGCTGCGACACGAAGCTTACAACGCTTGTCTCCACCACTACTGTACCAGGTGTCAAGCTGTAACCGGCCCTCTACAAGGACAGGTGATGAACAGGAAAGTCTTCGAACGCATTCTTCAGCCTGTTTACCCCAGACGACTACGTCGACAAAACATACTTCCTGTTGCCTTTCTCCGTTAACCATGAAATCGCGGTTAAGTGCAATGAGCAAATCTGTAACAGACGCTCCGTTAGGTGTTTTGCGTAGTTCTGGATCTCTAGTTAGGTTTCCTGCTAAGAAGACTTTATTTAAGGATGGCATTTGCCTCCCTCCCTTACTGCTTGGTTTAACCTTGTCTTATAAAATGCCAAGCTATCATAAATAAAAAATTTTAAACATAAAAAAATATCAGGCCCCTCTATAGAGATCGGAAGCTCTTTAGAATAAGCAAGACAGGTATCTCAGGAAAGGAGAGAAAATGACAAATATATAAAAAAATGAACCTCACAAGGTGAGGTTTTAGAGTGCAATTAGAAAAGACTTATTACAAATGGGTGGTACCAAGCTTGGATGAGGCTATTCTATCAACTCAAGACGTACGTGACGGCCAAGTTTTGTTCCAGCAATCATCGCGACAGTCCGAAGTGCTTGAATCGTTCTCCCGTTTTTTCCAACGACTTTACCGATATCTTCTTTGGCAACTTGTACCTCAATAATGGTGCCTCTTTGACCTTCAAAGCATGCTACCTTAACATCAGTTGGGGTATCTACTATATTTTGAACTATGTACTCTACAAACTGTTGCATATTTCCCTATAAGGAGTAAGAATTTTCAACAAAAAAATATGTGTCTATTCTGACGACTGAATTGATTTAATACAAGGCTTTTTTGGCCTCACAGTAATTGCTCGGGTACTCTGCTTCAGCCGTTCTTACAAAAGACTTCCTAAGAACTTACGTGATAACAGCGTTGCAGGGTAGTGTTTTTTTTGAAGCTATCCTTTCAAGGAAAGTTTTTGTAAGTCATTTTTCAGGCTTTGCGTTCCATTAAGATAGGTGTATATATTGGAGTAAGTAGAATCTACGACCTGCCCTTTTTCATTTTTTGATAAATTGGGCAGTTTATACCAGGGATTTGAGAATGAAAGAGCGAGTTATTCGTATTCGAGGCTGTCGGCAGCATAATTTAAAAGATATAGATCTGGATATCCCAAAATATAAAATTATTGTTTTTACAGGGGTTAGCGGTTCGGGAAAGTCTTCGTTAGCATTTGACACCATCTACGCTGAAGGTCAAAGGCGCTATATGGAGTCCCTCTCTCCACAGGCTCGCTCCTTTATCAGGCAATTACCCAAACCAGATGTGGACTTGATTGAAGGTTTGTCCCCAACTTTGGCGATAGGGCAGGGAAGAGGTAAGGTTAACCCTCGTGGGACGGTAATTGCCCAAACGGATATTCACGACTTCCTTTGTGTGCTATTTGCCAAAATAGGAGAGCAGTTTAGCCCCGCAACAGATAAAAGACTCTTGCGTCAGACTCGACAGGAAATAGTGGAAAGTATTCTTCGTGAATATGAAGAAGGAGAGCGCTTACAACTAATAGCTCCTGTAAGCCTGGAGTTTGAAGAGCTCGTCCCGGCTGTATCGCGCCTGAGGCAACAGGGTTTTATACGTCTACGTATTAACGGCGAAGAATTTTCTCCCGAGGACCCTGTACCCGATGTACAAGGAGATCCTCATTTAGAAGTGGTTATCGATAGAATTATAATGAAAACAGAAATTCGATCTCGCTTGAACGAATCTGTTGTAACGGCTTTGGAGCTCGGAAGGGGAGTCCTAAAAGTTCAAGAAGGAAAAGAAGGGAGCCAGCGATATTTCACCGAAATTTACGTATGTCCCGAAACAGGACTCTCTTTCGCCCCTCTTGGAATGGCAGACTTTAATTATAAGTCTATACATGGCGCTTGCCCTGAATGTCACGGCAAAGGGGGGAAAGAAAAAGTCCAAGGTGAAGAGATCTTCCTGGATAAAGACCAACCTTTAGATGAGCAGCTAACAAATCTCATAGAGAAGTTTCCACGAAGGAAAGCTTGTCATTATCAAGTACTATGGAATGCCTACGCTTCTAAACATCTGCTTTCAGAAGATGAAGCTTATGGAGATGGCGAAGAAAGTCTCTCCACTGAAGTACTCTATGGTGGCGATGAAGAATTCCCCGTGGCTGTTGATCTTGATGGAAATGAACGTAAATTAATAACGAAATGGAAAGGCCTTGTGGCCATGATTCAAGAGGACCTTGAGGAAAACCCGGGTAAATCACGCTTTACTTCCATGGACTTTGTGAGTTGGGAGATTTGTCCCGAATGCAATGGGGGAAGACTTAAGGCTGAGAGTCGATTTTGTCGAATTGAGGGTAGGGGAATCCATGATTTATGTGTCATGACGGTAGAGGGGGCGCTCGAAGAAATAAGTTCCTGGAAGCTGGAAGACAATAGGGCTAAAATAGCAGAAGAAATCCTCCCGGATATAATCTCTCGGCTTACATTTCTACAGCAGGTAGGTCTAGGCTATCTGGAATTGGATCGACAGGGAGCTACTTTAAGTGAGGGTGAGGCTCAAAGAGTGCAACTTGCTGCACAAATAGGGGCCAAGCTTTCTGGCGTTCTCTATGTTTTAGATGAGCCCTCTACTGGCCTTCACTATCAAGATGTGCAGTACTTGGTGAAAGTCGTAGAGCAGCTTCGTGATTTGGACAATTCGGTTATTCTCGTAGAACATCAGAAAACTTTGATTTCTCATGCGGATATGATTGTTGAACTGGGAAGAGGAGCAGGAGTTCACGGAGGAGAAATTACTTTTCAAGGATCATACGAAGAGATGCTTAAAGAGGGGGCGTCGTTAACAGGTGATTGCTTGAGTGGAAAAATGAAAATGCCCACCAAGAGAAATGGAAGTAAGTTAGCGGGGAAAATGACTGTTAGCTCAGTAAACTGTCATAATTTAAAAGATTTTTCGGTGGAGATACCTCTCAATGCTTTGGTAGGATTTTGTGGGGTTTCAGGTTCTGGAAAATCCAGCTTGCTAGTAGATGCTATAGCTACTGAAATGCGTGCTATAATGAACAACACCGCCAGACCTACAATGTTACAGGGATACCAGTCCCTTAAGAGACTTATTGTTGTAGAGCAAAAGCAAGGTGGCATATCCCTTCGGTCCACACCAGCAACTTATGTGGGAGTCATGACTCCACTGCGGAAACTTTTTGCGGAAACAAAATTAGCAAAAGCACGTGGATACACATCCACCCACTTTAGCCTGAATAAAAAAGGGGGAAGGTGCGACGCTTGTGAGGGAATGGGCCAAGTCCGAGTTTCTATGCCTTTCATGGCAGATGTGTTTGTTACTTGCGAAGTTTGCCAAGGAAAACGATATAACTTTGAAACCTTGCAGGTCACTTGGGAAGAGTCCAGTATGGCGGACGTATTGGATATGTCAGTGGAAGTAGCTTTCAAAAAATTTCAAAATATTCCCGAAATAGCTTCAAGATTACTTTTAATGGAAGAGTTGGGGTTAGAGTATCTTGCCTTAGGGCAAAACTTTACAACGCTTTCGGGGGGAGAAATTCAACGCCTGAAGCTTGTTTCGGAACTTGCGCGGAAAACTCATGAAACGACTCTTTATATCCTGGATGAGCCATCCTCTGGTCTTCACTACCATGATATTGAAAAACTCGTGAAAATCCTTCACCGTCTTGTAGAAAAAGGACACAGTGTTTTGTTCGTCGAACACCAATTGGATATTTTGAGACAGGCTGATTGGTTGATTGAACTGGGGCCTGGTGGAGGGCCAAAGGGAGGGCAGCTCATCTTTGAGGGAAAACCTGCTCAGCTAAAACGTAAATCTACTCCTACGGGTCAAGCTCTGGCAGGGAAATTTTAGTGCGAGTCAAGTTTAAACCCGGTGTAGGCCCTACTCTGGTGCAGAAGCTTTCTGAAGGGCGTTGTTGCATAAAACATGCGTCTACAAGAGGCTTATGATTAAAATTTAACCACCGAGATCACAGAGGCCACAGAGAAAATAAAAAATCACAGATCAGTTGATAGCATATTCTGAGAGACTTTATGCATTTTTCTATATCTCTGTGTTCTCGGTGCTCTCTGTGGTTAAATAAATGATTGTAAACGTATTAAATTATGCAACAGCGCCTTTCTGAAGTGTTCAAGATTTCTTCTTATGTATCTACTTAATTATGGGTAAGTTGGCGCTCAACTCAGGTTTAGGTCGTGTATTAAGATTACAAATGCCCGCTTTTTTGATCTTTTGTGGTATTGGCGAAGCCATCATGAGGGATTTCGTTCCTCATGAAAGCTTTGCCTACGCCACAAAACAGCCAAGTAAGGGCGCACCATTAACGGCTTGGATCGAGTACAAAATCAGGCATTCCCTAATTTTAATACATGACCTAGACTGTAGCTTTTGCGAAAGAGACAGTGCTTTCTTGAATCCAGTTGAGGTATTCTTGGTGTCCATCGGTAATAGAGAAAGAAAGAATTTCCGGGAGTTCATAAGAAGTGTTCTGAAGAATAACTTCTTTGATTGCATCGAAATTTTCTGAACGAGTCTTCAAATAGACTTTTGATTCCTGGGAGGTGTCAAGTTGGTTGTCCCACATATATATGGACTCTAACCAAGGGATGACATTGGCACAGGCAACATAACGTTCCTGTACTAGATACCTACTAACTTTTCGAGCTTCTTCCAGGCTCCCACAAGACCATTGTATTTGTATAAATTCTGTCATAGCTTCTCTCCTATAGTAAATTCGATTAGCATTTCTAATTGGACATACCATCCAAAAGAGTAGC
>JBLFWS010000141.1:0-9046 GCA_047611865.1 Chlamydiales bacterium
TTTTTTTTTATATCCCACAACACCCCCCCCCCCCCCCCCCGGCCCCCCCCCCCCCGCGGGGGGGGGGGGGGGGGGTAAAATTATTTCCGCAGCATTTTTTTGGTTTTTTAGAGTGTCTTTTTTAATTTATAACACCTTTATTATCAACGTCAAAAACACCGGGAATTGCTGACGACCTAGGACTCTTATGGACAAGATTTCTCCTAACCCATAAACTCTTTTTTTTTAAAAAAATGAGAGGCTATATGACTTTCCAACTGGCTTTAGTAACTGGGGCAACTTCAGGGATCGGCGAGGCTCTTTGCCATTTGCTTGCAGAAAAGGGCATAAATATTTTAGCCACGGGGAGAAATACAGAGCGTTTAAGTCATTTACGGGATGCTCTCAAATCAAAAGTGCAAGTCGTCACCCATGTCTGTGACCTAGGAAAACCTGAAGAACGCTCCACTTTAATATCTTTGATACACGAACACACTCCAGACCTTGTTATTAACAATGCCGGATCTGGCCTCCATGGACAGGCTCTAGCTTTTGAGACAAGTGCCCAAATGGATATACTTGAACTAAATGGCAACGCTGTCTTAGAACTTTCTTTGGAGAGTGCCCGTGCACTTGTAAGTAAAGAGAGGAAAGGCGTGATTATGAATGTCTCCTCTGTAGCCGCTTTTTTCCCTTTTCCCAATTTAAGTGTTTATGCAGCATCGAAAACTTTTGTAAATGCTTTTTCCGAGTCATTTGATTGGGAGATGAGGGATTATGGCATTCGAGTGCTTGCCTCTTGCCCAGGTGTTGTGGCAACACGCTTTCGCGAAAGGGCCAACCCTGGAATACTCAGCCACCAGAATAACCCTATGGATGTGATGACTGTCGAATTTGCAGCTGAAGAAATCTGGAATCAAATAATATCTCAAAAGCCTGTGAGGATATTTGACTGGCGTTATCGCATGAGTCAGTTCTTTTCCCTAGTCTGTCCCAATTGGTTTTTGAAAAGTCTACTCAAAAAGAGGATGAATAATCGCAGTAAGCCTAAGGATATTATTAAGCTTCCTTAAGTCGTATTTTTCAAATAGCGTGAAAAAAGACTCCAAAAGCAGCGTTTCGTAATTTGAAAAAATGGCCTATTGCTCTAAATTACAATTATTTAACTTTCCACGAATCATATATATTCATTTAAAAAATATTATTTAACCAAACAAATGTCAACGCAAAATGAAAATGTCACCCTCTTGTGCAAAGTAGAAATGTCACCTTTGTAATAAAAGAGACACTTTCAATTGGGGTTAGTCTTTAGGCCTATTACCCCCTCCTCCCATGGGGGGAGAAGATGGCAAATTAAAAACTTACTATTATTCCCATCCGATGTCTTTGGATAATTGACAATGGCTTCTTTCTATCCAAAAAGGCATCAACCTTTTTACGGTCCATCACACGCTCACAGTAAGACTGGTCTCCAAAGATCGTGTAATCTGTACTCTTCACCATCAAACTCTATTCTTATCCCATCAACGTGCTCTGCTACCATTGCTGTTTTACCTGCCAACCTTCTGCCATTTCCCTTTGAGATCAGTTGGTAGGTTTTATGCTTGTATTGAACTTCCAGCGATTTAGATATCTTACGTTCTTCTTTTCTGCACAAAACCGTTTGGATTTGATCGTAGAGGACCAAGTAATCGTGGAAATAAAGTCCGTGAAAGAACTTGCTCCCGTTCATGAAGCTCAATTGCTTTCCTACCTTAAGCTACGCGGTGGAGGAAGAGGTCTTCTTATAAACTTCAATGTAAAGTTGCTGAAGAATGGCATTCGCCGGATGAAAATTTTGCCCCCCCTCTGTGTTCTCGGTCTCGACATTCGACATTTTCACAGTAAACTACTCTGCCTCAGGAGTTTAAAGGGTACCCCTCCCCTTTTTGGAGTGCGGCAGTCCTCTGCCGCTTTATTCAGAACATACTTGTGTTTTCACGAGTGTATCAACCAAGGCTCAACCTACTTAGGATAAACTATTGTCTACCTGAAAGCGGCAGAGGACTGCCGCAATCCAAAAAAGGGGGGGGACCCCTTAAACCCCAAAATATAGTTTCATTCTTCAATATGTCGAAAGTCGGGTCGATGAGCTCGGTGGTTGATTAATGCAACAACGCCTTATAGGTGACATTATCACGTTGCGTCTACATTTAACCAAAAAAATTGAACAGTTCTCGCATTTTTGACATACTATTTATAATCAATATTTAATTTCGATGCTAGTTATGTCAATCAGTATATCTTCAGGCATCCACAATCGTACTGCAAACCTTATTTCAGACCCTTCAAATGAGCTTTCTCCTTTAATAATGTCTTATCTGAATCCCATTGAGCTTTTGGATTTATCAAGTACAAACTCAAAAGTACGAGAAGCTTGCAATATCGGATTCCAACAAATAGCACAGTGTCGCGATGAAGTCACAGTACAAATGAAAAAAGATCTGGTTGCATCCATATGTTTTTACTCTGCAAAAAATCAGGAGCAACTACAATATCTAACGGCTCTTTTTTTTAAAAAAAACATTTAAAAGCCCAGGAAATCTTCAGCATATGATGACTTATCATTCAGGTTCAAATCCAATGGTTAGCTTTCACCTATTTGCAAGAGATGATCAGAGAACCCATACTTCATCGAGGGATAATCGGCCGTGGTGAAGCCGATGTATTCTCTGGTCAGCTTGGACAAGATGTTTCCTGTTCTGAAACATACAGGGCTACTTATAGGCTACCTACTCTCAAAGAGTATTTTACTCTCCCTGAAGCAAAAGAAAATATGCTGAAGAAAGAATACTTTATTTTTTCATACGATATTTCTGTAGAGAGCTTGGAAGTAATTACTGATATTGCGAAAACTCATATCTAAGGTTTCTTTATTTAACCAGCTTTTGATTCCGCAGCAACCCGAGACTCTTCTTTTTTAGGTTTAGGGTACTTAACCCTTGAATGCCCCACCGCTACAAGAGTTTTGACCATCGCTTTTTTTACGACGACGAGTTCTTCAAAAGTTAGAAGACTACGGTCAAACTGTTGATCTCTAATTTTTTCTCTTACAATGTTGTCGAGGAGCTCTGTGACAGAATGTTCGTTTACTTCATCAAGAGAGCGAGATGCAGCTTCCAGCGAGTCCGCAATCATAATAATGGCTGATTCCTTCCTCCTGGGTTTTGGCCCCATGTAACGAAAATCTCTTTCATCAACTTTCGATTCGTCACCATCAAAGCTTTCTAACTGCTTGGAATAGAACCAAAACACCAAAGTGGTTCCATGATGTTCTTTAATAACATCAATGAATTGCTCTGGAAGCCCCGCTTTCCGAGCCATAGCCACGCCTTCACTTACATGAGAAATAATGACCTGGGCGGATTCCAGCGGGGTAAGTAATTGATGAATATTCACTCCCCCTTGCTGGTTTTCACTAAAATAGTGGGGTGTCGCCAGCTTACCGATATCATGATATAGGGTAGAAACACGGCAGAACAAGCCATTCGCTCCTATTGCTACAGCACCGGCCTCAGCAAGGTTTCCTACGACCACAGAATGCTGATAGGTTCCCGGAGCCTCTATTGCCAACCTACGAAGAAGGTGGTGGTTAGGGTCCATAAACTCCATCAAAGTCACATCTGTCATAATGCGAAACCCAGCTTCTAAAAGAGGCAAAAGCCCCACAATAAGAACACCTGTTAACACCATAAAAAGTGCCGTGGTGAAAATATCTGCAAAGATCGCTACGCCCCAAAGAGTATTGTCATAAAAATGAAACGCCGTCACCAAGGTGATACAGCAGAGCCACGCTTTTATGCATATAACAAATACCTCTTTTCTCTTTCGCAAAGAAGAAGTACTGAGTATCGCTACCACAGCTGGCAAAAGGTTTACGATCAAAAATCCAGGATGCTGAACCGCAAGGGTTGTACTCATGACCACTGCAAGGAATCCGCTAGCAAATACGGCTACCCCTGTAGACATCAAACTGGAAATCAAAATTGCAGGGAACGGAAGCAGAAGCGGGAACCTGACGAATTCAAAGAGGTTGGTGTCAGTTCTAAGAAGCAAGAATTCCATCACCTTAGACATGATTAAAGCTAGTACCACAATCGTGACGAGCAGGAAGAGTTTTTTATTCGACGAAGAGACATCGGAGTGAAAATTCTCGAGATACGACATTCCAATAAAAATTGATACCAATGTAACTATAGCGCTTCCGAGAAGTGTCAACGGATGCCACAAGTTCCTACTGGCACTCATAGCTTTTTTCATCGCCTGCATCATTGTCAAATGTCGATTCCCTACAACTTCACCCTGGTCGATGATAAGATCTCCTGCCCCCACTTTCGTAAATTTCCTGGGCACTTGATTTTTTACCAAATTACGCAAATTACCACGGGCCTGTTCGTCCTGCTGAAGGAAAAATTCTTTTTCTCGGAAGTACTTGCTAACGAATTCTTTTGTTTCATCCCGATATTCCTCTGCTGATAAGGCTATCAAAATCAGCTGCTGCCATGTTTCCTCAGGAACTACGAATTGACTCATGTCACCTGTAGGAGAAATCGTTTGGAAATTTATTGTAGGGAGGTTTACATCTTCGAGTTTGTGCAGGGTTCGAGAGTTGGTGAATCGTACTTTGAGAAGAGCCCTTTCCAGAGTACTGACGCTAGAGTACATCTCATCAAAGGTACTGTGCTCGACAACTTTTCTCCATTCTTCATCATTAACGAGGTATTCTTCGAACTCCGCTCTTCGTTTCTTTATTTCTTTTTCTCCAAACTTATATATACTCCCGATGTCTCGTACGGCTTCATCCCTCAGTAGGGCAGTTGCTTCTACGTCAAAAAACTCAAAGTCCACCTGTGATACTACATAGCGTTCTGCCTCCATGTCGAGTTCGAGCATTTCTACTCGGATCTCCCTAAAGTGAAGGAACGAGAAGAGACAGATGGCAAATATCGCCCCTATGAGCAAGCGGATGCCTAAGCTTTTATCAAAATAGCCCTGCTCTCTAGATAGCGAGAACTCATCTTCAGCTTGATTATTTTCTTTAAGTTGATCATTCATACTGTCATCAAAACTATTGTATCATTTGATAAATGAAGTTAAGGTTTATTAATCTACATTTCAATTTATTTGTTTTAAAGGAGAAAAATGCAACAAAAAACGATTCTCGTAATAGGTGGTGCCGGATATATAGGTTCTCATGTCAATAAAGTTCTCCATCATGAAGGCTTCAGGACCGTTATTTTCGACAATTTAAGCCGTGGACACCTTGATGTCATCATCAACGGCGATTTTGTACAAGGCGATACTTCCAACCAAGAAGACCTCGACCGTGTCTTTGCCTCATACAAGATCGATGCCGTTATGCATTTTGCTGCACATATTGCCGTGGGCGAGTCCGTATCAGACCCTTCCAAGTACTACCGCAACAACGTCTCCAACACCCTGAATTTACTTGATGCAATGCTACGTCATGGGGTTAACAAATTAATTTTTTCTTCTACGGCTGCGATATTTGGCATTCCCCAGATGATCCCTGTCAACGAATCCCACCCTTGTGCTCCAATCAACCCTTATGGACATTCTAAACTTATGGTGGAAAAAATACTTCAGGACTTCGACCACGCTTATGGTTTGAAGTCTTGTTGCCTCAGGTATTTCAATGCTGCCGGTGGAGATCCTGATGGAGAACTCAAGCAACCAGTCAAGGGCGAGAACAACCTTATCCCTATAGCCCTTAGGAGCTTACTATCAAATAATGGCGGCATTACAATTTTTGGCGACGACTACGACACCACCGACGGAACCTGTGTGCGAGATTATATCCATGTTCATGATCTTGCCTCTGCGCATGTTTCGGGCCTCAAGCAATTGCTTGATGGTGCCACAAGCAGTGCTTACAATCTGGGCAATGGTCAAGGCTTCAGTGTCAAAGAAGTTCTTAATTCTGTTGAGAAAGTCACAGGCCAAACCCTTAATACCACTGTAGGTGCTCGCCGTGAGGGAGACCCCCCCATTCTGCTTGCTGACTCTGCTAAAGCTCGAAATGAATTGAATTGGGTACCTCAGTTTGCAGATCTTGATTCTATTGTAAACCACGCTTGGAATGCTATGAAGTGAGAGAAAAGCAAAATACAAGGACTTATTTCAAAACTTATACCGAAATAAGCCCTTGCGACTTGCATTATTTGCCCACTAGTTATACTCTTATTACCTGTAATTAAGTTATAGAAAGCGGTTCATATATGTCTGAATACCAGGTTATTGCTCGCAAGTTTCGCCCCCAGTTTTTTCGTGATACTGTAGGACAGGATCCTATTGTAACGACTTTGAAAAACGCCATTAAATTTAATCGTTTAGCACATGCCTATCTTTTCTGTGGCCCTCGAGGCACAGGAAAAACCAGTATTGCCCGAATTTTTGCCAAAGCAATCAACTGTGAAAAACCAGGTGAAGACTACGAACCCTGTAATGAGTGCTCTTCCTGCAAGGAGATCACGAGAGGGAACTCTCTTGATGTCCTCGAAATTGATGGAGCCTCGAACCGAGGTATTGATGAAGTCCGCCGAGTTAGCGATACAGTAGGCTACACTCCCGCTTCGGGAAAATATAAGATTATCATCATCGATGAAGTGCATATGCTCACCAAGGAAGCTTTTAACGCCTTGCTTAAAACCTTGGAAGAACCCCCTCCTCACGCCAAATTCTTTTTTGCCACGACAGAACCTCATAAAGTTCTCCCTACTATTTTGAGTCGTTGCCAACGTTTCAACCTACAGAGAATTTCATCTGACAACATTGTGGGTAAGCTCGAACATATCATCACAAAGCTTGGCAGCAAGGTCGATGATGACGCTCTAAGCTTAATTTCCCGCGTTGCTGACGGAGGGATGCGTGATGCCGAGTCTATTCTCGATCAGATAATTTCCTTTACAGATGGTAATATTACAGTTCAGTCTGTCACCGATATCCTGGGTATTATGCCCAGAGACAGCCTCTTTTCTCTCGATATGGCCGGCAAAGACGGAAACCTTGCTGTAGCTTTTGAAATTGCCAACACAGTATTTTCACAGGGAAAAGATATCCCTTATTTTATCGAAACCTTAATAGAGCACTTCCGCGATATCCTCCTTATCAAACTTACAGGCGCAGATAAAGTAAATGCCTCCCTTTCAGCTAAGGACCAACAGCACTATCAAGAGTCTGCAGAGCATTATAGACAAGAGCAGATCCTTTACATCCTGGATATTTTGACAGAAGCGCAAAATCAGATTAAACTGACACCCTCCAAGCAAGTATCTTTAGAACTCGTTTTGATCAAAATTCTTCGCAGCCACCACCGCGTCCCCGTTGACCTCCTAGTGAAGCGCCTTTCTGAACTTGAGAAAACTTTGAGTGCTGCACCCTCAGCTTCAAGGAACACCCCCCGCACTCCTCCTCAAGAGCTGGATCTTATTCCAGAGCCGCCAAAACCAGTAGCCGCACCAAGGCAAGCCCCTCGCCCCACCGCCAAAGCAGCTACACCGCCACCTCCACCACCGCCTCCACCACCGCCGCCACCACCGCCGCCACCAGCACCTAAAGCATCTACTGTTAAGAAAGCACTTCTTAAAGATCCAAGTCACTACGACACACTCTTGCAATTCTCTTCTGTGGAGCTGGAAGGCATCTTAAAAATTAATACAACTGTCCGATAGAGGAGTTAAAAACCATGGGAACAGGTTTTTCAAAAAAGAAAAAACAAGCCAAGAAAATGCAAGAAGAATTTTCTCGCATGCAGGATGAAATGAAGAATACAGAAGTTACCGGTAAAGCTGGAAACGGTCTTGTAGAAATCACTCTTAATGGCGAAAATGAAATAAAGAAAATCAAAATCAACCCCGAGTGTGTGGACCCCGAAGATGTCGAAGGCCTTGAAGATCTCATCAAGGCAGCTCATAACGATGCCACCAAACAACTTCAAAGCCAGCAAATGAATCCTGAGATGCTTGGAGGCCTTGGAGGCCTTAGCGGTCTTGGCGATATCAGTGGAGCTTTGGGAAGTCTCGGTTTATAGTGATTACTTAGGGCACAAGGTTAAATAACTTTCCTAAGTAGAGACTTTTTAGTGCTTCATATGCAAGGCGTAAATTCGCAGCCGAGGTTTACATTTCAGCAAGAATTTGCAGCGAAGCAGATGGGGTGCTAAACAATTTCTAATTAGGGAAGTTATTTTGACCTTGCGTCCTTACAGAGGACAATGAGAAAAGGTTTATCCCTTTCCGGTATCCTCTGTAATCTAAATTTAAATAGTCTGACGAGTAGCACTCGGAATCATAGCCCATAAAATCAAGCCTCCTAAAAATGCGAGTCCTGCTTTGGACCGCAACTTTTCAGTGTCGCAGCTGCCGCAGCTCAATATAATTTGGTTCATCCGCACAGCCGATACCTTGAGGTGTGGAGATGATACAATCTTAGGTTGAAATAAGCTATATCACGATATCCGTAAGCCTGCCGCTTCAATGTCTTTATCTTGTTATTGATTCCCTCTGCTTTTCCGTTTGTAATCGGGTAATCAAAATAATTGAGAAGGCCACTCATATGTCCCGCCAGGGTAAAGGCTAATGTTTTCAAAGGTTTGAGAGAATCGATCCCTGTTTTAGCTTGGTAATTATTAGCAGCATCAATGGCATCACATATCCAGGCACCAAGAAACTTCTGACCGTTCTTTCGATTTCCTTTAATCCACAAAAGTCTGAGCTGTTCTTTCATATTGTGCATGATAAGAAGAGCCTCGTTAACTTCAAGAAGTTCTGTCAAACGAAGCTTCTTATTTTCATCAAGATTTTCATAGTTTGAAAGGAAGAGAAAACGACTGCCTTTCAAAGTTTTCTTACCTTCTTCATCAAGAGAGGCTTGATGCTTACGCCGCACTTTATCAATGGCTTTTGTAGCGAGCTGCATCACATGAAAGCGGTCAAAGACAATAGCAACTTCAGGCAAGTACTTTTTTGCTGCAGCACGATAAGATTTGCTCATGTCCATACAAATACCT
>JBLFWS010000142.1:0-8968 GCA_047611865.1 Chlamydiales bacterium
TACCCTGGCGGGACATATGAGTGGCCTTCTCAATTATTTTGATTACCCGATTACAAACGGAAAAGCAGAGGGAATCAATAACAAGATAAAGACATTGAAGCGGCAGGCTTACGGATATCGTGATATAACTTATTTCAAGCTAAGATTGTATCATCTTCACACCTCAAGGTATCGGCTGTGCGGATGAACCAACAAATTGAATCAAAGTATGGAATCAGTAGTGATTAATGATTTGATTAAATTCGGTATGAATGTAGGGCGTGTCTTTAAGATCTTGAAGCAAGCCCTCATTTCGGATCAATCGTAACTCTCCTTACTTAGACAAGTAGGAGGGAGGGAGAGATTCAAAAGGGTCGAAAGGCTCCAAAAGCAGGGTTTGGTAATTTTAATACACGACCTAGATTTTCTTTTCTCCGTATCGACGGGCAAGGTGCTTTAGACTAGCTTTCATTAAAGCTTTTACAGCAGCCTTGTTACTATCACCTTTGTCACGGGAAATTTTGATTTCGCGAATGTCTACTCCCGAGCGGACTCTATCTTGAGCTCTGAATAGAGCTGCAGTGGCAACTTTGTACGCTTCAGATTTTGAGGGGGGAATTTTCTTCGCCATTTGCTTCCCTTTTTTTTGTGAATTGGGGGTAATCTTATATATAATATTTTACACCGTGTTTGTCACGTAATCTTTGCCTGCGCTTCAAAACAGGCCGATATTTCCTTAAAGCCCTAAGGGTGACTAGAGATTGGGTGAAAAGGGTTTGATTACGGATAAGTTTTATTAAGCTTTTATAAGTTGGAGATAATAAATGGTTTAAAAGTAAGACCATAAATAGCCATGTAGTTAAAATTATGTATATAATAAACTACTTATAGTTGGAGGCGAAATTTATGGAAGATCAAAGCGATGGAAAAGAGAAAAAGCCTGTAAAGGAAGATCTAGAGAAAGAAAAGAAGTCTGCAAATATCCCTCCACCATTTGACAAGCTTGTAGAGGAAATCCTGCCGTACTGGGGGATGATAAAAGAGAAAAGCATCTGGTTTTCAATAGAATGCGTTCCTGTGGGGCTTGAGTATGTGGGCTATGGATTTAATTTTGCCGGACGCTATCTTAGGGATTCTCTTAAGGGGGCTGATGAATCTTTGGATGAAGCCTTGGAAAAAGGTGATTCTGATGAGCTGATTCAAAGGTTACAGACGGCTCAAGGGAGTTCACGCAAAGAGATTCTTAGAGCCCTGCTTAAAATACGGGACCGAAATCAAAATTCAGAAGCCGCGAAGGAAAGGGACTCTCAGAAGAATGGCAGCGAAAAAGAAGTTTCTTGCACAATGGATGAGTTAGAAATTGATGAAGAGGTCTCTACACTTATTAAAAGGGCTGGGCAGCTGAATTTAGGACCCATCTTTCTCCGAAGGGAGAATTTTGAAGATTACTACAGACTTAAGAGGGTAATGGATGACACTATTCAGATTCGGAAGACCCTTCCGTTTGAACCGGATATCTGCGCCTTGCTTTTTTTCAGAAGAGGGTACAGCAGTACCATTGCTTTAAAAGTTTTCAAAGAAGAAACACCCTTTCACAATAAAGACATCAGAAGGATGATCTCCAAGGTTTACTATGAGGAGAGGTCGAGCTTTGATCTAGGGTTCGGAGAAATTGAAACTTCAACCGATGAAGAAAAAGAGAGTATTGAAGAAGTAGTCAGACAGATCTTGGGAAAAGGGGCTATTTTTGAACTTCTTGAAGAGAAAGATCCCCTACGCGGAAAAAACAGACATAGGGTGGGAGTAGCAGTTACTAGAGTGATTAATCAATTTTTCCCTTTTGATTTTAACAAGGCTGTTATTTACAAACAGGCTCTTATTGAACGCAATCTTGTATTTATGGCTTTTCTTGCTCGTCACCCCAATGTTATGGAAAGAATTATGCGTCCAGAGGAAACTTTGGTATCAGGAAATGTGGAGGGCTTGCGTAGCTACCTGAAAGGGATTTTAGAAAAGATCCAGAAGGAGAAAGAAACACAAATATTGGCAAAAGAGCTGAATTCCAAGGTACTGCCTAAGTCTATTCGTTTTAGCTCTAAAGAGGATTTTATACCCCTTGATGAGCGATTTCTGGAAATTCTAGATCTGTTTCCTGAGTCCTCGAAAAAAGGCTTAGGAGGGGTAACATTCGAATTGAATGAAAACGAAGTGAGAGCACAGGCTGCCTTGGAAGCAAGAAAAGAGCAGATAAGTCGGATGGACAGCTTTCTAGATGGAGATGGAAATACCCCATTTAAAAGGGTGAAGGAAGCAATCTGCAAAAAGATTAAGGCTATAGAAGATATTTCTGAGGAATTTATGGAAATTTCCAGGTTTATGGAAAGCAGGAAAGAAGAGCTCTACATAGTATTCGAAATGGAGGAAAGATCTCCAGAAAAAGCAGCTGAAATTCTTACTGACATTCACAAAAAACTTATTGAAAAACGAAAAACTTTAGAAAGAATTCGTATGGAGTTGCAGAAGAAATATGCAAAAGTAGGAAAGGTTTCAGTAAATGACTTGAAACCCCTGAATGCATACCTGCAGCGTAGCGATCTTAAATGGAGTCAGGGCGAGAGTTTTACTATATCGCAGATGAACAATATCTTTTCTGATAGCTTGCATATTATAGAAAAAGCTTCGGTGGATATCATGGACTTTAAAAACAATCTCAATACTTACTCGAGAACCTGGTATAAGGCCGATGATTTGCTTGGTGATGAAAGAAGGATCCTGAAAGAATTTCTAGACGATGAGGAAAGATTCGAGGGGGTTGGTATCAACTACGATATTGCCGTATCAAGTGAAATGCCTTCAGAAATTACCAGGGCTTATGAGGAATCTATATCTACGTTAGAGAGCAAACTTGACGATTGCCGACAAAGTCAGGTGGAAGAACTTGAGGCATCACAAGAAGAATTGCGTATCATGATTCTTAAAAGGTATGCCCAAACTTTCTTACGGTCCAGAGTTTAAAACTGTTGGACGCCCTATTAATCCTGTTTCTTTTTTTTGTCGGGGAAAAATATAGTCCCTCCCATTAGTAAGTGGTCGCTGGCATCTCCCATAATTGGTGATATCCTCACTGTGCCGCGCAATGTATGATTGCCCGATGGGGCCTTACCAAGAATGTGATCGAAAGTACAGCCTTCAAGAGGACTGGCTTTCCACTCTTTTCCTCCCCAGGAGTTTTCTGGAGACATATTCCAAAATGTTCCGTTGATGTCGTCTTCACGATTTTCAGGTTTACGAAGTTTCGTTTCTATATAAAAATTCTGGAAAAAACGTGTCATGATACTTAAGCCCCAAGGGTGAGTCCAGGTGATGTCTGGGTCTCCCTCGTCTGTAAGGGGGGCTACATTAAAATCTCCACATACAAGAGAACCTATTGTGTGGCTATTTTCAAACATTCTCTTTGAAACAATGGATTTGATTTGTTCGAGTGCTACAAGACGTTCTTTCCATCGGCCATTTTGAGCTTGTAGATGGGTGTTGAAAACTTGAATGACCTTGCGACCAGTAACAAGTAATGAGACGGAAAGAACTCCTTTATTGGCATAAAGATCACCTCCCGAAAGAGTGTCAAAGTGCCAAAATGTTGGATCTATCATTTCGTACTTGCTGGCGATAAAAAGGCCACTGTTGAGTCCGAGCCATCTTGGTGCAACGCTGTGGATGATAAAGGGGTATTTACTTTTAAGCTCTTCAGAAAGGGCTTCCGTTGAGGGGTGATCGAAAACTTCCTGAAGGCATATGAGATCAGCATCTAACATTAGAAGTCTTCTTGCAATTTCATGGGCTCTTTCATAAGGGGGGCGCATATTGTTTAAAGTGGAAATGTATTCCGGCATGAGGGCTGTGTTTAGAGTGATAACTTTAATACCCCCGCTAAATTGGGGGAAAGGAATTGAGGGTCCCTTAAGATAGGTCATAGAACCATTCAAACAGCAAAGGCCTAGGCTT
Organism: Chlamydiales bacterium; assembly: GCA_047611865.1. Classification (GTDB taxonomy): domain Bacteria; phylum Chlamydiota; class Chlamydiia; order Chlamydiales; family JBDQID01; genus JBLFWS01. The sequence continues at coordinate 3,982 of JBLFWS010000142.1, forward strand.
AAGGGGATGTTCGGAATACTTAGCAATAAAGCTGGAGGGATTTGAATAAGGACTTTTGCGGTTTCGAATGTACGTTTTACGAGCTCTCTGGCAATAGAGGGATGTTGATAGCTCCTGCCTGGAGACCATTCTTTTGATAGCCTGAAAGAGGAGTTGAGAATGTTGAAGAAGGGGGCCCCAAGAAGGCGGCTGATTTTTTCAAAAGTATTGAGACAATGATAAGGAAATGTACAAGAGTTATCGTAGTAATGGGAAAGATTGTGTAGTTTGGCAATCTTTTGTTTGGACACTCTAATGTCTTCATCCTCCTGTGGAAGGGAGAAAAAAGGATGTAGAGATAAATGAAAAGTGGAACTCATGGAAAATTCTTGGGTTTATTTTATTAAATCTGCTAACCATATAAGCACAAAAGATTTCTTTGCGAAATTTTACAATAAAAAGGAAGGGAATTATGAGTCGAGTGATAAGAAGTGCTTTGATTCAGGCAACATTATGCGAAGACGCAACTGCACCTGTCGAAGTAATCAAAAAGGCAATGATTGATAAGCATGTTGCTCTAATAGAAGAAGCAGCTGAAAAAGGAGCTCAGGTAGTTTGTCTTCAGGAACTCTTCTATGGACCTTATTTTTGTGCAGAACAAGATATTAAATGGTATAGCCTTACCGAAAGAATTCCCGATGGACCAACAGTAAAGCTCATGCAAGGCCTGGCAAAAAAGCATGATATGGTCTTGGTTGTTCCCATGTACGAAGAGGACTTGACGGGAGTATACTACAACACCACGGCACTTATTGATGCAGACGGCAGTTACCTCGGGAAATATCGCAAAGTGCACATTCCTCATTGCAATCCGGGATTTTGGGAGAAATTCTACTTTCGTCCGGGCAATCTGGGTTACCCTGTCTTTGATACAAAGTATGGTAAAGTCGGCATGTACATCTGTTACGACCGTCACTTTCCAGAAGGATGGAGAGCTCTTGGACTCAATGGTGCCGAAATCGTTTTCAACCCATCAGCAACAGTTGCGGGACTTAGTGAATACTTATGGACTCTGGAGCAACCAGCAGCAGCTTGTGCCAACATGTATTACATAGGTGCCATCAACCGTCCCGGAATAGAGAAACCATGGGAGATAGGGGAGTTTTATGGACAGTCTTACTTTGTAGACCCTCGTGGGCAGTTTATAGAAAAAGGTCCTCGGAGTGGTGATGCTATAGTATTAGCAGATATGGACCTGGATGCCATTCGCGATGTGCGTAATACGTGGCAATTCTATAGAGATCGACGGCCTGAATGTTACCAAGAACTTGTAAATCCATAATTCTAACGAAGGCAAGGAGTTAATAATGGCTATAACAGAATCGGAAATACGCAAGATGGCCTCGTGTGACTATGTACCCGAGGCCTACGATGGACCAGACAAGCAAGAAGTTATGGCATTACGCCAAAGGTATTGTAACCCAGCTCTATTTTCCTATTACAAAGAACCTGTGATGATTGTCGATGGACACATGCAGTACCTCTTTGATGAAAAGGGGGTACGCTATCTTGATTTCTTTGCAGGGATCGTGACAGTTTCTTGTGGGCATTGTCATCCGAAAATTACGGAAAAGACCAAAGCTCAGTTGGATCGCATTCAACATACTACAACGATATATCTACATCCGGCTATTGCAGAGTTCGCAAAGAAATTGGCGGATAAGCTACCCGATGGTTTAGAGGTGGCTTATTTTGTAAATAGCGGAAGCGAAGCGAATGATCTGGCCATCACAATGGCTCGTCTCTATACAGGGAACTTTGATGTGCTGGCATTGAAAAATGCTTATCACGGAGCAATTTCGAGCGTGATGGGCCTTACCTCTCACCACACATGGAAGTATCCTATTCCACAAGGTTATGGAGTACATCATGTAGCATGCCCGGATCCCTACCGTAGTTCGTTCACCGGGACTCCTGAGGAGATAGCGAGACAAAGTGTTAAGGATATCCAAGAGACCGTAGAGTATTCTACACCGGGGAATATTGCAGCATTCATAGCTGAGCCGATACAAGGAGTTGGGGGGACTACAGAGGGAGACGCAAGCTATTTGCGCCTTGCTTACGAGGCCGCAAGAACAGCTGGAGGACTTTGCATAGCCGATGAAGTGCAGACAGGCTTTGGGCGTACAGGTGACCACTATTGGGGATTCGAAGGATCCGACGTAATACCCGACATCGTTACTATGGCGAAAGGAATAGGTAACGGCATACCTCTTGCGGCAGTAGTCACTCGTAGGGAAATAGCTGAAACTCTCAAACAGAGAATTCACTTTAATACTTACGGTGGAAACCCAGTAAGTATGGTGCAAGGAATGGCAGTGATGGATGTCATCGAAGAAGAGGGCTTGCAAGAGAATTCTCGTGTTGTTGGATCTTATCTGTTGAAAGGCTTCGAGAAACTTAAAGCGAAGCACTCGATAGTTGGCGATGTGAGAGGAAGAGGTCTAATGTTAGGGGTAGAACTTGTTCGTGACAGAGTAAGTAAAGAACCTGCAACAGAAGAAACAGCACAACTTCTTGAGTTGGCAAAAGAGAAAGGTCTCCTTATCGGAAAAGGTGGCCTAAAGGGCAATGTACTTAGAATCAAGCCCCCTATGTGTATCACAAAAGAAGATGCTGACTTTGCCCTTGAGGTCTTGGACAGCTGTCTAGGAAAATTGGAGAAGTAATATGGCTTTGCTAATAAAAAATGGAAAAATTGTTACCGCCGATAGCATCTATGTAGCTGACATTTATTGCGAAGACGAAACGATTACAAGAATTGGGAAAAACCTGGAAGTTCCACCTGGTGCAGAAGTGGTTGATGCCGAAGGGAAATATGTCTTTCCTGGATTTATAGATCCCCATACACACATCCACCTTCCGTTTATGGGGACCCATGCAAAAGATACCTATGAAACAGGAACTATTGCAGCACTTTGTGGTGGAACCACTACACTTTTTGATTTTGTTATTCCTGAACAGGATGAAGAGCCTCTCAAAGCTTTAGAAACCTGGAGGTCAAAATCAGAAGGGCTCGCTTGTTCAGACTATGCCTTTCATATGGCGGTCACTCATTTTGATTCAAAGGTGGAGAGTCAACTTCGTGAAATTGTTGCTGATGGTATCACGAGCTTTAAGGTATTCCTTGCGTATAAGGGAGCTCTCGGAATTGAAGATGGAGAACTCTTCAAGACTCTCCAATTTGCCGCGAAACAAGGTGTTATTACAGCTGCGCATTGTGAGAATGCTTGTATTGTTCATGAGATGCAACAACAGTTGATAGGTTGTGGTAAAACAGGACCAGAGCATCACCACGATAGTCGTCCTCCGATTGTAGAAGCTGACGGGACGAGGCATTTATGTAACATGGCAAAAATGTTGGATGCTCATGTTTACATTGTTCACCTTTCAAATGAACTCGCTTTGAAAGAAGCAGTGGAGGCAAAACTAAATGGGACAAACGTATGGGTAGAAACGCTTATACAATATCTCCTATTGGATAAAACTCACGCTGAGCTGCCTGATTTTGAAGGGGCCAAGTATGTGATGAGCCCTCCTTTACGGGATAAGAAAGAACAGCCTATCTTATGGGATGCTCTTAAGTCTGGGGTGATTTCTACCCTGGCAACAGATCATGCTCCTTTTGACCTTAAGCAAAAGGCAATGGGCAAGGATAACTTCTGTAAAATTCCCAACGGGATTCCTTCCCTGGAAGATAGAGTGCGCTTAATGTTCACACACGGAGTTTGCACAGGGCGCATGAGTCTAAACCGCTTTGTCGAGGTAGGAAGTACCGAGGCGGCTAAAATATTTGGCTTGTTCCCACGAAAAGGGACAATACAAATCGGATGTGATGCGGATCTGCTTGTCTACGACCCCAATGTCGAAGAGACTCTATCGGTAAAATCCCAGCATATCAACATCGATTACAACGCTTTTGAGGGTTACAAAGTCAGAGGCCGGTGTGCTGTTGTTACAGTCAGGGGTAAGGTGCAAGTCCGTGATGGGCAATTCGTTGGAGAAAAAGGGCGAGGAAAACTCCTTAAGAGAGAGCCTACACACCACTCATCCATGTTAGATATCGAAAATTTCGATAAGAAAACGGCACAGGGAAGAGCGGAAAAAGAACACGATCTTTTATTTCGTAGCTAATTTTTTTGAGGTTTAATCTCAAGTTCAGGCAGGGGGCAGCCCCCTGCCTCTCAGTATTTTTCTTGATCATCACCGTATATCTCTATATAAAAATAACTTTTTTAGTTGTATAATACTAATGTTGAGTCAGTATTTTAGTTTCTTAATTAACAAAGCCTTAATATTTAATTGTGTATTTTGAAATAGGGGTAGAATTTTTCCGTAAACTCTTTGTTCTTACGATGGAGAGATATTATGTCAGGAAATGTAGTAGATAGAGGTCCTGGGAGAGTTCCTGAGAGAAATAACAGCTTCGAGCGAAAAGAAAACTCCTTTTCAATGAGCGGGAGAAAGTTTACTTCGTGCCCGAGTAGCTTGCTGGTACCCGAGTGTTTATCCGGGATTTTCACACAATCCACTGTTTTTTTACTAGAATCAGTAGATACTCCTGGTTCAGAAGGGAAATCAAGAAAAGCAACTATAATAGGTTCAGGGTCTGAGCTTGAACAGAAAGATCAAAATATTGAGGAACTTAGCTCAAGAGTTTTTTCTTCCTCTCCTGATCGAGAACCCCTTCGCTTGTCCCAAATGGGGAGTCCGTATTCAGATATTTCCACATCAGTTTCTACTACTTCAATTGGTGAAGTAAGTGGCTCTCCATTATCATCACCCCCGCTTTCCGATTCTCCAAAAAGGCGAGCTTTTGGATTGAGTGTAATTATTCCTAGCGAATTACCGCCAAGAAACCTCGGGGTCCTGACAGTGATTACATCTGATAGTCCATTGGGGATTAGGGCTTCACCATTGACTGTGATTACTTCGGAGTCATCTGATG
>JBLFWS010000143.1:0-8941 GCA_047611865.1 Chlamydiales bacterium
TACCCATAGTTTAACAGATTTTTAAAATAAGTTTAAGTGTTACCCATGTGAGTGAATAGTGTTACCTATGTGAGTGAGCTTTTTGTAACCTATGTGGGTGTATTGTACCGGCCACGGTAGTGGTCTTTCCTCTTGATAGCCCCGTGCTTTAGCTCGGGGATAGGAAAAAAAGATTCTGTGCCACGGTAGTGGCACCTCTCCAATATAAGCAAAGAACAAAACGTTTATCAATTTTGATACCCTGCATTTTTAGAAGATCGGGCATAACTCAGTTACATAAGCACAAATTCCTTCGCTTCTCTTAAGTCATCCGAGATTTTGCTCAGACAGCCTATAGGCTTAGGAAAAAGTGTTACCTTGAATTGAACCATGCCAATTTTTCGATTGAGCTGATTAACAAGGGGCCTATACCGAAAGACATTCAAGAATTGGAATTTTGGGCCAGAGATCATTTTGGCTGTTGAAGCGCATTAATCTCAGCATGCTTTTTTTTAGAGATCTAAATGTGGGCTATTTTAATATACGACCTTGATTTCGGATCCTATTTGCTTGTTGGAAAAACTATTAAATAAACTCTGGAAATCTCATAATATTAATTTCATACTATTATAAGGGTGAAGGAGATGTCTGTTTTTCTAACAGTGTGGCAGGTGATTGAGAATATTTTTTCTTTACATAGCAAAGAGTTTACTTGGCAAATGACAGTCTCCCTTGGGCTTTTGTTTGTAGCATTGATTCTGAGGCAACTTTTAAGGAAAAGTCTCTCTTCTCTTTTTAAAGAAAATGAAGAGAGGGAGATCTTTCGGAAGATCGCTAAAAAAACATTTTTGCCAGCGACATGGTTTTTTCTGCATTTGATTTTTGTGTTCATTTCTGAGGATAGAGGCTTTCCCACAAAGAGAAATACATATTAAGGGAGCAAGTTTAGGCGGTTATCCTGAGGCATGTTGAAAAATCTGTCATCCCTAATTAAAACCCGGAGGGTAAGCTGTCCTCCGGGTTTTAAATATACGACCTGGCATTTTACACAAAAACGGGCTTAGCCTTCGTTGCCTGTTGAATTTCCTCCCTCGGATTCAGCTTGAATATCTATACATCGGTCACACAAGCCATTCAAGGCCCGGAGTAAATTTGCTTGTAAGCCTTAGATACTTCTACTTCACGAGCAAGCAGGAGATCAACTTGATCAAGGATGTCATGACTTCCACCGGGTATCTCTTTTTGAATGTCTAGATAAGTGATAACAACTTGAAGGCTTTTTATATGTTCTTTTTCGAGGTTATCTTCTGTTTGAAGTTTCATTTTTTGAAAATAGACCTGAACGTCTTCATCAGTCACCTCAGGCTAGGCATAGAAATGTCGGATATGCCCCCGGTAGAAGTACTGTCCTCCGGGGTTAAAGGATGCTTTTAATCGGTATCTGGATGTTCCCGAAGGGAGGTGACGTATCTTGAGTGGCTTTCTTGCCCCTAGGAATACAAAGGCTATAAAAAGGGAACTTAATCCGGTCTCTTAAACATGATAAAAGAACTCTTCATGCAGGAAGCTGACGCAGAGGAGAAGGTTCATGAACTTTTGGAGCTGAGAGTTGATATCAGCGAGAAGGGGAAAGGGCTTCTTAATAAGGTCAGCGCCCTTACCTTGAAGAGAATAGATCTTTTGGACAAAGATGCGGGCTGCTTCAAGTTCGCTTGTGACTATAATGGCAAGATGGGTGAGCTTTCCAACGAGGTCCAGGATCTTCTCCTATATGTGAAAGCTAAACCTAAAATATCTCAGGTACCAAAGAAGATTTCAGCTGGGGCCTTATCTTCAAGTATAGTTAGAAAAGAATCTTTTGTTTCAGATTCTGAAAAACGAATTGTTGAAACCTGTAAGAGAAATAATGAGCTGACGCAGAGAGTAAATGATATTTTTTGTCAGAGTTTTGAAATTTGTCAGGATAGAGCAGAGCTTTTGGAAGAGATTGATAGCATCCAAGAGCTAATCGCTGTGGTCCAGACTGAGATAGAGGAATACTATAAACGATGGGATGATGAAGGGGCCTTGTTGAGGATAAAAGGACTAAGGCTAGAGAGAGATTATTTTACTGAGCAGTTAGATGGGCTTAGGCAGGAGTCAGGTGAACTTTTTCTGATGAAAGCGGATGAACCCTATGACACCAATCTCCTTCGCAATGAAATCTTTGACCTCTCCGTTGGCTTAGGTGATTTTTTTCGGGATATAGAAGAAGAGGGAAATGAAAGAGATTAGAACACCCTTTTGTAAGGCTAGGTCGTGTATATCAATCAACGGTCCGCTATTTTAATACACGACCTAGTACACCATAAAGTTTTAATTGACGGGTAGATTTGCCGAGATTTCTTTGGCTGGCTAAGTGTGGAGATCGAAGTAAATGTGGGCATATTAACGAGATCGAATGCGACGCCAGACGGAAAAAGCTTTGTGAAGATACCCATTAATAAAAAATTATGGTGTCCTTGGGTGTCCTGGAGATGAAAGATCTCAGGGACACCCAAGGATAAGGCTTTGATTATAAGGCTTGAGGCATTTCTTCTCGGTGACGATCCATGATTTGGCCCATAATGGGCTCTAGGTCATTGGGGTGAATGACTAATAGATCACCGGTTTCAGCCTTTGAAAAAAGGCAGTCCAAGGCTTTGTCTGCATCGAGAGCAATTTCTATATTTTTGGCTTGAAAGCCCCCGCTAATAAGACCTTTTTTCATGAGTTTTGTTGTCTCATTTTTTTTCCTGCTACGAGGGTCAAGATCCGTTAAAACGATATAATCGTAGACAGGGGCTAGAGCTTTTCCATATTCAATGATTTGCTCGTTTGTTCGGCTTCCCGTTCCATGACATAAGGCGACTTTTCTTCCTGCTGAAAAGCGAGGTAATAACTTGGCAAAGGCATTTGCGGATTCTGTATTATGACCATAATCAAGGAGTACTTTGTATTTTGGGAAATCAAATAAATTCATACGGCCAGGGTTTTGATTGGGCGTAGGATAAAAGGTCATAATCCCATTTCGTATATTCTCAGCAGAAAGTTTAAGTCCATGTAGTGCAGCGACTGCAGCTAGAGCATTGGCAATGTTAAACTCAACAATCCCTCCAAATGTAATGGGGATTTCTTCGAGTGAGCAAATGCTAATATCAACGCTAAGAGTTTTGATTATAACGTTTCTATTTTCGATGGTGACAACGGTGTGACCGCCTTTTAAGTGTTTGTCTATGTTTTCATTGTTAGGGTCTATCGCAAATAGAATGATATGACCTTGTGCACGAGCTAACACACTCATGGTAATCTCGTCTTCAGCATTTAAGACCGAAGTCCCACCGTCTTTAACGGCTTCAATCACAGTAGACTTAATTAGGTTGAGATCTTCTTGGGACTCGATAAGGTCTGTTCCCAAGTGGTCGTTGCCAATGTTTAATAGTACGCCGACATCAACTTTATTAACGCCTAGGCCTCTTCTTTGAATGCCTCCACGAGCGACTTCTAAAACAATATGGTCCACCGTAGGTTCTCTGGTGACAATACCCGCACCTTCAGGGCCACTGTAGTCGCCGGATAAAATGGAGTTACCATCAATTTCAATGCCTGTTGTGCAAGCTAAGCCGACACACTGCCCTGAAAACTTTAGAGCGTGAGTAATCAACTTACAGGTTGTGGTTTTTCCATTTGTACCCGTAACAGCAACAATCGGAGTTTGGATGTAATCATTGGGAAAGAGCATGTCGATCATGGGTTTTCCAACATTTCGAGCTTTCCCGTAGGTCGGTTCTAAATGCATTCGAAATCCAGGAGCGGCATTAACTTCAATCAATTTAATACCTGATTTCTCGATGGGTAGAGTGATGTCTTTGGCTAAGACATCGATGCCCATACAATCCAACCCTATGATTTTTGCGATACGTTCGGACATACGGCGAATTTCGGGGTTTACCATATCCGTTACATCTGTTGCCGTTCCGCCTTGGCTGAGGTTTGCAGTGGTTTTGAGGTAAACGATTTCTCCTTCCTCAGGGCAAGAATCAAGTGTAAGGCCATTTGAGGATAAGAGTGTCTCTGTCATTTTATCGATTTCAATTCGCGTGAGAGCTTTTTCGTGACCAAAGCCTCGGCGAGGATCGGAGTTAGTTTTTGTAATGAGACTTTGTACAGATGACTCTCCATCACCGATAACGTGAGCTGGGTCTCGCTTTGCAGCGGCAACCAATTTACCGTCTATTACCAAAAGACGAAAATCAAGCCCTTCAACATATTCTTCAACAATCACATAATAGTGTCTTGCCTTAGCGATATGAAAGGCTATTTTTAACTGCTCCAAATCAGTCACATTAACGGTAGCACCTTTACCGTGATTTCCGACATCGGGCTTAACGACTACGGCACTCCCAATATCATTAAAAGCATCTATGGCTTCTTCAAGAGTCGTAACGATTTTGCCGTAGGGCACAGGTATCCCTGATCTTTTTAAATGCTCTTTTACTCGGGTTTTTTCATCGGCTTCTTCTACGGCAATGGCTGATGTTTGACAGGTCATAGAAGCTTGAATTCTCTTTTGGTGGACACCGTGCCCTAGCTGCACATGACTATTATCATTTAGCCTAATATAAGGTATGCCTCTTGACTGAGCCTCTTTAATAATGCTCCAGGTAGTTGGCCCTAACATATCATCTTCACGTAAGACTTTTAGATTAGAAATAACCTGGTCAATATCGAAGTCTTTTCCTTCGGCGAGAGCTTCAAATATGGAGATGGCATCTTTGGCGGCTTGCAATCCAACGGATTCTATTTTGTAGCGAAAGACCACAACATAAATTCCCTCGTTTAATGTACAGAAAGTTTTACCATAGCTCACCTCCGTTCCTGCCAAGCACTGTAGCTCGATGGCTATATGCTCAATGATATGTCCAGCCCAAGTACCTCTTTTGAGCCTTTGAAGAAATCCTCCGGGCTCACCGATGGAGCAGCCATGTTCAATTAGTGTTGGGATATGTTTTAGGAGACGATCAGAAAAGCCAGGGATTTTATCAGAGGGCTTTTCTTCATAAGCCTTAATATCTAATACCATGTATGTAGCTGTATGCCTGGTGTAGCGATTGGGGCCGCGTAATGCCCGTAACTCTTTGATTTCAATCATTGATCTTTTCCGATTTGATTTTCTGGGGCAAAGGTAATAAAAAACTCTTCGACTTAAAGTTGTAGCCATAGCCATGAACGAGGGAATGAATTTTGATATTCTCTACGGCAATAGATTGGCCAGGTTTAATATTTACTATGTTGGAGTGGGTGATATCGCTACCATCAACGATGATAACTTGTCCTTGTCCGATAACTTCAAGGGTGCCGTCTCCTTTTAGAAGCACACTCGAGTCTTCACCAATGCCAACACCAATGCACGAGGGATTAGTGGTAACAATTTGAATAAGTCGAGCTGTGCGACCTCTCTCTATAAAATGGGTGTCGAAGACAATATTTTTTACGAATCCAAAGCCTGATGCTGTCAGTACGCCGCCTTTAAATAATCCCTCTTCACTTTTTCCGTCGTAAATCATAATTTCTGAAAATGCAGCAGCGCCGGCGCTGGTTCCGGCAATGACCGCGCCAGCTTCCAGGCGATCTTTTACTGCACGCAGAACTTTTGAACCCAGAAGGATTGTGGTTAGCCTTAATTGATCACCGCCACAAAGAAAAATTAAGTCAATGTCGTCAAGAGCTTGAACCTGGGCATCATCATTGGCTTGAGATTTTTCGCTGATATTTAAGATCTCAATCCTTGTAGCACCAAGTGTTGAGAATACTTTTCGGTAGTCTTCACCTCGTTGAACGGGCTCCTCACTAGCTGTGGTAATGACAGCTACGCTGTAGTCCTCGTTAGTAATTTCTTGCACTGTACGCTTAAGGACGACTAAGTCACTGACTTTGTCTTCGTTTCCGCCAATGGCAATTAAACTTCCCTTGTAATTTGCCTTAAGAATCATAATTACCTAATATCCGTTTGATGTGAGGATGCCATGCCATTTCGAGATTTTAATGCATAAGCATTTTTTGTTAAAATGATAAGTCCGATATCTACAGAATCTTCAAATATGGATAATGCTTTTTCTGCAGCGTCGTTAGGCTCCATACCCTGTTCTAGCCAGGAGTAGACCTCTCTAGCTAGTATTTTAAGAGCGATAAATTCTCCATCACCCGTACAGGCAATGGCAGCTATCGGGCCGCAAAAGAGTCCGCATCCAGGGAGGGGGACATCGCCTACCCTGCCCAGTGGCGCGTTTTTTAATCCACCGGAACTTAGTGCAGCTGCAAAACTTGTCCCATCAAAAGCAACAGCCCCGACGGTATCACATGAAGCCGTATTCGTAGTTTTATGTTGTGTCGTTGCGTTGGGCGTTTTCAGAGTTAGATTTTTCTCTTTTGCAAAAATCAGGGCTCCTTCTCCAGAGATAAGAATGCAAGAAGAATCACGGAGCACCTCTTGAGCCAAAGCAATGGGGTTTTGAATTCCTTCAACACAGGCCACAGCTCCAAAATTTCCATCACTCGTCATGCAAGCGGCATCCATTTGAATAGTATGCTGGTCGGCGCGGATTTGTGAGCCTGTTCCCGCATTGAATCTCGGATCATCTTCTAAAAATGTTACAGCATGAATAACGGCATCTAAAGACGTGCCATGACCTTTCATTAAATTTATTCCAGCAGTTGCTGCAAGCTCGGGACCATCAGAATGAATGGGATCGGAGCCTGCTCCTCCGTGGGTCAAAATGGCGTGTTGAAATACATGCATGGTTTTGCCTAAAGCTTTACTGTTTCGATCCCTATTTTTTCCTGGGAAGAGGGTAGATGATATCCACAGGCAAAAAAGAAACTCTGAAGAGTGAGAAACTTTTGAGTATAGATCATAGAGCTTATTTTGTATTTTATTTTTAACAGATGCGTTGAGATTCTTTTTGATTTAGGGGATTGCTAAGACTTTGGTCTTTGCTGGCTTAGGTTCAGCCGGCTTGAGTCATTTATTGATCGTAAAGACTTAATACTAAGAACAGAATTGAGTATAAGGCTCTTTTCTTAACGGACGACTACAAGCGTTGGATTATTAACGGGAAGAATTATATCTTTCCAATTAAAATTAGACGGACAACGCCAGAAGCCCATATGTCGATACTGTATAGAGGCCCCCGTATAGTCATCGCTATTTTGGAGCGTAATTCGGTAAGGTTTCACTGAGTGAAGAACAATCATTCTTTTTGAAAGGTTGATTTTACTGCTAAAGACTTTTCGTCCTGGAGCATACCTTGCGACCATCTGAGTCATGTTTTCTTTTCCTTTGATGGCTTTACCACTGCTACAGGCATCAAGGAAAATACTTGCGTCAGTGGCTAAAAGCCTGAGGCAACTTAGGGGGGCTGCATTGTTAGTGCTTAGGCGCGAATTCCTTGCCCAGTCTGAACCAAATTTAATAGATTCTGCTGTTCCATGACCACCCAGGCAAAGATGTTTAATTTTTCTTTTTCCCTCTGCCTTTATTAGCCTTTCCATTTCTTTAGTGGAACTTACATATCTTAATTTTACGTTGTAGTGTTTACTTAAAGCTAGAAGTCTGTATTTAAGGTGATCGTTTACATTAAAAGCTTTGTTATGATCGCTGGCTGGGTAAATGAATAGAGCTGTTTCATTACTTGTGGGATGACGGTAGCTCAGGTCTTTGGGATTTGCTCCGTCAAGAATGAATTTTCTATTAAATTCATCGCTTTCTATGAAATTCACAGCTCTGAAACCAACGTTACGTAACAATTCTTCTCGTACATTTTTTGGTTTCTTATGTTTTATGTACGCACTTTGGATTTTCTCGGCAGCAAGCTTTCTCTGTAAAAGTTTCATATTTCTGATATCTGTATTTAGGGTTCCACTTGAATACCGATTGTGTATTTTTACCCTTAGGTTACTAGGGGCTCCCCTTAGTCCTACCTTGAGACCTTTAGAACCAATCTTTTGCTTTATTGTTTCGAATTGAGAAATTAAATCACGTAAGGCCTTTGGGCTTGGAGCTGGAGTGGAGTCTTCGCGGAACAAATCCGATTTGTCCACAAATTTGAACCCTTTTTCTAAATCATCAAAAAGAGCCTTATCTTCCAAGCTTGGACGAGTTCTACTTTCCTTAGACCGATCGCTCACTTCTTGCCAGAATTGATTGGTCACAGCGCGTTCTCTCCTTAAGACGGGAATTGAGAGATCAAAGGGTATGGTTTCAACTGCAGGGGGGCTTGCTGAAGCTGGAGGTTCTACTACACCCAGTTGTCTTGATTTTCTAATGGGGGAATACGTTAAGTCTACAGCATTTATTTCACTTAAATCTCTGGATGGGTTCTCTTTTGGCTGAGATTTGCAAAAGAGGTTCCCGAAAGCAAAAAGAAAAGCTCTCCTTACAATCTCGGAAATGAAGGATATCATGCGACTAAATCGACCTGGAGACCTGGTAACCTTTCTTGTTCCGAGGCTTCCTTCTGAATGTGCTCTTTCTGAAAAATGACTTGAATCTCTAATAGGACTAGAATGAGAACTATCAATAACTAATGTCATAGCCTTTCCTTACTAAATATTAAATACACACTAGAAGTAAAAAGCAAAAGCCTGACTCTAGATAGTTACTAATGAAAAGCAGTAATTTTACAATTATATCATTAATGTTTAACGAAGGTGAGATTAAGATTTCGTTAAGGGGAAGGGTGTATTTAATAGGGGGCGGATTCATACCCATCGTGATTGAAGAATCGGCTTGTCATTAATTTTCGAAAAATTGCACCATACTCTCATGCTTACAAATGACGAGCGAGAGCTACTAAAGATTCAACACCGCATGGAGCGAGACGGCCGAATACGAGATCGTATAAAAGCTGTTTTACTTCGAGACAAAGGCTGGACCTATAAACAA
>JBLFWS010000144.1:0-8790 GCA_047611865.1 Chlamydiales bacterium
AGACACGCTTCTATGCGATAAGCAGCTGCGAAATAGAGCTCTTCCATGAGACTCCTTGAATTAGATGTAATACACCTAAAGTATATTTTAACATACAACTCGAAGGCTTGTCAAAATATATATACGTGCTTTAGGCAGGGGAGTTACTCTACACCGACTGAACTCTGCTGATCTCAAGTTACTTTTTGTGAATTACTTAGATAAAAACCGGCTTGACATTTGAGTATCTGAAGTCTTGAAGGCAAGTAGTCGATCTCAGAACTTTGAACTGGTGAAGTCATTGCTAAAACATGAATTTGGACACTCTTTATCAACAACTTAAAACTTTTATCACTACCAGCCTAAAGCTCCTGATCTATTAAACCCATCCTAATATCTCACGTATTATCCTTTACAAAAAGTTAATAAAATCTTTACTAAACACATAAATAAATGTGTTATAATTAAATAAATATATTACATAAAACCAAAGAATCTCTAATGCTTTCCCATTCAATTAATAAATACGAACGAATTGCCTTGTTAGATTCCAATATTGAACCTGCGCCATTAAAAAACAGCTCTTGCTTAGACTGCTGTCTTTTCACGCCCTTCATTGCTTTGGGAAATCTCATCAAAGGCAGCCTTGAAAATCGACGCATTAAAAGAATCAATACTGCAGCTCTTAAAATCCAAAAAGTTTTTAGAGGGCATCGAGAGAGAGAGTATTACCTAAATCGAGAACGCTCTCCACTTGCGGAACATCTTGTAGAACGACAACATATCCTTAATAGCTTTCCAAAGGCTACATCAGGAAAAACTCCTGTCTACTTTCCTCCTAGTGAGTGGTGTAATGGAAAGCATTATGTCATAAAAGAATCTGGGGCTTTCAATAAGAAAAAACGCCTTCTCCAAGTTCGAGAGGCCCATCTTTTGTGTCGAAAAAATGGTTTTAACAATCTCCTTATTCCCAAAGCGAGAGGGGTTGGTAATTTTCTTATAGAAGAACGACTTTCTATTTCTGATGATACTTATGAAAATATGGGGCTTTACATTCAGAACAAAGAATCTTTTTCTGATGCAATCAGAGAATTGACCCGCTTTATGTATCACGCAAACCTCACTGATATCGTCAATGTGCAGATGCGACAGCCCCTAAATAGAATTGTAGGAGATTTTGTCAGATATGACAACCTGCCTCTCAGCCTAGTTAAAGAACAAGGAAAGCTTGTAGGAAAAATCAACTTGGTTGATCTTGAACACTCTTTACTTGGAAGACCTAAAGAAGAGAGAGAATTACCTCAAGATTTTTTTCTAGACCGTGTTAAAGACCTCGTTCGAATCTTCCCCTACCATCTCCAGACTATTATAGAAGAAGCGCGAGAATTATCTGACGTAATTGAAAACCATATCGAAGAGCTTGCTGAAATACAAAGTAAGGGAGCACTCTTTCTACAAAAAGGATTTGTAGATCACCAGCAATTTTTAAAAGAAATAAAATGCAACAAAACTTCTATTTCGAAGCTCCAAGAGATCAGCCTCCAGGAAAAAATGGACATCTTTGATTTTTTTGAAGATGAACTAAATCAGTTAAATCTTGGAGATAATGATTATCTCGCCAGATATAATGAAACATACCCTCCTGGCATTTTAGGTGATGACCCAAAAAACAAAATCGAGGCATTTAAAAAAGTGTTTCCAAGGATCATTGATAGTATCATGGCTAAGATCAAAACATCTTTGATAGAAAATGCCGAAGATAATTCTAAAGGTTTTGATACCGCAAACATGATTTCTATAAGATCTGTAATCATTGATAGAAAGTCTCTTTTAAAAGATCTTAAAAACCATGTAAGCGAGATACTAAAAAAAGAACTTTCAGAAAGACAGGGGTACCAAGCTTTAGAAAGTCTCTCGGAACCTCTTTTGTCCGCCATTTTTAGAGGACTGATTCACAACAGAAAAATAGCTGGGTTTGAAGCTGGCTACGGAGGGTATGAAAATTCCCTCGTTTCCTGTTAACAGAACGAGATCCGACTTAGCACTTTTTTATTACCCATAAAATACTTTTGCCGCAGTTTCAAGAGATTTTTTAATAATATACAAATCAACATCTGAACCTTTTATTTCTACCGCAGATGTATATACCTGTTTTTTCTCTTTCAAGCTGTAACAGTTGAGACCTTCTTGCTTTTCATCTCTGGAAAGTTTTCCCCGTTTCAAAAATATTCTTTGCTCAAAAAAATATTTGCTATAGGCTCCACAAACTATAAACCTTTTTCTTTGAACTCCTATGTGTGACCTATCCTTTACAAAGGACGAAGGAAATATTCAAAATAAGAATACTTCAAAAAAATGAAATCGTACTTGATTGAGGCCATCACCACCTAGGTCACACATTGGAATTCAAAACCAGATAAGGGAGAAGCCATATGAGTTCATCTGTCAGCAGAGCTTTTGGAGTGAGTGTTTATAAAAGTATACATACCGATGAAGATGAATTTGATTTGCCTTCTCCGCGTGTTGAGAACGATTGCAGAGAAACAAGAGCACGTGCCTATTCTTTCAATCCAAATTTTACCGATTTCAACGGTGTTACTAAAAATATCTTTCAAAAGAGCCAGGCTTACATTGATACTCGAAGGATAGATCCTAAAAAGGATTACCTCCTCCGCGCTGGTGAAAACTATTATCTGGGAACAAAAGAAAAGGTCGACGCTTTTTTTTCTACCTGGGAGGCTAATAGGGAAATCGACGCTTCTAGTGTAGCAAGAGTACCAGAAATGGGCTTAATAAAAATAAGTCGTCCAACAATAAAAAAGACCTGTGTGGAACTTACAGACAGGATACAGGTTTGCCCTGGGTCTATGTCTAACAAGGCTCAAAAGGTTTACGAAAAGCATATGCTTCAAATCTCGATGACCATGGAGGGTTACTTAGGTATCTGCCCCGAGAGTGGAAAAAAGAGGGTCGAGATAAAGCTTCGGGAAATAACTTCAGCTATAAAAAAATCTGACCGTAAAAAGAATGGTTCGTATGTAGTTTTCCAGGACAAGCTTTCCATCTCTTTAATTCAGGACAATCCTCTTCTTTATTTAACCTACCGTTTTCCAGAAGATAAATTCGATCACGCTACACACGACTATACTAATCAAAAAGATACTGGGATTACCGCAAACCTTGACATGGGTGTAGGAGGGCAGACAGCCGGAACAGGAACTGTGGGTCTTGGATATAGCCAAAACACCACGAGGTCTCACGCTGTGGGTCTTGAACTTGATGATTTTCAGGGGTACATCCAGGGTAACGAAGGCTGGTTTTTTAAGCTTAAGCAAGTAAATAACAAAAAAGAGGGAAAGGTTCCCTATATAGGTAGCAGTAGTGGCGAAATAAAAGACTCTCTCCTAAAGAGAAGGAGCCCTTGGGAGATCTTTACCTCTTGGTCAAAAAGTAAAATCGGGATACTCGCCTTACCAGAACAGGCTACGGAGACTTTAAGAATACCTGAGTGTGTGAAGAAGTGGGAGTGTGATCTGGATTTTAATGAGAGAGTAAAGTTTTCCGTGCGTATCAAACAGCATGTAAAGTTCCTCGATTCCCATAAGCTTAACAGCTACACCTACGACTTCGAAGTGCCTTTCTATTTAGACTGCGCAAAGTTTAAGTTCGAACATGAAATTGAGCCTAAATATAACAGGTTGATAGGACTAAGCAAGAAAGAAGAGGACGAACTGAAGCAATGCTATAGAGAGGGTGGTCCGGACTTTAAAAACATCTCGTGTAAGAGCCTTACTAAAGTACTTAACTTCGTTCAGCGGAATGGAATAGCCATAAGAGCCCTTGATTTGAGGCCTTTTGCAAAGAACTTAAAATATTCTAATTTAGAGAAAATCATTGATCACTGTGCTTCATTAGAAACCTTGTATCTTAATGGCTGCAAAAACCTCAATGATTTGGATGTCTTTGTAGACAACAAGAAGTTAAAACGACTTGAAATTCCAGAGACAAGCTCCCTAAAATATATTGGGGTGCTCTGGCTTCCTGAGGGGCTTGAGGTTCTAAACTTAAGCAACTGTGTTAATTTACAGGACATTGAAAGTTTGAAAAAAGCAGAAAACCTCAAAGAACTCGATCTTAGAGGCTGTTTAAAACTATCTACGGAACAGGTAGAAGAATTGCGCCAGGCTCTTCCGGAGGCCGCAATTTTATGGCTAGATGACAGCGTTGAAGAGTAGCCTGATTTAATGGATGAAAGAGGATCTGAATTCAAATCAAAGGGGCCAGGCTTGGGGTGACACAGATGGGACTAAATTCCTATAGTTTCCCTCTCTAAGTTTCCAGTTAATTCTTGACCCATTTTTTTAGAGTTTTGTGGAATCGGGGGTGAGGCCAAACGAGCCATCTTTCTCGGATCATCAAGGCGACTCAAAAGGGCTTCGACAGCTCTTTCAGATTCAGGAGTCCAATCCAAAGTAAAACGAGGCCTTGGGTGATCTAGTAAAACCGCCAAATGCTGGTAGTACGGAATCCCCCTTCCTTTATAGCGTGGGTCGAAATGACCAAGAAGTGTTACACCACCAGTCTCCTGATCTACCACCACCTGGTCCAGAACGTTGAAAGTAATGTCATTCTCTAATTCGTAGATTCCATGAGCTATTGATTCTGGCTCGCTCCGGAAAGGAGAAAGAAGTTCCGCTACCGGGTTTACATAATTACTTCTAGTGGGATTCGTACGGTATACATTAGTATTCGATGATTCCTCCATTGACGCCACCAAACTTGAACCATAGCTTTTAGCAGAGCGCCCTGTAATAAATTCTCTTACATCACGCCCTTTCATATCTGCGACTAATTCATTTCTCAGCTCAGACATCATCTTTTTCAGATTAGACCTCATCTGATCTCCGAAAGCCATTAGGCCCCCGCTAAAGTCGACCTCTCGTTTATATTGGGCTACAGTGCTTGATGCTCTCTGGTCAATTACAGATAAACTAATCTCAAGTTTAAAATGATCCGGACGAGAACCCTAGAGTCAATAACATCATCTTCTATAGTTTGTCTGACAGCTTCCTTCCAATTTTTTATGGTGTCATCTGTATTTAAAAAGTCCTTCCATATCTGGCGAACTTCTTGAGTCATCTTATGTTCAATATCTAAAGTGACTTTCGCAGGGATCGTAAACTCTGGATGATCAGGTGCATATTGCAACAAGCCATCGCTATAGAAAGTTGATGGCATTGTACAGGAAGAAATGGCCAGTGACACTGTTAGTAGTAGAAAGGAATGCAGGAACTTCCAGATAATTTTCATACTAGCCTCTTTCAATTAATGCTTTAAAAAAGTCTCTTTTCCCAAAGGAAAAACTAGACTGCTATGCCACTCGGAAACGAGCATAAACATATTTAAGAAAATTTCAAAATGATAGCCTTTTCTCATCCAAGCACTAGTGCTCTGTTAAGTTTAAGATTGAGAATGGCTGATTATTTAGAGGTTTCCCTCAGGCTTCGCCAATGCCACAAAAAATCAATCAAGCTACTCCCCTAAAGGCTTTCGTTGTAGATTTTCTCTCTTAGACTTCTGTATTGATCTTTGAGATCAGGATCATTGTATTGTTTGAGTTTATGCATCTCCAATAGCTTTTCCAGATCAAGGTGAGAATATGTTGGGATAGATCCTTGTACTTTTTCATAAAGCCCGGCAATGAGAGAGAAGGAATCATCTCCCCCAACCATGATTTCTTCGTTCAAAAAGCTGACGAAATCTTGTATTATATTTTCATTAGTAGGAGAAAGGGGGCCTGTTGTCTGAGAATCGCTCATT
This sequence comes from Chlamydiales bacterium, assembly GCA_047611865.1. Lineage (GTDB taxonomy): Bacteria > Chlamydiota > Chlamydiia > Chlamydiales > JBDQID01 > JBLFWS01. The sequence continues at coordinate 5,800 of JBLFWS010000144.1, forward strand.
GGATCGTGCTTTGTTTGAGTAACTTCCGGGAGTCTTGATTTCTCTGTATTAATACCTTGGTACAGATCCGAAATATTGCGGGTAATTGCCTTAGGAGTGCCTAAGTGATTTCCTTTAGGGGATAAAATTTCAAGTGCACAGGTTCTACCTACGATTCCCCCCAAGTCATTGCGTAAAACATCCTTACCTGTTTTATCAATTCCACTAAAATGATGCAATTCGGAGGACGAATCACCTGAATCAATAGATGGGGACCTCATAATTCTTATCCCACATGAACGATACTTATATTATTCTCATTTACTTATCGGAATAACTTGAGGAAATATGAAGCATTACCCTGTTCTTAATGTCAGGGTTAAATTTATACCCGTGTTTTGCATCCTTTTGTTATAGGTTTGGAGAGGTCGCCAGTCTACATAAACACCTAATCCTGATCTGTTTTACCTTTACCTTTACCCCTTCTTTTCGTATATTTACTCTACTTTTTTATATTATTAGTGCTGGGAGAATCTGTTGTTTTGTGAATTATCTTTAGTTTTCATTTTCTTCTGTTATGGCTGTGTGCTAGCGACTAGCATCCAAGAAGCTTTTGATCAATATCCAGAACCTAGTCAAGCAGAGTTTTATCATCATAATTCTCTTCAGCAATGGTCTATAACAAGAAAGGCCCTAGATGAAGTTTATTTTAAAGCTAACGATAAAATACTTGAGCTCGGCTGTGGCAGCGGTCGTGCTGCAGCAAATATCGCAGGACGCCTTCCCGGTGGTCGAGTGCTGGGAGTAGACATCAGTAATGGAATGATTGAATATGCCAATCAGAATTTAAGCTCTCTATATCCCAATTTGATGTTTGAAAAACGCTCTTTTCTTAATCTTTCTTATGAAGATGAGTTCGATTTTGTATGTTCTTTTTCAACCCTACAATATTGTACCGATCATGAGTTGTTACTGTCAAAAGTACACAAGGCTTTGTGTTCCGATGGACGGCTCTTTTTCACATTACCTTCTCTACCTGTACAAGAAGTTAAAGAAGTCTTTGATGACCTAGCTTCTGATAAGAAATGGAGCTCGTATCTTGGGGATCCATATTCTCGCATCAGAAGAAAATATGTTGCCCGAGAGTATACAGAGCTGTTGAAGAAAATGGGGTTTCGTTCAGTCAATGTTCTAAGTGTAAGACATGACTATAAATTTGAGAATAAACGGGCGTTCATGGACTGGTTTTCTTCTTTTACTCATTTATCCTACACTCTTTCGCAAGAGGATTTTAAGCAATTCCTCTCAGAACTTACAAACCATTACGTACGAAAAAATCCTGTAAATATCAAAGGGGAAATAACCTTTCCGCAAAATGTATTGCACGTACATGCCGGGAAAGGCTGAAAAAGCTCCTTCTCTTAGGGCATTTTATCGCCAATAGCATCTCCTGTTTTGGAATAATAGGCTAATTTGCTTCGAGATCCTTTGTGTAGCTTTTCCATCATAAGTCGCACCATAAAATAACCCAGTCAACTGAGGTCCCCTTAAACACAAAATCCAATGACTTTAAAATCTCGCAAGTAAAAGCTGAATTCTGCTATATCTGACATCTTTTCAATCTAATTGCTGATGCTTATCCCGCTATTTTTCTTACGCATTTATTCTTAAATAATGAAAATTTAATCTAGAAAAAATTCAACTCAAAGCGTAAACCTAAAATTTCGCCTATTCATAAGGGAATGTCTGATGAAACTATCTATGAATCGGTACTTCGTGATGATATTCACGCTTGCTTTTTTACTGATCACTGCCGAAGGCACGTGTGCTCCTCCCACCACGCAAGTACCAACAAGGAAATCATTGTAGATGTGCGGTTCCTGTTCTTCCAAGCTCTTTTGAAATCCTATTTAGAAATATTCAAAGTGCTCTCAACAATAACAATCCTGCTCGGGCAATATTACAAAGTAAAAATCTCTGGCAAGATTTGGGCACGCTTGGTGGAGAGGTCTCTGTGGCTTGTGATTTAAATTTAAATCAAGAAGTTGTTGGGTTCAGTTCCCAAGAGGATTTGGAAGAAATATTACCTATACGAGCATTCCATTGGGAAAAGGGAGCAATGCGGGACTTGAACGTTCATGTCAATAACCTACCACTTGGAATTGTTTTACAATGGGCTATAGCAATCAATGAATCAGGCTAAATTGTTGCAATCAGCATTGATACCGAGGGTAAGTTACGAAGCTTCCTACTCAATCCAGTAGTTGCCTGATCTGCTCAAGGATCAGGCAAATCGGATGTTCCTTTGCCGTTATCAACTTCTCCTTTAGGGAGCTTGCCTCTTCTCGAAGAGCTTGTAGCTTATCATTACTTGTTAATTCATTAAAATAATCTTGCCAGGGCTTGGGAGAAGTTTCCCAGGGAGCTTGAAGTAGTTCGCCACCGCTGTCTACAAATTTTAAAAGGCCAAGGTTTTGATCATTTTCAAGAAATGTTCGGAAAAGTTGTCGTACCTCAGCTTCAGTTTGAAGGCGTTTATCTTTTTTTCCGAGTGCTTGTTCAAAATCCAAATCATCGGTAACGAAGTAAATGACTCTTTCATTATTGATAGAAGAATTCAGAAAGGCTTTGCATAGTTTGCTTAATCTTTTATTCTGAACGTTCATTTCGCTTTTCCCATCATAGGACTCATTGCAAATAGAAAAACGCCCCTCTTTAAACTCTTTTACATTTCTGACAGACTCTTTGATAATCTCTACTAATTTATTATCCTTTAAATAAGCAGGCGGTTGCATTAGATCGCCCGAATGGGGGTTATTGTATGCATCGATTACGTATTTATTGTATTCAGTATTACGAACGGGAATGTTATTTTTTTTTGCATACTTAAGGAGGTTACTATAAAATTTTACTCAACTATGTCCAAAACCATAAATGAAATCGTCAGGCTCCTTATCTTGAGTCATTTGACTAGATATTTCATCGAACACATTATGGGTTTTTTGGGCAGTT
>JBLFWS010000145.1:0-8750 GCA_047611865.1 Chlamydiales bacterium
GCTTAAGCATAGCTTTACTTTTCTCGATTTAGCCTTCGCAATTTTGGCAATTAGACATATTCTAACGGCATGATCCCACAACCCTTTTTGTTACCTAAAAAAGCCTCTTTCTGAACCATGCCGATTTCCAGCACGGTACGATATAGTGGTTTGGGTTAAAAACCAGAAAGTTTGATCATTATCCTTCTATCCTGTAAAAAAAATAATGCGACTGATTTTAGAGACCTCGTTCGTGTACCAAGTCAAGAAGAACCAAGCGAGTTCTGAATCCCCAATACCGTAAGCATACCCCCATTATAAGCTTGATTAAGGGATTTAGCCCTTTGATTAAATCCCGCAACCATTGCCGTCCTACGGGCTGCAGGAGTACCATGATGCTGTGGGTCCCCGAAGTTATAGTCTCCCCTTTGAAACAAGCTATTAGCAAAGCCTGTTATATCCAAGGGACCATGATAACTCCTTTGACCTAAATACCAGCCCGCCAAATAGTCCGCATGAAGCTCTCTATTAACAGCCCCTGAAACCCATCCTTTTTTAAATTGCAAAATGTGGGCAAATTCATGTGCCAGAATTCCCGCTACTGCAATTTCACCTTTAGTCATGCTCCACAACTCATCTAATAAAAGAGATAGGCCAAAGTATACAGTACCTCTACGCCCAATCGCTGTATCTAAAGGCGACGCAATAGCATTTGGAATGCTAAAATCGTTCATTATAAGAAGGTTAGGCGTAACACCGAAAGCTTTAGAGATCAAATCGGCCTCCCCTAAAAATTTCTGGTCCACAGAAAAAACCCCAGTAAACTTTCCAATCGGTTCTGCACAAAAGCCACTTTGAAAGCACTGCGCTTTCGCATCTTCAAAAGAAAATGTTCCGAACAATATCAAAAATATAAGCAATTGAGTGAAGGGACTTGTGATACGATCCATGCTTTGCCTCCTAGGTACAAAACCCACGAACGTATCAAAATGAAATTTAATTATACAACAAATACCTGCTTATACTGAAACAAATTTAATAGGATTTCACCTTCACTAAAAGCTTCTCTGGGTTGGCGGCCCTAACGAGAGCTTTGGCGAGTATGTCCGTTGAATCGATAATGTGTACTCCATCCACCATATCCTCCCTAATCACAAGGGGGATCTCACTACAAGCTAAAATTACCGCCTGAGCCCCCTTAATTTGAAGATCTTTAAATCCCCGCATAATCCTGGAATGGGCCCGTGGATCTATTTCTGATGAACAAGCTTTGATGCCATATTCACGGTTATATATCGCATCCTGCACACACCCTACCTGAATCTTCTTATCAGGTACCAATACCGAATACCCCTTAGCGGATAGCTTATTGGGGTACATCTGACTATCATATGTCCCTTGGGTAGACAAAACTCCGATACGTTTTATGCCTGGCATAAATTCATCAAGATAGGACACCACTTCCTCAACCATATCCACAAATTCTATCTCATAATTCCCTGCAAGTTTTTTTATCGGGTCGAGAATACTTGGGACATGCATGGTGTTACAAGGAATTCCCACTATTTCAACTCCAATTTCGTGAAGCCTATTCATCACAAAATTCACCCCTTCAGCAGGGTTTTCCAAGTAATTTGGCTTTGCTAGAAATTCCGTACGATCTGCAATGAGGTCGGCAAAAGAAAGGTGACAGACCCTTAAATGCCCTTGGTCTGTACCACCAGAATTAGTATGTTTGATGATTTTTGAGTGGAGGTCAATACCGGCTTGTGGCCCAACGCCTCCAACGATACCTATCACTTTGTCGTTTGTCATATTCTTTTCCGGGTTTTCTTTTTACTACTCCCGTTTTCAGAATAAAGTCCGTTTCATTGTGCTAGGTAAAATATTTTCTTGAGTCCGCTTTGTTATACATATGCTGAATTTAAGGAGATGTCAACTCCTTTACTTCCTCTACTCTCCCCCACATTGATACAAAGTACCTTAAGGAAAGAGGCTTATACCCCTACACCCATCTTTTCGTGCTTTGCCAGGACTCTTTTGGAAATAACCTCAGCCTGTTCCCGCAATTCGGGTACAGCTATACTCTCCCACAGGACTCCTTTTAACATGGATCCCAAAACGTATAGGTTTTCCGAACTATCACCTTCTGCATTAATAACTTCTCCGCTGGAAGTAGCCATAATCCCTAGATCCAAAGGACCTTTCTGAACAAGACCTTGCTGAAACAAATATTGAATGAAAGGATTGGATAACTTTTCCAAATCCTCTTGAGGTCCTGTGCAATTAATAACCTTATCTAGACTCACTGTCCGAACCCTTTGCTTTTTAGGATCGTGATAAACGACTTCAATCCCTTCTCGACATCTAGTGATCTTCCTCAGCCTTCCAGAAACTATCCGTAGCTCAATATTTTCAATTAAGCTGCTTATAGCTCCTCCAATTTTAGGAGCTACTCTGTGACGATGAATATCCCAGAAAGGTCTAACGTGACGAACAAACTGCTTTTTCTCATAGGGTTCAAAGCTCTTCCATAATGACTGCATGTAGGGTCGCACAGAATCCACTACAGATCGCCAGTTTCCCCCTCTCTTCATATGCTCTCTTACTCTCGAACGAAATGTCTTTACCGTCAGCAAAAGGTTTCTTCTCTTTTCCCACTTCCATTCCCCCACACTCTCTTCAGAGGAAAGATCATGGGTCTTAGGGAGAAAACCTCTACGGGATAAAACCTGTATGGACCCACGATGACCGTTACCTTTAAGGTAGAGAACCACATCCACCATAGTCAAACCACTTCCAATAATAAGTACCTTCTCATTGGGGCCTATCGTGTCCAATTCTTCGAAATTCCAAGGATTCAATATCAGGTTTTTATTTTCGTAAGGACAAGGAATACTTCCAAAAGGTTTTTCCTTGGGATAATTCCCTAAGGCTAAAACGATACTTCCAACACGCAGGGTTCTTCCACTTTTTAATGCCACCCCCGAAGTACCTAATCCTGGTGCAATATTTTCTACTTCATCCCTTATGATTTCGATAGTACTCCCATTAAATTTTGCCTGAGAAGAAATCAGATCCATAGAACTCTTCAGATATTCCCCATATAGCATCCGCGGAACAAAGGTCTTACCCGTCACTGGAGCATCCAGATAATTGGGGAAGCGGTGGGCGTTAGCTTGCAGCCAATCAATAAAGTGTGCGGGTTCAGAGGGGAAAGCGCTCATTCTCTCCGCAGGAACATTCAACAAGTGATGCACACAGGAGGTATTGTATGCGACTCCCTTTCCAAAAGTGTCGCTTCGCTCGATAAGAGCTACCCTGACAGAACGATTTGTTTGCTTCAACAACTGCAAGGCCACTAATGTTCCACTACAGCCACCACCCACAATAGCCACATCAAAATCTTTTTGAACTATTGCACTAGACATTCCCACACCCCATTTGTTTCAAGAATATCCCTGAATGTAGAGCCCAAAGATAAAATCCTTCAAGCACAAAATGTATCTCCTTAAGGGTTTTACATTTGACATTTATCGCCAGCTTGCTTTATCAGCTACAAGGTGCAAATCACTAACAGGATCGAACGATTGATATTACATTCACTAATACTTACAGTTTGCTTTTACGAATTTTATAAACCGGCCTAATAAAAAAGGTATACTCTGATGACAATGTTTGACCTAGGTACTAACCGTATAACGTTCCACGATAGCTCCTTTCACGCGTTACAGGACTCCGAAACGCGCGTAGCATTCAAAAGCCTCTCAGAAGAATATGATGGCTCAATAGAAAATAAAAATCGAAGCATCGAAAATATCGGCTCCCTGACAGCACGGTTGGACAGAAATATTCTGGCTCTCCGTGACCTGAACACAGAACTGCAAGCTCTTGATAAGAACTCTCCTGATCACAATGCGGCAATCACTAGAATCAACAATTCTGTCAAAAGCCTTATGGATGACCACTGCAACATCAAAGACGAGTTCACCCGTCTTTTACGTGAGCAAGACGAGGCCAGGAGTTTTAAAGAGAAGCTCAAGTCTCAAGGTGTAGAGCCCATGACTAGGCCCCCCTTTACAGAAACGGAAATCAACACCATGCGTTTCTACTCCCAGGTCTGCTCCGACCACCTCGAAGCTATCGAAAAAGTCAATGGAGACAATCTAAAACAGATTACCACTTGTTACGATAAATTCCGCCATATCGACTGCATCCTTTCTCGCAAAATCGAAGAGGCAAAAAAACTTCTCGAAACCCTCTCCCTAGGCATGACTACCCCCGCATTTCAAGGGTTACGGTCGGCTGAAGAAGAAAACCTTCCAGCGATTGGAAACGCTGCCCTTGTTCCTTATTCCCCCTTCACAGAACGAGCAGCTGAACTAGATTTCTCAAATCTCTCTTTGACCACGGAGACCTTAATTGAGGATTCTGTAGCTTTAGAATCTTATCGCCAACTCTCCACTGGTCTAGAAGAACGAATGCTCCCCTTAAGAGAAGGTGTATGCACACTAGGCAATCTGAAAGAAAGAGTACTCCTCCAAACGACTATTTGGGATCAAAATGGTGCCTCTGCTGAAACTATTGCTAAAACCTACAAAGAAATGAGAAAAACCTTTTCTCAATGTAGCCTAATCCAAGAAAAAACTGTTACTCTCAGAAATGAACTCGACAGCAATCGTCAAGCCATGTCACGAGAAGCCCTATCAGAGAGAACTGTTGAGTCTGTTGGATATTACAGTAAAATTTCCAATAAGATTCTCCTCTCTATTGAAAAAATCAATAAAAAGAATCTCGAAAAGGTCGAAAATCGCCTTATAGAGGCTGACATCCTACTAAGTAGATATGAAGAGTTAATCTCCGAACTTATTGTTCCCATGCAGAACATTCGTCACTCTGCGAGAAACAAGGAACCTATCACTTCAACAAGAAGAAAGTGGAACTGGGTAAAATCATACATGATCTCTATCAAGCCCCCACAGGCTGGGGACATTGAAGATAGTGATGCTGATGCATCTGATGCTAAAGCCGAGGAATTCAGAGGATCTGCTTCTAAATAAAATTAATCCGCGAGATGAACAGGCCGTCGTGTTCATCTCGTGATATACCACTATGATTGGCTTTTGAAGCCTATAATCCCTTCTCTCAATAAATCCATCATCAGATCAATCTCAACACTTGTAATGTTGAAGTGAGGAGTAAAGCGCAAAGAGTTCACACCGCCGTGAATAATTCCCAAACCTTGCTTTCGGAGGTATTCCTCAAAACTCCCATCACCAGTAACTTTATAATCGTCACTCATCGCAATAGAAAAAAGTAAACCTGTTCCCTGCACATCGGTGATTACGCCAGGATTTTCCTCTGCAATAACACGAAGTCTTTCGAGGAACTCTTCCCCTTTATTCTGAATGTTACGTCTCAGGTCATCTGTCATAGATACTAAAACCTCACAAGCTACTTCAAGAGCTCGAGGGCTCGTCGTCATGGTATTCCCGTAAACTCCCATCACATACAAGTTGGCAGCTTTTGCGTTCATAGCTAAAACAGACAAAGGATATTGACCTGCGTTTAAAGCTTTGGAGTATGTCTCAAAATCAGGTCCTTCCAAATCTTCGAAACCCGGATAGTCTACTATACTTAAGTACCCTCTGGCCCTTAAACCAGCCTGAATAGAATCTACCAAAAGTAGACTGTTATATTTTACCGTCAGCCCACGTGCCAATTGATAAAATTCGGGTGTTATAGATTTTCCAGGGTTTCCCTCTCCCATAACAGGTTCCAGAAACATAGCTTCAAAAAAGACCCCGTCTCTATCCGCATCCTCGAATGCTTTCTTCAGCTGCTCCAGATTATTAGGCTCCACTGTGACCAGGTTTTCTCTATCACGAAAAGACGCCAGCACCTTCTTATAGGTGCCAAGAGAAGAGTCCGAAACCTGAGCTGGACGATCTGTTCGTCCATGAAATGCTCCCTTGAGCCCTAGAAACTTTATCTCTTTCCCCTCATGCTTAGCACCAGTCTTGGTCTGAAGTCCTGCATTAATATCTGTAATCCTCGCAGCAACAGTTACTGCTTCAGAGCCTGAGTTCAAGCAGAGAAACTTGTCAAAGGGATGACGATTTTCGGGTGTTCTCTTATGTCCCACTTCTTTTCTAAGTTGCTCCGTAAATCTTTTCTGAGAAAAATTTGCTGTCATTACGTTAGCCATAACTTGAGGTTTAGCTAAAACACGGCTTACATTTCCGGGGTTATGACCGATTCCGATCATTCCGTACCCGCCAGAATCGTGTATTACAGCACCAGTAGATGTAATCACCCAAGGGCCTTTTGCCGCCAAAGAAACATAAGGATTCACGGTATTCTTGGGATAAAAATTTACGAGGTCAACTTGTAAGGCTTCTATCTGCTCTTTCTCACTTAGTTTAAGTATATCTGCAAACTCCTTGCGCAAACCAAGATGTAGCTTATAAGCTAGGTCAATAGCTTCTCCCAGATCAGGATCGATTTCCAAAAACTTCGAGATCAAATCATTTCGTAAACCAATCGTTTCCCGTTCGCCCCCAAAAGCCGCTAGCTCTCGTAATTTATCCAAAAAGGCCTTTGGATTAGATTTCTTTTCGAAGTCTGTAGCTAGCCAGTTGATCGCGAATACTCCCAAGCTTGCAAATAAGGGTAGTGATAGTACAAAAATATTCATGCCGTTCCCTTGGTTTTTTTCATCAATTAATTTTGATCTTATTTTTGAAAAAGACCGAACTATAGGCAATCAGCTATTTCATGGTAAATCTTTTATTTTTGAGAGTGTTTTGCCCAAAACATATGCCGATGTTATGGCGAAAGACAAGCTCTTTACTTCCGCCGTCTGATAAACGCCATATCACTCAATGAAAGAAGCTCTAAACAAAAAAATGAGCTCATCTCCCTAAGTTATTCACCTGCCAAATCTTACGAAGATATTCTCTAAATAGACCTTCTTCTACCCTCTATAATTTAGACGTCAAGTTAAAATATCTACCGGAGAAACAAATTAAAGGCCCTTTTCATCTTTTTGCTTCTTATTAATTAATACTATTTTCTGTATAATAACTATTACACAGTAGTGAATAGTATAGCCTTTTATTGTCGAGACATAAGAAGAAGGTGAAAATGCCTATAAAGCATGAATCAGATTTCTGGGACAATGAGATCCAGAAGATTGATGGTGAAGAAACTCAAAAACTTATGGACATTGTTAGTAAAGGACTTTTATCCCTTACTAACGAGGCAGTACAATGTGCTCGATGGGAACCGTTGAGTCTTGAACGACTGCAAGAATTCCAAATATTTTCCAAAAACCTCCAAATTCTAATGAACGAAATCCGTTTGCGATCTCCACATCTGTCCACTCAAGAAAAAGACCAACTTATTCTTCTTATTGTCAACAAGATGGGATCTACTATTAGAGAAAAAACAACTATTCAATACATGCAAATTTGTGGATTCAGTAACGACAAATTAAGCCCAGACGAAAAAAGAAATGCTATTCGCATGCAATTGCTGCACACAGCATCCATCCTCGTTATGCTGGAGATCTGCGCCCTCTGCAACACAAAGCTCCCCTACCACAATCTTACCCATACATGTGATATCGCACTAGGGACCGTCCGACTATGCCTACATCGCAACCCCTCACTCGCACTATTCGCCGGAATGTGCCACGATTTACGCATGGGCTTTGAGGAAGGAAATCCATACAAAAGAATCCCCAGTATGATACTGGAAAATGGATGCGAAAGAATGAGTTTTGAGCGAGCGATCAACATCCTTTCAAGAGCTGAAGCTCAAATTCGAACCTTACCTAAAATAAATGACCTTTTCCCTAATCTCATGCGACTCTTCGAGACTGGTGATGAAAAGTTCCTTCATGATTCTATAGCCAAGACCGTTCCAAAGTCTGTTTTCGAAATGGTAGACGGGAACATGGTCTTTAGAACCATTGAAAATGACATCGACGCCAAAGAACCTGGTAGATCAGCCGTGGCCCTTGCAGATCTCGGATCTTCAAACCGCAAGGGAGCCTTTCAAAATTGGCTGGGAGAACCTCCTGCTGTCTGGGCTGAGCTATCCCCTTTCACCTACAAACCAGGCGACCTTGTGAACATGGACAGGGCCCGCGAACTTATCGAGATCGTATCAAAAGAAGAGATCTCTGAAGAAGATCTCAAAAAACTCAAAAGCGATGTAGAGTGCTATGTCTTTTTTATCTACGACCAACAAAGTTTTGGTGAAGGGCGTATCTCAAAAATGCAACAATACCTTGAAAACCTCAAAAAAGAGATCCAGTATTTAGAAAATTTAGCCAATGATAAAAAAATATTTCCTAACAATGACATAAAAGAAGAGCTTAGCTTAAAATTGGCTGACCTAGAAGCCTTTCAAAAGGAATACTGTCAAGAAGACGGCAGTATCGATAATGGAGGCGTCGAAGGCATCAAAGCTCTAAAGGCTGAATACAAAACGCTTCTCGAAAGCGACAATCACATGGCCATAGCCCAAGATTTTGTCAGCAGAATAAAACAAAGGAACGGGCCTGAACTTCCTGATCTGGAAGCCCAGAAAAAATTTATCAAGGACAACCACAGCGGTAAGTCCATCCTTTATTCCTCTATTGAAGAGTATAAGAAAGAGAATAGTCTCTAGATCGCGTCACAAAGGTTTCCGGGTTTAAATACACAACCTAAGCACCAATGCCTCTAACAAATAAATTTTAAGTATTCTTACATCTTCTTAAC
>JBLFWS010000146.1:0-8722 GCA_047611865.1 Chlamydiales bacterium
TTTAGAAGATCGGGCATGACTCAGTTACATAATCACAAATTCCTTCGCTTCTCTTAAGTCATCCGAGATTTTGGTCAGACAGCCTATAGGCTTAGGAAAAAGTGTTACCTTGAATTGAACCATGCCCGAAAATGCATTCGAGAAAGGGGTGCCCAGGCTGGCATTCCTTCAAGGACCTGTCGAAAAGTAATTATTTTTTATGATAAACATAGATATAAGGAACGACATCTAGTAGAGAACTTTTTTCAGTTTATAAAACGATATAGACGAATAGGTACAAGATACGAGATGACAGCTCAAAATTATACTGGAATGGTAATTCTAGGCTGTATTCTACAGTGGCTCATCTTTTGAAAACACTGCCTAGTGCGCTGTCGAGTTTAAACCCGGTGGACAAGCTCCGGGTTTAAAGATTTAGAGTTGACTTATCGAGATCTTCTCGTTTTGTGGAGAATCCCCTCTTATCTAATAGGAATAACTTGTTGGACAGAAGGCTCTCCAATGCTCACTTCTCCCGTCAGGACAAGAATATTGGGCCGCTTTTCGACCTGTGCCTGGTGATGGGTATGCCCACAGAGAACCAGCAGCTCGCTATCGGGGTTCTTATCCATAACCTCCAGCAAAACGTCTCCAACAGCTTGACATAGGAAAAAAGGCCCCCAATTTTCATCTGCGGGAATACCTCTATAGCAACAAGCCTCCACAAACGGTGGAATATGAGTTAAGAGAATAACTTTACTATAATTTTCCAGAGCTTCGGTAAGCTGCTTCTTGATAAAAGCCGCAGCTTCATCACCAAGCTTATGCATAAGCTCTTTTCTCTGCTCCGGCTTCAAGCCAATAAAATCTTCGATAGCATAAAAGTCTCGAAGTTTAACAGTGGAAGAAAAAAAGTCACCATGCCGCCCATCAGCCCAGCTGTCATGACCAATGATCGCTGTGTGAGGAGTAAGCTCTAAAATTGGGGAAGTTGTCAAATAATGTATGGAGGAGATCTTCTCAGAAATTTTAGTAGCAAGCTTTCGAGTGTCTTCAATAGAGCTGTGGTAATAATCGTGATTACCCAGGACAAAATAAATAGGCTTGTGAAAAAGAGTCTCGTGGGTTTTTTCCAAAAAATCGAGAAAATAGTACCCATCACTGATGTCACCTGTGATGACAATCGCCTCACAAGGGTATACAGCCATTTCCTCCAAGAGTTCGTCGATCTCCAAAGGGGATACTTTGTTTAGGTGCAGATCTGTTAGCCATAACAGTCTTTTACCGTCTTCCAAAGCCAATTCCTTTATTTATCCTCATAAGCATCATAATGGAGTAAAAAACTCTTTTAATCAAGAAGCTCCATTAAGGATCACGAAACCTGGAAACTAGGAAAATGTCTATATAAGAAAGATTACTGTAGTTCCAGTCCACCATAGTGAACATTTAAAATCGCCTTGCACCTTTCAATCCTCTCGGGTCTAAGTTCAAATAGTTATTATAAAACCGTAAACTAAGTAAACAAAAACGAATGATACACAGCGGTAATTTATTCACCTACTAAAACAAAAGCTTGATATCATTTAAAATGATATCTTGACAGTATATTATAGATGTTATTTTTTAATTATACTGAAACGACTTCTAGAATTAAAATTTGGATCTCTGGATTTTTCCGACTGATGGAGTTTATCCTTGAACTTTTTTATAATGGGTAACAGTAGGCTATCCCTCTAGCTACAGCATTCACACGTGGAGAAACTATGGGGCTCGGGCAATTTTTATTTTTTAACCCTGAACGCCTCCCTGTTCTCATAGGGATTTCATCAATATTACCCGAATCCAAAACAATTGTTTCTCGGATAGGGGCATGTATAGCAAGGTCATTTTCCCGATAAGAAAGAAAACGTTTCTTCACCCTTCTCGCCTCATACTTGACTCGGATTTCCATGTCTGCCCCACCAGTCCTGTCCCTACCACTTTTGCAATGAAAGTGAGGATTTTCTCCCAATTGAAACGACAAAACATTAAGTGCTGCCACCAAGGTATAACGATTTTCTTTCACCTTTTGAAAATCCCTATAGATTCTTTGTCCGTAAAGCTCCTGTACATCTGAATGGAGATCAGTGATATCTTCCTTTTCCTGCATGAGTTCCAGGTATCGATGGCTATCTTTTGTAGAAGATGATGATCTATATTCCGTAACCTTTACGACAAATTCGTCGGCTTTCGCCTGCCACATTCGAAATGTCGGAGCTAGCTTTTTTTCTTGTCTACTATCAAGTAATTTTCCGAGGACATTCCCGATAATGGGTAATTTAAAAATCAGAGAAAAGCGCTCCTTCACCCTTTTCGATCTTCTTTCAACATGTAAGATCTTATTTCTTAAATCTTTTTTTTCTGCAGATAGGCGTTCAAGGCAGCTTTTCATCTGAGAGGGTACCGCTAACTTTTTTATATCTCGATCCTTTGCCTCTTGTACACTCTCGACTTTACTGTTCAATAGAACGTAAGCTGTGTCATTCAACTGCTCTTGTGCTTGAATTCCTTGAGGACGCAGAAACCATGACTCCTGCCCATATGATAGCTTTGAGACCCCCACGTTCCATAGGCGCACATTCATCTTAACAGGCACTTTAACTGTTTCTTTATTGATCTCAAGAATCACAAACTTGCTCTTGGCAGCTTGCTCCAGAGCTTCTGCCTCTTCTTTAAGTTGCGTTGCCTCATCATTTGATGGACTAAAGTATTTTCCGAAGAAGGGAATTTCCCTGATGCTATTACGGATAATATCTGGTGTCAGTAGAGAAGTGACCTGCACATCTACTTCCAGTGGCCGTCTATCAGAATATTTTTCTAAAATTTCACTCTTGCTCAAATCACATAAAGAATACGCTACTTTTTGCTTGAGCAATTCAGCTGCCATTTTAAGGTTAGCTTCTGTTCTTACTGCCTCATCTTTTTGATGAAATTCCGAAATACTACCAGCTCTCGTACCTGAAAAGATTGCTTTACTTTCACCTTCAAAAAAATGCTCTGTAGAATAGTAGTTGATCATTTTAGCATCTTTAGCTTTTCGATTTCTTTTGATAATGCTGGCAACGCCTGAGTTTAAACATGTAATCTGGCTCTTACTGCGATACTCTTCTCCTTCCCATTCATAAGAAAGATCTTTATCAATCACTTGGGACCACGTCTCATCGGAACAAGCTTTCTTATCCAGAAGCTCTACGAGAGAATGTTTCACCTTTCCATGGTTAAGAGGGATTTCTTCTGCTAGTTGCTCTCTTGACAATTCTTCAAAATGATTTTCCAAGATTTCTGCCACTTGCTTATTTACATCTAATGCCTCTCGCTGAACCCGCTTGCTCAAATCTTTCAGCGCAAACTTAGCAGGGCTTTTCATCTTATCCCCCACCGTTTCACCAGGGTCTCCCCTTCCAATATCAGCATGTTTTCTAGCGTAAGAATGAAGAAAATTAAGTCTTTGTTTACCCTGACTTATGACCTTTTGAACCTTTCTGTCCAATTCCGGTCGACTTTCTGAATCAGCTGCAGTGAGGAAACTTCTAGCTTTTTCCTCGGTTGACGAGAGTAAATCCATTCCAAATCCAATGAATTCATCCGCAATATTGATGAGCTGCTGTCTTTTTGGAAGTCTTGAAACATCCTGTTTTTCTTTTGGAAACCCAGAATAACCTACTTTTTGCTTCCCAAAACCTCTAAATATATTAGATTTTATTATAGACATCGCTCTTTTATCCTTTAATTACATGATATACACCTTATTATACTGTAAAAACATTAATTTACTGTTTACGCACTATTAAGATTATATTAATAACTTTCTTCCCGAAAATCGCAGAATTTTGTATAATGTTTTATCAATCAATATGTAAGAGCTTTGATTCTATGTCACTAAATCAACAAATGCTCCATCTGGATGCCGGTTTTATGGAACGAGCGATTTCCCTCGCCGAAAAAGGCCGCCATACCGCCCCTCCCAATCCTTGGGTCGGCTGTGTTATCGTCCGTAATGGCAAAATTGTGGGAGAAGGCTACCATATCCGTTCCGGAGGCCCCCATGCTGAAAGGCATGCCTTAAAAGCCGCAGGCCCAGAAGCTGAGGGCGCTACAGCCTACGTGACCTTGGAACCCTGCTCCCATCACGGCAAAACTCCACCATGCGTAGAAGCTCTCATTGAAGCAAAAGTCAGCCGCGTAGTCGTTGCCTTAGAAGACCCAGACATAAGAGTCCAAGGAAAAGGCTTTGCCCTTCTCAAAGACCACGGCATTCACGTAGAGTCAGGCGTCTGTAGAGAAAATGCTGCCAAGTCACTGATGCCCTACCTCCACCACCGCACAACGGGTAAACCCTACTGTATCATCAAATCCGCCACGAGCTTTGACGGCAGGACTGCGGCTGCAGATGGGTCATCTCAATGGATCACGATGGAAGCCGCTCGTATCGACGTTCATCAGTTAAGAGCCTCTTCACAAGCTATCATGGTTGGATCTGGTACCGCTTTAAAAGACTCCCCCTCACTAACAGCCCGCCACAAGATCTCACCAGAGCATCCTCAACCTTTACGAGTCCTGCTTGACTCCACAGGTAGAGTTCCTGCCAAAGGTGCGCTTTTTGACATCAATCTTGCACAGACCCTTGTCATGACAAGTGATTCAGCTCCCAAAGAAAGGCTTCTGGAATGGAAGAAGTCGGGATGTGAGGTTGAAATACTCCCTCGCGCTCCTGATGGTAAAGGTGTAGACCTTCACGCAGCCTTAGACTCTTTGGGGAAAAGGGGAATCCTCCAGCTTATGGTAGAGGGTGGTGCTGAGCTGCACGGTAGCTTTCTGCGTTCAGGTTTAGTTGACCGCCTCTCCCTTTATATCGGAGCCTGTGCTTTGGGTTCTGGCGGGATGCCTTTATTTGGCGGCAACGGCCCCCAATCTATTGAAAATGCCAGCCGTTGGAAACTTTTGAATGTAGAGCGCATGGGAGACGATGTTCGTATGGATTATATCCCGAGAGGTGAAAGCTAATGTTTACTGGACTTGTAGAAGAACTTGCCACTGTGAAAGCCATCTACAATGTTAAAAAGGGAAAGCGCCTGGAAATCACGGCGAAAAAAATATTGGAAGATATAGAGCTCGGAGCATCCATCGCTGTCAACGGCTGCTGCCTGACTGTAGTAGATATTGGAGATGGGTATTGCGGTTTCGATGTCGTCCAGGAAACTTTTGATCTTACATGCCTGGAAAATCTAAAAGCTTACGACCGTGTCAATTTAGAGCGCTGCCTCACTTTCTCCACTAGGCTTGGCGGCCACATTGTTCAAGGGCATGTGGATGGAGTCGGATGTATTACACAATGGAAAGCCCAAAAAGATGGCTCCATTGCAGTAAGCATCGAAGCCCCTCAAAATCTTCTTCGTTATATCGTGAAAAAGGGATCTATTGCAATCGACGGTATTAGCCTTACTGTAACTTCTGTTGATGATAAGAGCTTTTCTATTGCCTTAATCCCTCACACAGCTTCCGTGACTACCCTGGGATTCAAAAAAGAAGCTTCCCTGGTTAATCTGGAAGTAGATTTAATAGCCAAATATGTTGAGAAACTTCATTGTGGCAGCCAAATTGAAACAAGGAGCGCAAACCATGAATAATATTGAAGATGCAGTAGCTGCAATTGCTGATGGACAATTTGTCGTGGTTATTGATGACTATGACAGGGAAAATGAAGGCGACCTAATCATGGCTGCCGAAAAAGCCACCCCCGAAGCTATAGCCTTTATGGTCAAACACACAAGTGGCCTCATCTGCACAGCTATGTCCGGCGAAAGACTCGATGCTTTAAAGCTCCCCTTAATGGTCCAAGAAAATACAGAAAGTCACAAAACAGCCTTTACTGTTTCCGTAGATTATGGCGTCGGGACCACCACGGGAATCTCCGCCTCTGACCGTTCCAAGACAATCCAGGCTCTCGCAGACCCAAGCACCCGCCCTCTCGACCTAAAGCGTCCCGGTCATGTTTTTCCTCTTCGTGCCAGAGAAGGTGGAGTACTAAAACGTTCCGGCCATACAGAAGCAGCTGTAGACCTGGCCAGCATGGCAGGCCTTGCTCCGGCAGGGGTCATCTGTGAAATTGTTAATGCTGATGGTAGCATGTCACGGGAAACAGACCTCCGTGCATTTGCAAAAGAGCATGGCCTCATTATGATATCCATTGCTGATCTCATTCGCTACAGGTTGCGCAGAGAAAAACTCGTTACCCGTGTCTCCAAAGCAAGAATCCCCACGCGCCATGGGGACTTCACTGCATATGCCTACGAATCGAAACTTGATGGCATCCAACACCTCGCTTTTGTGAAAGGTGATATCGACAAAGATAAAGACTTTCTGGTGCGCGTGCACTCCGAATGCCTCACAGGTGATGTTTTTGGCTCCCTCCGTTGCGACTGCGGAAACCAATTAGACCTTGCTCTCCAGAAAATCTCTGAAGAGGGTGCAGGAGCTCTCGTATACTTAAGAGGCCACGAAGGCCGAGGCATAGGTCTTGGTCACAAACTAAGAGCCTATAACCTCCAGGACGACGGACGTGACACTGTTGAAGCCAACGTTGAACTAGGCCTCCCTGTGGATTCCCGAGAGTATGGCATTGGAGCACAAATTCTGATCGATTTAGGAATTTCCAAATTGCGCCTGCTAACTAACAATCCTGCTAAATATGGTGGATTGGATGGTTACGACATCAACATTACCGGGAGAGTTCCATTACTACCTCCCACAAATCCCGAAAACGAACAATATCTTCGCACAAAACAAGAGAAGATGGGCCACCTTTTAAGTGTGGGTTAAGGAAACTTACAGGAGAGTAAAATGATTGAATATACGGGTAAACTTCATGCTGAGAACATGTCCTTCGCTATAGTTGTCAGCCGCTTTAATGAAAGCATCAACAACAATCTTCTAGCTGGTGCCCTCGACTGCCTAAAGCGTAGTGGCGTCAAGGATGATGATATATGCGTTACCTGGGTTCCCGGTGCTTACGAGATTCCTCTTGTAGCCAAGACTCTGGCTGCTTCAAAGAAATATGCTGCGGTCATCACATTAGGTACTGTCATCCGTGGAGCAACCCCACACTTCGATTATGTTGCGGGGCAAGTGGCAGCTGGTGTTTCTCAAGCTTCTTCTGAAACAGGCATACCCGTCATTTTTGGCGTTCTTACCACCGAAAACATCGAACAAGCCCTGGAACGGTCCGGAACAAAAGCCGGAAACAAAGGTTTTGATTGCGCACAAGCAGCCATTGAAATGGCTAATTTGATGAACGAATTAGAGAAAAGTGGCCATCACGTAGAAAGTAACGTGAAAAAAGAAGACATCGTTCGGAGCTAGACATACTGAACTCGTCCACAAACTCAAAGTTTGTGGCCGAGTTCTGTATAAAAAGGGGCCTATGTCTCTTGCCCCTTTTCTTAAAACCCTGTTTAACTTTGTCGTTATGATCTGTGGAGTTGCTATTTGATCTGCGGAAATTCGATAGCTTCCCTCGCGATTTGATCCACCCTGGTAGTAATCAGAAGAGGCCCAGAACTTGGGCTGATGGGTTTGTCCAGTAGTACGACTTTTCTTGTTTCATCTGAAGTTATTTCAGATTTTTCTTCAGTCAATTCACGGGAATCTCTCAGAAATTCAAATAGGACTTCTGCTTGCGGAAGCGGTCTTCTACAATCTGCTAAGACAAACTGGGATAAGAACGTTATAACTTCCTTTTTTCTGTCTAGACCTCTGTTTACTCCCTCAGAGCCAGGTTCTGGAATAGGTATTTCATCTTCTCGATAACCCTCTATCGCTTTAGAGAGAATAAAAATTTGCGCATGGAGAAGCAGCTCTTTTTCTTTAGTGTCTAATCTTTCTGCTCTAGGTGCATTTGGAGAGTCGTTACGTAGTGCGCTACTTATCCGACTAAAAACATTTGATTGACTACCGCCCGTTCTAGCTAAAATATCATTCAATTTTTTCATGCTTTTGCCACTTACCAGATTAGGGAGCGCCTTACCGACACTAATCAATTTACTTGCCCCCCCCTCTATATCTGCAGAATTTAACATGGATTCAGCAAGTTTCAACTTTAGGATGTTCACATCCTCTTTCAAAACAGATACTTTTTTATTTTGTTGATCGGTAAAGGCCGGTGATTGGGCCATACGACGTGGATTTACTCCGTCTTCGACTTGCGCATCTGACCTTAGCGAACTATCGTAAGCTGAGGAATTACTCTTAGCGATTCCTTCTAACATAGCCACGCTAGGCTCATTTCTCCCATGTTCATACTTGGCAAACTTATCACCCAAAGATATTTTTTTACCTTTAGATTTATAGATTTCACCTCTTGCCTGACTACCCACTTTTTTGCTGCCTGCAGCAGCCCCATCTGTTACTCTATACCTTTCACGTTTTCCTTGAACTAGTTTCTTACCGGATTTTACTATTTCACCTATAGTAGACTTAATCGATGGAAGCTCAGTAAGATTGCCGGTGGGTTTCGCATCTTTAGAGTTACTCCCTCCGACATTATACTTGTAGGTCTGGAAGAGACAGCCGTTACCCTTAAAACAATTTCCTATGATCTCTTTTGTTACTTCATCTCCCTTTTCACGAAGAAACTCCTTTTTTTCTCTCGCTCTAGATGCGCCACCCATTGAAGAACTTCCGCTAATTCCTATTAAAACTGGAGCGG
>JBLFWS010000147.1:0-8676 GCA_047611865.1 Chlamydiales bacterium
TTTGAGGACTTAATGACGTCATGCCTATCTTTGATACAGACAGAAAACCTTTTATCTGATGAAGATTTTGCTCAAGATGGAACTCGAGTTCAATCAGCAGCTGGACGATCCTCTGGAAGACGTGAAGAGACCCTTCTTAAGTATCAAGAAGATAGCTCGAAATCACCTTAAAGATCTTCAAAAAAATGGAGGGTTAAGTGCTAGCGAACTTACCACCAAGCAAAGGCAAGCTCTAGAAAAAAAAGGACATTGAAAAAGAAGTTCAAAATGTCAGAATCTCTCCAACTGCCCCAGAGTGTCGTAAAATGGGACATGGGGGTTTTAGTTTTGCTTACAATGTACAAGTGGTCACAGGCAATAAGAGTAGAGCTATTTATGGTATCTCTGTACCAAACTCCTCTGACCAAGGCAAAGCTCCTCCGATGTTTGCACAGACCTTAAGTATGCTTAACCGAATTGAAGTTGAATATCCTCAAAATTGGATAGCTGACTCAGCATATAGCACGGTATCTGACATTGAGGGGAATTATGAGCTCTTACCGACATGTAACAGCATATTTGCGCCTAAAGAAAATAAAGGGTCTGATCCAACACAAGAAAGGAAAAGACATGGTCCCGGAATGAAGAAATGGCGAGGCTCATTAAAGACAGAAGAGTTTGTTAAGACATATGCTCAGAGGTGTAGTACAGTGGAACTATATAATGCACGTATCAAAAACAAGGGTTTGTCACGATTTAGCCTTAGAGGCTTGATAAAAACACAAAGTGAAGCTCTCCTAGCAGCTATAACGCATAATGCTTCTATGACAATAAATTATTTTACTGAAAAACAGGTGACTGAGGAACTTGTTTAGAGAGGATCAGGAGCTAAACCATGGTAACTTAAAGGTGAAAACCCACTCTTAACACAATTTACCACCATAAAAATGGCGGTAAATTGCAGCAAGCCCGATATGTTGCGCAATCTGGCCGCAAGAGTCCATTTCAGACTTATAAAACTCTTTCAAACCATCCCTTTTGGGTAAAAAGTTACAGCCTCTTCAAGGGTACAAATTGTTTTTATTACTAACCCAGGGCTGCGTGTCTCGTCGCAAGCTCCTCACACTTGCACTAGGCTAAATTACAAAACCCACATTCATGGGTAAATAAAATGGAACAATTGTTGACTGGAAATGTAGAGGGGGAAGTAGGGATGCTACTACTACTTTTTCAATCTCTCTCTTTAGAATTTCTGGAGAAGATCCTTTTGATAAGCATCCATTTATTTTATGGGCCAATGCATCAGCTACCGTTTGATTTGTTACGGTTCCTGAAAGAAGAAGAATTCCTCCTTGGAAATTTCGCCCTGGACCTCTTAGCGCATTTGATAAATCAAAACCGTTTTGATCTCCCATATTCATGTCTGTAATGACCAGATCAAAATCATCATCACCCATCACTTGAGCATCATCAAGTAATTTAAGGGCCTCTTCTACAGAGGAAGCTGTTATGACCGTATGCCCAAATGTATTTAGGGTACGTAATGTAAGCCTTCGTTCTAATACTTGATCCTCAACATAAAGAATTCGGCGTGGCGGATATTGCTCTTTGATTTTTTCCCGTATATTGGGAGAGGCTTCACTTAATAAATGAATATTAGGAGAGGACTCTTGCTCTTTTCTCTCTATGGAGAACTTTTGAATAAAACCTAGAGGGTGAGGTTCAATTGTTGATTTTGAAATAGAAATCTGTACCTGTTCTTGAATGGGAATATAGCCAAAAAAAGTCGTTATCCCCCCAGGAACACTTCTAGCATCGAGTAAGCCCTTTGCCTTCTTGAGGATCTGTTTACATTTATATAATCCTAAGCCTGTACCACCGTATTCAGAAGCTATTTGATCGGAAGCTTGCTTATATGGCGTAAAAATCCTCTCTTTTTGCTCTCTGGTAAAGCCCGGTCCTTCATTGCTTACCTTAAAACAAAGGACCTGTATTTCCTCTCCTTCCCTATCGATAATTGTGTCGACTTTGAGTTCACAGATGATGGGATTTCCACTAGATTCTGGCGTAAATTTAATTGCATTAGAAAGGAGATTGTACAGGACACGATCAAAGTGCTTAGTCGCAATAGAATAATACGCATCCTGAGGAATATTATTGATTATTCGCAGGTTTCGCCCTTTAATTTGAGCGCTTCTTTGGCTTAAAGTTAACGTTCTTGAAAATTGATCTCTGAGTAAGCAATTGCTTACAGGTATCTCGTCAGACTGTTCAAGCTTGGCAAGCTCCAGGTTAATATTAACAAGGTCATGGAGGCTTGATGCTGCAGTTTGAATGAAGCTTACTAACTCAACGTCGCTTTTCCTTAATTTGGGAGAGCTACACAGCTCTTGTGAAGCTTGTTTAATAACACTCAAAGGACCTTGAGCATCATGTAAAATGAGGTTTGTTTTTCGTGATTCGACCTGTAATCTTTCCTCTTCACTTGTACAGTCGATAATAGAGGCTATGATTTGGGGTCCAAGTCTTGATTCGTTATTTTGACAAATTGATATTTTAGCTGGAAAAGTTGATCCGTCTTTTCTTTTGACTCGGATAATCCTATTTGAATTCATTGGAGTTATCTCTGATTCAAGCTCTGATGTATTTTGGGATCGACCATGATAGTTTCTCATATATTGTGGATGACCATGCTTATCCCCATCTAGCATTAAAATTGTGATTTCTTTACCTGGGAGTTCTCCTTTCGAATACCCTAGTTTTTCCCTTCCAAATTTGTTAATCGCACAGATTTTCCCTTTGGGATTACTAATAATTATAACATTTAGTAATGCATCTAAAGGAACGTATCGGGAAAACTCAGGAGGCCGTAAAGAATCCACCGTTTCAACTGCTTTTGTCGAAGGGCAATATTTGAGGGTTACACTTGGGCAGCAAGAAAATAGTGTTGAACAGCAATTTGCAATAAAAGACATAATGCCTCGTTTAGTATGAATATTTCTAAAGTATTATATATATATTGTTTATTAAATATTATAAACCGACGATCTTAAGCCTAAACCCTTACTATAAGGTAAGAATTATTGAGCATACTTTAAGATTTGTTGGGAACTATCCTAGATCAAAGTAAAACAACTGACTATCTTTTTATATCTTATTAACTTAGGCGTAATATTACAATCCAGGGCATATGAAGTCAATAAAAAGCAAAGGTATGTAGACGCAACGTGATAATATCACCTATAAAACTAAGTTGAAATGTCACCTTTAGTTATAATCTTTGTATTCTCTTTCTAAATTGGGAGTACCTATGGAGATTATACGAATGAGTAAAAAAGAACTTTACAGAGGTGAAATTAATCAAATAAAAGATAGTGAACAAATGGGTATTAGCCTTAGGCAGACAAAACGCTTATGCAAGAGATATAGGAAAGGAGGGCTAGAAAACTTAGCACAACATAATCGAGGTAAGCCCAGTAATAAGAAAATGAACTCCAACATCCGGATAGGGATGCTGGAGTTAATAAAAAGCAACTATCCTGATTTTGGTCCCCAGCTGATTAAAGAGCAGCTTAAAGAGCGTCATGATCTTAGAGTCAGCCGAGAATGGATCAGAAGTCTAATGATAAAGGAAGGGCTTTGGAAAGTAAATAAAAGGAAGAATTTACGTTTTTATCAAAGAAGAAACCGAAGGCCTCGAGAAGGCGAACTTATACAAGTTGATGGAAGTCCTGAGTATTGGTTCGAAGACAGAGGGCAAAAATACTGTTTGATCAACATGGTAGATGATGCTACGAGTAAAATCATGGAGTTTAGGTTTATAAAAGAAGAGTGCCTGGAGGGTTACTTTCAGGGAATGAAACGCTATATTGAAACATATAGTCGTCCTTTGGCCCTTTATTCAGATCGTCACACGATTTTCAAGTCGCCTAAATCGGAGGAGAGGCCTAAACTAACCCAATTTGGCAAAGCCATGAAAGAACTGGATATAGAGCTTATTTATGCCAATAGTCCTCAGGCAAAAGGTCGGGTAGAAAGGATTCACGGAACTTTGCAAGACCGTTTGATCAAGTTAATGAGACTGGAAGGCATTCCCTCTATTGAGGAAGGAAACAAATATCTTGAAAGCTATAGAGAAGAATACAACCACCGTTTTGGACGAGTGGCTCAGAGTTCTGAAAATGCCCATAGAGAGCTGGCTAAAGCTACAGATATTAGCAAGGTTTTGCGCAGAAAAGAAGAACGTAAGATATCTAAATCGCTGGAAGTTCAATACAAGTATAAAACCTACCAACTGATCTCAAAAGGAAATGGCAGAAGGTTGGCAGGTAAAACAGCAATGGTAGCAGAGCACGTTGATGGGATAAGAATAGAGTTTGATGGTGAAGAGTACGATTACACGATCTTTGGAGACCAGTCTTACTGTGAGCGTGTGATGGACCGTAAAAAGGTTGATGCCTTTTTGGATAGAAAAAAGCCATTGTCAATTATCCAAAGACATCGGATGGGAATAGTAGTAAATTTTTAATTCGCCATCTTCCCCCCATGGGGGGGGGGGGAAGGGGTAACAAACCTAAAGACTAACCCCAATTGAAAGCGTCTCTTTTATTACAAAGGTGACATTTCTACTTTGCACAAGAGGGTGACATTTTCATTTTTCGTTGACATAAAAAGCAAAGGTATAAAGGCTCTATAGCATTACACAAGAGTTTCCGATATGGTCACTACAAGTTCTAGCTGACCGGCCTCTACTAGTCATCTGCGTATCTAGATCTCTTGAAAAAGTATTCCATCGCCTTTCATTACAATTGCTTCTAGAAAAGGCGGAGCACTCTCTCTCCAGTATTGCAAATTCTCCAGCTCCACCACGCAATGAGAAACGTTGAGGAGAAATATCACTTTCGCATTCATAAGTCGGAAAGGCTGCAGTATCCTGCGCCCATAAAGAAACTTTTGCACTTGAGTCGGAAGGCTTGAGAGTATTACAAGATTGGTAGCCTGGCAAACTCATAGTTGTATCGTTTACAGAAATAGTCATAAGTTACCCGTAATAATAAATTGTTCAAAAATGGATTTCACCCAGTCGTCTCATATAACGAAGGCTCTTTTACAAATAGTCATTTTCACAATTCATAGGCAGAACAAGCTTCTACATCTTTTAGCAAAAGCGAAAAGGTGTCAGGCTAGAAGTTGCTTTGTCGCTTTTCAAATTCTCAAAAGTGACAATCCTTCTATTTCTTTCTTTTCTGATACGCGTCCACTTGAAGCTCTAAAATAGATAATGCATAGGCTTTTAGTTGCTCAATTCGTTTTGGTATGGGGAAATCAAATGGCGAACGATACACCACGATTTTCGTGGGTATGTGTGTGACCCGGACAGCATGGGAGAAACGGTTATCCAGAAAATTACCTAGCAAGGAAACAATCTCCACGCGGATTTCTTCAGGGTTTAATTTGGGTCGCTTTGCTGCGTTGGATAATTCATTCATTTTATTATTTCATCTAAAGGAAGGGGTACAAATGTCAACTTGTCGGATTTGTAGCTAATTGGAACTTAGCCAAACCCGACATCTAATGAATTTATTTTAAATTAAAATCCAACACCCCATGACAGGAAGATCGAAGGACCGGGATGACCCCCTCTCCTTTCAGAGGATACAACAGGTTGAGAAATTTCCATTTCTATAATCTGACAAACCCTGTCACCAAGGTTGTATTGATATCCGAGAGTGATTCCCCCACCTATTCCTGTAAATCTCTTTCCTGAGCTATTATCTTTTACCCCTCCCCAGCTAAGGCCTGCTCCTGCATATGCGCCTGCGTTGGCATTTCCATCTAGAAATCGAATGTAGCGTAAGTTAGGAAATGTATAATAAGATAATTTCTCATCATCACGATCGCTTTCACTAAATGAAAAGGAAACATCTACCATATCCTTATCAACGATAAAACGTCTGCCAAGAGTTACAACTGGAGCTGTGGAAATCTCATTGTCTATATTAATGCCCCCGACTCCCAATTTTAGATACGTCACCTTATTTTGGTTCAGTGCCTCCATTACAGATAGTTCATCATCATTACTTTCGGCCTGTAAGCCCTGAGAAAAAACCGCTAGAAATGCGACAGTAATTACAAATATTTTTTTCATATGCAATCCTTTTAAGAATATTTTATACCGAAATGACTTCAAGAATTGGTATAAATTAGGTCTTTAAATTACGTTCGGAACAATGCCAGAAAAGCTTTTGGATTATTAAACGAAGAAAGATAAATACTAAGAAGGTTTTTGTATGATTGAGTAAAGAAAAACCCAATGGGGGCGGCTGGACTCGAACCAGCGGAGACCGAAGTCGACGGATTTACAGTCCGTTGCAATTGCCACTATGCGACACCCCCCCAAAGGGAAAACTTTGCTGGCGAAAGGAATTGAACCCTCAACCGTCCGATTACAAGTCGGGTGCTCTACCAATTGAGCTACACCAGCAGCGTGTGAAGTTGAGAGTTATACCAGAACCCTTTTTTTCTTCTCAAGTCCTTTTAACGGATTTCGCTATTTTTCCGTATTTCCCTGAAAATCAGCAGTCGTCTTCTGGAAGCCTTCAGGCTTTTTGGCATTGATCATTTTATTGTTGGTAACAAGTTTGATTTTGCGTTCGGAGAGCTTAGGACCAGTTAATGCTTTTGGAAGTACCAGGTCGGAGATATTGGCGATTTTTCCTGTAAGGTTTTTCGCTTTAAATGTTCCGTGCTTCTGTTTGTCGTAGCAGCATTTTTTGTATTTCTTTCCTGATCCACAGGGGCATGGGTCGTTGCGGCCTAATTTTGCAGTCATTGTTGGGCTCCTACAGGGCAATGTGTATTCTAGAAATTCTTTTAACTTAAAGTATTTTTAAGCTATTTTATTCGAACAATGATATTCGTTGACTGATTTAATTTCAAAAGTTATTATTAATGTCCTTTAATTGTTTCTGGAGACTTATTAGGTGACTATTGCCCTTCCTATAGCCAAACCACCCTGGAGTGGGTTGGGTAGAAAACTTGAAAGCATGTTTCGTAAAGCTTTATTTGATTACAAGCTTCTGGAAGGTGTAGATAAAGTTGCTGTCGCCCTTAGCGGAGGCAAAGACAGCCTCACGATGCTTTTTCTACTGAAAGCTATTGCCGGGAGAGGTTTTCAGGATTTGGAAATCCATGCCGTCCATGTAGGCGGAGAATTCTCTTGTGGTGCTGGAGTTCCAGGAAATTATCTACAAGCCATCTGTGATGAACTCGATGTCAATTTGATTACTTGTGAGTCCACGCAAAAGTTAGAGACCTTGGAGTGCTATCGATGCTCCCGGGAGAGGCGCAAACTAATTTTTGACGCAGCAAAGAGCGTGGGAGCTACAACGATTGCTTTTGGCCATCACAAAGATGACAGCGCCCAGACTCTACTTATGAATTTACTTCATAAGGCCGAGTTTGCTGCGAACCTCCCTAAAGTCACCATGCATGACTACGGCGTCACTATCATCCGCCCTTTGATCTATATCGGAGAGCAAGAAATTGTAAAGTTTGCCAAACAGAACGGTTTCGCAAGAATTACTTGCCAGTGCCCCGTCGGAACGAATTCTATGCGTAAGAAAGTTGATAATTTACTGAATGAAATAGAACATCTCTTTCCAAATGCCCGAGAGAACATTGCCAAAGCCGGTAGAGAATACGGATCTCACAAAGCCAATAAGCGATAAGTTCAAGCTGTACCGCCAAGTCTGCCAGTACAACACTATCCCCTATCCCCAAGGGTTCCAAACATCAACAACTTTTGTCGTCGCCTTGAAATTATACCCTGCATGAACAGCTATTGCTGCTGGGAATCCAAGAGCTTCTTTGGCGACTCCTGCGAGACCCCCTAAGGCAACAGTCGAAATAAGCTGGGCTTTACATGCTCTCCACGCTGCATTTGTATTCAGATAGTTACTAAGGTGAAATGCTGAGAAGGCCAAAGAAGCCAAAGCAATGCCTGCTACTTTTCTTGCTATCACGCTTTGAAAAACCTGAGTAAAACACTTTGTTACAAGATAAGTTTTCATACGTTTTCTAAATATAAGCTCTTCAACGACAGCAGGTATAACCGTAATAGTCA
The DNA here is from genome assembly GCA_047611865.1 of Chlamydiales bacterium. GTDB lineage: Bacteria > Chlamydiota > Chlamydiia > Chlamydiales > JBDQID01 > JBLFWS01. Next base: position 8,105 of record JBLFWS010000147.1, read on the forward strand.
CAACATAAACTTTTTTTAGTGTCGGCGTTGACATCGGGGGAAGATTTGAAACTAAGAATTCCCCAACGGGAGGGCCAATAATCCTCTCCATATGCCCTCTTAAAACCTCCGGGCTCAATCTATCGCGAAGCTCTTCAAAGGATAAACCATTCATTTCATCCGCTGTGGTCCATCCGGCCATTCTCATAAGGTCCACTCCACTTTTGATGAGTGGTTTTGCGAGATACCCCGCAGCAAAGGAAGCTAAATGGGGAACTACCATTCTCGCTGCAAAATATGAAAGCTGTAAATACACTGTTAATACCTAGTTTTATTAATCTAATTTTGCGAAAATTGTACAATTTGTTTATTAAGATTTGTTAATGATGAAATAAATACTAAATAAAGAGGGGTTGGAGTATTACCCATAAGTTTGCAAGGGCGTTGTTGCATAATTTAATACGTTTATACCCATCGTGATTGAAGAATCGGCTTGTCATTAATTTTCGAAAAATTGCACCATACTCTCATGCTTACAAATGACGAGCGAGAGCTACTAAAGATTCAACACCGCATGGAGCGAGACGGCCGAA
>JBLFWS010000148.1:0-8571 GCA_047611865.1 Chlamydiales bacterium
TTAGTAAGGAGGTAGCGGGAAAGCTGCTCAGCCGGAAAATTATCATGCATGGAATAAAATATAGGGGGGCCATTTTCGATAGGATAGGACGGAAAAGTCCAAAAGGAGTTACAGCTACGTACAAAAAGATCCGGTTTAAAAGAAGCTATCTCCAATAATGTCGCTGCATCATTGTCTACCCTTCCTCCTTGACAAGCTCTGTGTATAAAGATTTCGTGACCCAAATTCTTTGATGATTTCGCTACGCCATCAGCAAACCACTTCAAGCAAACTGAGCTGCAATTTCTTTCTATGTAGACGCGGAGTTTTTTTTCCCCTTTTTGAATTGCCTTTAAGCGGTTTGTGAACTCTTCACTTTGGTAATAGCTCAAAATCTCGCCATGAGCTTTTTCAGCTTCATTTCCGAAATCTACAACTTTGCTCTCAATAAATAAAAGAAGATGCTTGATTAATGGATGCGAAGGTACAAATTCGATTGTTTTACAATAAAAAAACGGTGAACGAAAATCCTCTAACTCCTTTGACAGGTCTGCCATAAAATTTTTCGGTGAAAATATTTTGACCCGTCCCTCTTCAATAAAAGGCTTAAGAAGCTTTTGTGCATTAAGTTGCTTCTTTAAATAGTCCCTTGAAAAAACAAAACCCAGGCTTTTTGAAGGATTTCCGGTCCTTGAACTATTAAGGTAATCTACAATATCCTCTTCTTTTGGTAGCTTATCCAAAAAAATCCGTGCAACTTCGTTATCCAAACTGGAAGTATTTCCCTCCACTCTAGCCTCACTCTCTGATTCTCCTGATAACTTATGCAGACAGCGTGCCAAATTTACTTTCGTAACATGGGTCGTACATTATTTAGAGGAATGTCTGATTTTAAACCCGATGGACACCCAATTTTGATACACAAACTAGAAAAAAGTTGGGGAAAGGCAACTTTTGGCTGTACGATCAAAAAAAACTTTATTGATTAGGCATGCGAAATGGACGTCAAATGTAGTATTTTACGAACAAAAGACGTCATTTTACCCTATTTTTTGACTATTTTCTGACTATTTTTTTTTTACTTTCATCTTTTTTAACAAAGTATGCTATAATACTGGCCAATTACCCAAATGCGTCGACATATCATGAAGATATGTAGATAGGGTCGTTATTTTACAACATCAAAGTGAGAAATACAAAATGTCAAAATCTACAGGCACAGTTAAGTTTTTTAATTCCCAGAAGGGCTTCGGATTCATCACACCTGACCAAAGCGGCGAAGAATTATTTGTACACGTCAACAACCTTGAAGGCGGCGCTCAGTCCCTTAACGAAGGTCAAAAAGTTGAGTATTCTAAAGGTCAAGGACGCAAAGGTCCAGAAGCTATAGAAGTTTGTGGTATCTAAGCTCTTTTTTTTAAGAGTGTCACTTATACTCCTGGGGCAATCTCAGGAGTAGAATTTTTCTCTTTTCTTTTCTCCCCCATTAAAAGCCTTCTTCTTCTTCTGCAAAAGACTCTAATTCAGAGCCCGAAGAATGATATCTTGCAGCATTCCTTTTAATTATTCTCTCCATCGGGTCTATAAGATATTTTGGGATGGTTCAGAAGGAGGATTTTTTAGGTAACAAAAAGGGTTGTGGGATCATGCCGTTAGAATATGTCTAATTTCCAAAATTGCGAAGGCTAAATCGAGAAAAGTAAAGCTATGCTTAAGCTACCTGTTCTTGAAGTATTGGAGAGGTGCCACTACCGTGGCACGAAGTAACCTATGTGGGTGTATTGTACCAGGCCACGGTAGTGGTCTTCCCTCTTGATAGCCCCGTGCTTTAGCTCGGGGATAGGAAAAAAAGATTCTGTGCCAAGGTAGTGGCACCTCTCCAATATAAGCAAAGAACAAAACGCTTATCAATTTTGATACCCTGCATTTTTAGAAGATCGGGCATGACTCAGTTACATAAGCACAAATTCCTTCGCTTCTCTTAAGTCATCCGAGATTTTGGTCAGACAGCCTATAGGCTTAGGAAAAAGTGTTACCTTGAATTGAACCATACCGATATTTTTTACAAATGTCTGACCTAGGCTGGCACAAATCACCTTAAAACCCCGCAACCTCCCTTCTAGAGTTTCCGGTGAATTCCAGTACCCTTTTCAAGGGTACAAATTGTTTTTCTTACTAACCCAGAGCTGCGTGTCTCGTCGCAAGCTCCTCGCACTTGCACTGGGCTACATTCCAAAACCCACATTCGTGGGTAATATAAAATGGAACAATTATTGACCGGAAATGCAAAGGAGGAAGTTATGGGGTTTTAGCCCCATCTGTGCCACCCCATGTCTGACCCCGCTACTGGACTTTCTTTTGCTAAATCTACCTGTGCCTTAATCGCCTTCAAAGCTTGTCCTGTTTGTGCATCTCTTAGATGTAAGACTAAAAACTTTGTCCGCTCATCCAATGTTTCTATGTGTTCTAAAGCTTGCTGCATGCGAAAAGATTTCTCCGCAACCGTGGTAGTTCCAGAAAACTTCATTAATTTCCTCAGCTTTGCTAATGCTTTACCTAAGTTCACTCTCTCTGATACCTTTGGACTCATTCCACTCAAGCGACTCATAAGAGGAGCAAAATCAACTTTATTTTGATTCCCACCCTCTGCCTTATTGTATTTTTGCTGGAGAAGGCTAATATCTTCACAGCTCAGTTCTACAGGAGGCCTTTGCCAATTAGGGTCATCGGCTTTACTTTCAACGTATTCCTTGAGCTCTCGTATATCGTAAATAAACTTTTCAACGCCTTTCGTGAGGACAAATCTATGTTTAGAATTTATTGATCCGTTGATTTCAGAGTGAATACCTGCCAAACAGTGCTTCTCGATAAATGCCCCCGAAACATTTCCAGTAAATAACTTATCCAGATTCCTGTTCCCTAGGCTCATGGCGGGGATCTTCACAACACGATTTTTTAAAGAAGCAGGCTTAGATTTCAAAACTTCCTCTCTACTAGAGAGTTCTGGCACAATACTTAAAATCCGACTCACCAACTCAGTAGATTTCTTGAAGCGAGATTTTCCAATATCAGGCAAAAATGAGCCGCCCTCTATTGCCCCTCCCTTCGATGGATCCGAAGAATCTAAATTCCTTACCATTTACTAAGCCTTTGACATGAGTTCCTTAGGATATTATCGAAAATTCCTCCTCCACTCTTTAATGGTTTTCTATATTCACGGTCGCATAAGGGAGAGTCTCGTATCAGTTTTTTGTAAACCTGACACATTTACGCAAAAACAGAGTAAAACAATTCTCTTAAAATAAAAGGGGATGAAAATAAAAAGCTGGAAAATGGGGAAAGCGCTAGATAAAGTTCAAGGAAGAGAGGCCGCTTAATCGATTTTAAATCCGGTAGATACCCTATCTTCCAGGTATTAAGATTAGAAAAACCGAAGAAGCAAAGCCTGACGCCTCTTTTTCCATTACCTAATTTTGCTTTATTATTAGGTCTCCCTGATCAAGAAAATGCCTGGCATGGTATTTCCCCAATGGCAGCGAACTCATAGCACGATAATTTGCTATTCGCGCGTAAGGTACATAATCAGCCAATGCTGTATTGATTGCTGATGCAATAGCCTTAGCTATAAGTCCTGCGACCCCTCCCTGCGAATCATTACCAGACAAATCTACAATAACTGTCCCGTTGTATTTCCATAAGCTTGCATTCGTCCTAGTAGATTTTAACTCACAATCAATCGAGACCGTAAGATTTGAGGCAAGGATTAGATAGGCTACATCCCACTTTTTGATAGTCGTAAAGAGTACTGCATCGGCACCAAAGAACTCTTTAAATTTTCCAAGGGGAGCATCTCTAATTAGTTCTGTATCAAAGAAACCCTCTTTTTTTAATACTTCACTACTCAATTGGTAAGGTAAGACGTAATAACCAAAGACTACTAATGGCTCTTGAATGGTAGTGGCATAATAATCTTTGGCTTCTGCAGCTGTTGACTCGTTGATAGGCGGCAAGATGAGCAACGAAGTGGGTGGAGCTTCGTACATTAAGGGGAATTCTTCCCCTTTACTTACTGTTTGTATTTTTATACAGCCCGTGCTTGTCAGAAGAAGGACCACTAGTGATATAAAACGCTGTAGTTTGTACATACTAAAAATCCCCCCCTTCTTTTATCTCATTACTCACACTTTCATGGCCCTCAATGGATTGAATCATCCTATCCATAAAAACGCCTGATTCTGGATAAATCCCTTTCTCTAAAAGAAAGTACTTTTCCGCTTCACCTAACTGGTTTTCTTTAAGAAGATAATATCCATATTCTGCATAAATACCCGGAGGAACAAGCATATTGTGATTCTTTGAACTTTCAATGACTCCCAATAAAACCTTTTTGTGTGCAGCAAGGGTTTTATCAGATGGCAAAGCTTTATAAGTGTAGAGGGATTGTGAATGCTTTTGCATATTTTCCAAAAGATAATCCCTCGGAATACATCCTGTGACACTTAAGAATATTAACAAGGCTAATAAACACGACAGTTTATTTTTCATTATGGTACCTGAATTTCCTTGGTTATGTCCTTACCGAGAAGCACTTTTCGTTTCACTACAACTTCACCATATTTTTCCACGGTAATTGTATACTGACCAGGCTCAAGTTCATAATGTACAGATAATTTGTCGCTACCTAAATTATCTGTATGAGTTGCCGAGGATTTTCGATCCAGAGTAAACGGTGCGTGGTCATCGATATAGACAACCGCCCCTTTTATATTCCCTGAAAAACGAATGTAGCTTTTGGAATCACTTTGAACAACACCCGTTGTATATCCACATGCAGAGCAAAAAAACAGAAACGCTGCCATAGTTATCCAAAGGCTTGTATATTTCTGTGTAGCCATCATTTTTCCTCCTTAGTAGATTCCGTGATATACAAGTTTGAAAAGTCATTTTTCTCCTTGTATGTTCCAAGATCTCCATCGATCAAAGAGCATAATGAAACTTCATTGTCTACAGTGTCACCTAAAACCATTGAAACTTTTAACTTCCCTATTTTTTTCCCGGGAAGAGTGATCTTCATATTCGTCTGAGGATTATTTATTTCTTTACCCTTTAAAACGATGTCAAACTCATTCCCCATTTTAATATTCTGTGACTTTCCTCCAGATATGATGAAACTTTCATCCTCATATCCGAGGATGAATGCCTTCCAGGGTTTGTCTAATAAGTTTTCAATAATGTTAGAAGCAAGATCAGTGATTGCACTTTCCAAGACTTTGTCATTTAATGTGGAATCATAACCTGCCCTTTCCCCAACTCCCAACACTGTTCCAGCCTCTGAAAAGGCCTCGCTTTGCCCCTCTTCTGAATAGAGAATCTGTCCCGTAGATACATCCACTAAGCGTACATGAACTTTTGCAAAGGCCACCTGCTTCTTGACTCGGCTAAATATTCCAACTTCGCTGACTTCCTTTCTACCAAACTCAGTTATAGAGCCAACTATTAAGTAGTCAGCTTTGTTTCGCAAAGGCTGTAGTCCTTCCATGGACAGCTCTTGTTGAATTTTGTCCAAATCAGCTCTCTCAAGGAGTATAAATTTTTCAGTAAGCATGAGTTTAGAAGAAAGAATATCAACAGCTTGCTTTCCAATTCTATCTCGGTTTTCATCAACAAAGAAACCTTGGCCATAGCTCGTTTCATTTGTGAATCTCGCAACAGCTACTTTCCTCTTCAAGCCACTTTGCTCATGTAGCTTGGCTTGTTTCAATACCGGACTAATAATTGGAGTTGAGTCTAAAGTATATACCTTAGGCTTAGAAACAGTCGCGCAGGAAGATAAAGCTAATACCCCCAGCAAAAGAAAAGTACTTTTTATTCTCGACGGGATCATCATTTTTTTCATAGAAAGACACCTAACATTATAATAAATCAAATTTCATACTTTCCGCTCATATGAATTAAGTCAATGACCTTTCATATATGAGAAAGGTCCTCATAATTACTCCTTTTCTTTTCGTTGATTTCCCTGCTGATTTTGTATAAGATCTTAAAATAATTACTTAGGAAATTCCAATGCAACGCTTTGTCAATTTTTGTCTCGCAGTGATCACCATCAGCTTGATCGGATATATATTTTTATCAGCAAAACTCTTCTTTCTCCCCTTACTCTGCGCCGTTGTAATGGCTTATATCATCGTAACTGGAACTCAAGGAGTCAGGCTATTTAGAATTAAAGGCTATAGACCTCCTTATTGGATAGCTATGAGCCTCGTATTAGTCTCAATTGTCTTAATAACCCAGAAAGCGATCACAATGATTGGTAACAATCTAGCAAGTCTTATGCTACTCTTACCCGATTACCAGGAAAAGCTCCTTCAAAAAATGCTTACTCTTCATCAGGTCACCGGAATACCTATTAAAGCTGAATATTCCCAATGGATAGAAAACGTAGACTTAATCTGGTTAACAAAGCTGGCCTTTGGCGGAATCACAGACCTGATTAGCAACACCGGCATGATTGCCATTTATCTGATGTTTCTCTTAATTGAATGTCGATTTTTTGACCGTAAAATCCATGCGCTTATACCTGATGAAATCAAGCGAAAAAAAACCATGTCCCTTATCCAAAAGGCCACTTCAAAGATTAACTCCTACCTGAAAATTAAAACTTTTGTCAGTGCCTTAACAGCCTTCTTCTCTTACATGGTTCTTATCTTTTGGGAGGTGAATTTTCCCGAGTTCTTCGCTTTCCTTATTTTCTTTTTAAACTTTATTCCCGTCATTGGATCCATATTTGCCATGGCTTTCCCATGCCTACTCACTTTCATACAATTCGATAATTTTGCTCCTTTTATCTTTGTCACCCTTTTTCTTGGGCTCATACAAATGATCATTGGGAACATTCTTGAACCTCGCATGATTGGAAACTCTTTTAGCCTTTCAGGCTTCGCGATCATTATCTCTTTAAGCTTTTGGGGAGCTATATGGGGCGTCGTTGGAATGTTTCTTAGTGTACCTATTACCGTCATGGCATTTATAGCCTTAGCGAACTTCTCCCAAACTCGCTGGTTAGCCATTTTATTATCCCGTGACGGACAGGTTGAGTAAATAAGACTTATTTACTCTTGCTAAACCTAATATCTGCCCTTTTATCTGTAGATTCAACTTGCCAACCGAACAGTTAGTGACAAAAAAATAGGCCATCGATCATTCCTTATTTTGCGAATAAGGGAGGTCAAAATGGCCCATCCATATAACAGGCTTACTTCATCTGAAAGAAAGCTGATTTATCAACATAATAAAGCCAATAAAAGCATAAGTCAGATTGCTGACTACTTAGGTAGGAGTAAGTCAACAATTTCGGACGAGTTACATCGAGGTGGCCGATTGCCCAAAGACTACCATTTTAACTGGGCACAAACACACGCTGATCGCTGTAAATCACGAAATCGTAGAAAAACAAAGATTCAAGGTTCTTTAGAATCAATTATTCTGGCCTACCTTTTTGAGTATCACTGCTCCCCACAACAAATTAGTGGCCGTTTAAAGAGAGAGTTCCCTTCTTTCGAAGACCTACAAATTTCTCACGAAGTAATTTACCGGTATATATATAGGTCTCCTCACAGAAAGGAAATTGCCTCATGCCTTCGAAGAAAACGTAAAAAAAAGAGTTCAAAGAAATAGAAAGGCTCTCAATAGAGGAGGAATTCGAAACAGAGTCTCAATTCATAAAAGGTCACTTACGGTAGAAGATCGTCAAGAATTTGGACATCGGGAAGGAGACCTTATCATAGGTAAAGAACAGCAATCTTCGATGGGAACTTTGGTAGAGAGAAGTTGCCGATTTACCCTTATAGTGCCATTGAAAGCCCGTAATTCACAAACTGTAGTCGATGCATTTATCGAAGTACTTAAAAAATCACCACCACACCTCCGTAAAAGTATGACCTATGATCAAGGCACTGAAATGGCCGAGCATGAGAGACTAACAGAAAAAGTGGGCATTCAGGTTTATTTCGCAGATCCGGGCCAGCCTCAGCAAAGAGGAACTAATAAAAACACAAACGGTCTAATTCGAGAGTATTTCCCGAAGAAAACAAATTTGAGAAAATACTCGGATAAGGAAATTTCCCGAGTGGAAAATATTTTAAATCAGAGACCCAAGGCAGTTCTTTCTTACGCAACTCCTAAGGAAATATTTACTTTGGCTGAAAAGTACCCTTAAAAAGAACTCAAGCACTTCATTTTTTGAGGCTCAAGCGGTGGTTTTTTCTTGTGGCTTTCCCTCTCACCCGTGACTTGCCCTGGAGGGAAAGTCACAAGGAAAGGCCAACGCCAGCGACAAAATCCTTTACACTTTCTTTAAGTAAATCACATGTAAATGAACTAAAATATACTTAAAAATAGAGATATAAACTCCGGAATGAACGAAAAGCTCTCTTTTTCTCACTTGCCGTTCGGCTAGACTGTTGTACCCATCGTTATTGAAGAATCGGCTTGATAGCGTTTAGACCGGAGCTCCAATAGCCCTGAATTTGTCTCGAATACGGCTTCTAAAAGATAACCCTAATTCACTTCCTGGATCCAAACCGTTGAGAG
>JBLFWS010000149.1:0-8560 GCA_047611865.1 Chlamydiales bacterium
CTCTAGGAAAACTCCTTAAAATGGCTCCCTGAATACCTGTTAAACCATCTGCAATTATAAAATCGACAGATTCAAAACCTCTCTTTTTTAAATTCCTGAGGATTTCTTCCCAGTTTGATGCCGACTCATTTCCACCAGGAATCCAATATCCTAATATCTCTCTGTGACCAGATGGTGTTATTGCCAGCGCTACAAAAATTGCTTGCTGTGCCGTGGTTGCTCTTTTAATTGGAAAATAAAAGGCATCGATAAAAATACATGCGTATTCCCTCTCCAAAGGGCGTTGCCTCCATCGAAGGACTTCATCTATTCCAGCCCTTGCAATGTTGGCTATCGATCCATGACTCAGAGAAGTTCCAAAACATTTTTGTAGAATCCCCTCTATTCATCTTGTTGAAATACCTTCTATAAACAATTCTGTAACAAGGTCTTCTAGCTCACTGTCTGTATGCCTAGTCGAAAAAAACTGACTTTTAAAAGAACCATCTCGTGCCCGAGGAACCTTTAGCTTTTCAATTGTTCCGTATTTCGTAGCGACAGATCTGGTATAAAACCCATTGCCTTTGGTTTCAGTATGTCGTTGAAGGTGCTCTTTTCTTTCAGCCAACAGCATACTTTCTAATAACTGCTTGAAACGGATTTTAAGATTCTCTACTATGCTAAACATTGTACTGTACATGGAAAGCCTCCTCATGTTTCGCAATTTGGTGGAGGCTTTTCTTTTATCTCAAAAATTCCCTGGACACAATTTATTATACACTCCCAGCTTGCGAGCGAGGCCCGGTATAGCAAGTAAATTAAAAAATAGAGCTGCAGTAGCTGCGTCACCACCGGAACACTATTAAATTTGGGATATTTTTTCTGAATCCCGCAGCTTGCTGTCGTGGGAAGGTCAAGAAATTATCATAATGCGATTGCCCTGGTTAATACGTGTTTAGATTGAACTGAATTATATAGGCTGGCAGGATAAGTTCCTTTATAAAAAAAACTTAGCGAAGCAATATAATGAAAAAAACATTACTGGTACTCATATTTCTATTTCTCGCTCCCCTCACAAGCGTTGAAGCGGATAACTCCCTCTTTGAATCTCCCATTGCAGAAGTCGTTCCTACTCTTTTTAAGGGCAGATTCCGTCCGGCTGACGCCTACGCCAGGCTATGGCTCCACGACATTCATAACCGCTCTACACCCCTAGAGGGCGACTCCTCAGCTTTGGAGCTCTTATGGAAAATGCACTACCTCGGGCACACTCCATGGGATTCAATTCCTCTCATTTCTTTACGAAACAAAGAAGTTAAAAGCCTGCTAGAATTGGACCCCTCCATAGACCACTACAGTTACAATACCTTGAAAAAGGCCGTTTTTGAAAATCCTTCGAGTCGCTTCCCTGTAGCCCGCAGATTAATTCGATATCACTACCACAAAGCATATAACGACCCCAAAAATCGTTTCGCTTCAGAAAAGATCGAACTCAAAGAAATGTCTCCCGGATTATGGGTCACTCAAAAAGAAGGCAGCTTAACCATAGCTTCGGCACCCGAAACAGGCATTTGGAAATTCCTGGAAAAGGGAATGCTCATTTTCAAAAACAACAAGGGAAACCAAAGCTACAGCTACAGAAAGGATAAGCTGGTCATTGATGCAATCCTTTCTACCGTTGATGCTTTGCAATTATACGAACAAATCTCCGGCCCCTTTAATGCTGCCGACAATGCCTTTAATCAAAACCTTAAAGAGCTTCAAGCTACTGGAGTCCACCCTTCTCAGATTCACGAAATTCTAAGCTCAAAGCACAGGCTGCATGATAGGCTTGCGCAATCTGGAAATCTCCTACGAGTACTACCCGGAAAGAATCCAGGTGAATGGTTTTCCCTGCACTCATTAAATATTCAAACTTATAATACCGAAAAGAACTCCCTCGTCCCCATTGGAAACTTTACCCCTTATCCCGATGAACAATTTGAAAAAATACGTTCACTACATGACAGCCTACAAATAGAAGTCAACGAATTACACTCATTAAAATTGGAGTCTGACCTAGATAAAGTCAGTAAAATCCAAAATATCTCACAAGATCTGTATCTAACCCTTCACAACAACTATTCAGAATCCCTTGCAGGAAACACCTATTTAGAGACCGCCTCAAAAACTTTAAGCTACCCCACGCTGTCTCAGCTTAGAATTGAAAGCCTGTACTATCAACTCCCCATAGGGGGCGCTGCAATAACAGCCTATCTCTCAACCTTATTTCTTTTCTTTCTGGCATACTCCCTGAAAAAGGACTCTTATTGTCAATACGCCATGGTGAGTATGGTGCTGGCCTTTAGTATTCACAGCATCCTTCTGGCTCTACGCTGCTATGTCCTACAGCGCCCTCCTGTTTCCGATATGTTTGAAACTGTCCTCTATGTTCCATGGGTAGCCGTTTGCGTCAGCTTTTTCCTCTACTATTTTATGAAAAGCCGCCTCCTTCTTGTTTCCTCATCCTTGGCAGCCGTTATCCTCCTTGCCTTTCTCTCTCTCAACAATCTCACGAATGGGCTGGAAAATGTTCAGGCTGTGCTGGATTCTCAATACTGGCTAACCATTCACGTGTTGATGATCGTGGGCAGCTACGGCATCTTTGTACTCTGTGGGATCCTCGGCCATATCTACTTAGCCTGGTATGCCCTGAGAAAAAAGCACACTGAAGAAATGAATTTCATTACGAAATTAATTTTACAAACAATGTACCTTGGTACAGCCTTACTAATACCAGGAACTATCCTGGGAGGCGTTTGGGCAGCAGAAAGCTGGGGCAGATTTTGGGATTGGGATCCCAAAGAATCCTGGGCCTTTATCTCCAGCTGCACGTACATTATTTTTATTCACACATATACTTTTCGCCACATTAAGCACTTCGGCTTAGCTTTAGGGGCTATTGTCGGCTTGCTTTCCATAAGTTTCACCTGGTATGGAGTGAATTATATTTTAGGAAGTGGTCTTCATAGCTATGGTTTTGGAAACGGAGGAGAGATGTTTTATGGGCTATTCCTTGCTACAGAGTTAGCATTTATTGGATATGCCCTTCTAATTAAGAGCAACGAATCCAGATTGAAAATAAAAAATTGATAATATCTGGGTCAACAAATCACCCTATATGCCCCTACTTACAAGTTATTTAGACGTTACCCCACAAGAAAATTTAAAATTATTGACTCCTTTTATGCAGTTTCATGCTTGAGTTAATAGAGCAAAAAACGTAAATAGGGAAAAAAAGCTATTCTCCTGCAGAAAACTATTCACAAAAAAGATTTCTTCAGGTTAAATCTTAGCCCGTTATGAACAAAAAGTACCCCTCCACAAGGTTAGGACCGTATTATGAAAAGTGAAAGACTCAAAAAAATGGAAATGGAACTTCGAGACCTAGAGCAATGGCTCAAGCTCGGCCTTGTACCTAAAAAGGACACTGCTAGACATAAAGAAGAAATTAAAGTCACTCAATCCAAGATCGCAGATGAAAGGGATAGGCTAAAATTTCTAAAAGAAACTACAAGTGATGAAATTGAGTATGCAATCCCTAAAAAAGCATCGCGATCTGCTGGCTATGCTGATGGCCAGAACCTTCCAGATATCGATACGGGCAATGATACTGCGGCAGCAGGACTAACGGATGTTACAACATTTGACTCCGATACTGAAGTTGCTGAAGTAGAAACTGCCGTAACAGATATCACCAGTACTGAGGACGATGTAACTGTCGTTGAAGAAGAGGATGAAGACCCATTCAGCGACAGTAATCGCTGGAAACGTGGGATTGCTGATCCTGATTCTGAAGACTGGTGAAAACCTAGAGCTTCTTATAAGATAAAAAAAAGACCTGTACGGACAAGCCGTACAGGTCTTTTTTCGTCATAGGCGCGTTTTTTTTAAACGAATGCCATGACTGTCGTGCCACTTTTCCAAAACTCCTTCCCTTGCTTAGAAGTACTTTCACTAGAGGAAAATTGTTCAGTGGCGCCTCTTTTTTGATCTTCATTTAGGCGAATAACTTCAGCTTTGACCTGATCGAATGGATAAAGAACCATGTAACTCACAACAGGTATAGCTTCTATCGTTGCTCTTACAACATTCAAGAATCCGTTTTTGACATGTTCGAGACTGTCTTGAAGCTGTACGTACTGCTTGGCTGTTTGCTCTACATAATCTTTTCTTTCCTCATCACTCACCTTCGTAAAGGTAGAAAAGCAGCCTCTTGCGGCTCCCACTCCATGGTGTAGAGTTTCCATACCATTAAATACTGACATAGCAATTCCGTAAATCATCTCAGCTTGTCCAAACATCATGCGAACAGAAGCTGACATTGTTCCTACTACAGGAATATAACCCACAGTATTCATGACTTTATTTGCATCAAAGCTTAAATTTACGTTCATTATTACTACCTATAATTAACTTGATTATTTTTTAAGTAAACTAAGTTTCGAGTATACTATAAATTTTAATTGACAGTCAACAGTTTTCTTTATTTACTTTAAACTCTGCATATGTACAATTGCCATTTGTTTACATCTAGCCCCTGTTTAATTAATGACATTAATAATACCTTCTTCCTCTAATAATACTTCCAGTTTGTACTTCCATATTCCCTTTTGTTCAAAAAAATGCGACTATTGCCACTTTTATGTAATTCCCGAAAGAGAAAATCATAAAGAACAGTTAATGGAGGCTCTCAAAAGAGAATGGGAGGCTCAAAAAGGGAAAATCGGAGAAAAAGACCTTATTTCCGTGTATTTCGGAGGGGGAACCCCCGCACTATTAGGCCCTGAAAGAGTCCAGGAAATCCTCAAATGGATAAGAGAGAGCTGCCCCTCCATAGAAAATGCAGAAATCACCCTGGAAGCCAACCCGGAAAACATCACCCTCCCCCTAATGAAAGCCTTCTGCCAGGCAGGAATAAACAGAGCCAGTATCGGTGTCCAGACATTCAACGACCCACTCCTCATCACCATCGGCAGGGAGCACAGCTCACAAAAAGCTGTCGACGCAGTTATTGCCACATATGAGGCCGGAATACGCAATATATCCATTGATTTAATGTACGATTTGCCCGGGCAAACCCTCTCCAACTGGAAAAGCTCCCTGGAAACCTGCATCAAGCTACCTATCTCACACCTCTCCCTATACAACCTGACAATAGAGCCACACACGGTGTTCTTCAAAAAAGAAGAGCAAATCCGCAAAGCCATGCCCGAAGAGGATGTCAGCACACAGATGTACGAGCTAGCACAAGAAGTCATGGAAAAGCATGGCCTACAGCAGTATGAGATCTCCGCCTTCGCAAAAGATGGTGCCTGGTCCAAGCACAACACCGGATATTGGACAGGGAGACCCTTTCTAGGCCTCGGCCCCTCAGCATTCAGCCACTGGAACGGCCAACGCTTCAGGAATATCGCCAGCCTAAGCAAATACCACAAAGCCCTAAAAACAAACGAAAGCCCCATAGACTACCAAGAAGAACTCACCAAAGAAGAACAAATCCGCGAAGCCCTAGTAATACAACTCCGCCTACTATGCGGTGTCAACATCCCCGATTTCGAAAAAAGACACGCCCCCCTAGAAAATGAAACACAAGACATCATAAAAAGACTCCTCCTACAGGGCCTGCTACATCAAGAAAACAATACCCTCTCCCTCACAAAGAAGGGTATACTCTTCTATGACACCGTCGCAAGCGAACTCATTTAACAGGTTTCAACGGGTTTCTCTGCTTAAAGACTTATGGGATTTCATCCCAAACCCTAGCAAAGGGCCAGCCCTCTGCACTCCCCATTAGTGCCCGATCACTTGGAGGCGCTGTTATTTTAAGCATATCTTTTCTCTGCACTCAAGGAACTCCGTTCCTCTCGCAAGGCAGTCAGCACCATTGTACCAATGATACTGAATCGTTCCCACCTTCGGTGGGGTGACGGTACCTGTCACAATAGTGATCGATGAAATAGCTATTCGAGCTTAAAAGGAGCGGTCCGGATCATTCTAGTATTTATTCATATTCTGACAGGTATCGTCACACCACCGGAGGTGGAACTATTCAGTGCAATTGGAACAATGGCGCTGACTGCTTTGCGAGAGGAACGGAGTTCATCGAGTACAGAAGAAAAGGCATGTTTAAGACAGCGACGCTTCAAGCGTTCGGACACTAAAGGGGAGTGCAGAGGGCTGGCCCTTTGCTTGGGTTTGGGATGAAATCCCAAGGATGTATGTTTAAAAAAGCGACGCTTCCAAGTGTTCGGACACTAAAGGGGTGTGCAGAGGGCTGGCCCTTTGCTCGGGTTTGGGATGAAATCCCAAGGATATAGCTTGGGATTTCATACCGTAGAAACTGCACTCGTCTACATTTTACCTGAGAAGCAGAGGAAGATAGTGGGTTTTTTGGCTACATTGGGAAGGGGACTTTTCTTCCACTGACGGACGGTCTGTGACAGGATCCCTTGACTTTGCATTGTCAGGTCCCATGCGGCACAGAGAATTGTGTCATCATGTAATGTATCCACTAGGTCTTTCAATACTGCGCCGCAGCGGTATGGTGCTTCGATAAAGATTTGTGTGGCGTCTTCTTTTTTTGATTTCATTTCCATTTCTATTATGGCTGTCTTCCTTTCCGCAGGACTCTTTCCTAGGTAGCCTAGAAATGAAAAGCGCTGTCCAGGAAGCCCTGACATCATCAATGATAGAGTGATGGAAGAAGGACCTACAAAAGCGTGTACATTCACCCCTGTCTGTCGGGCTCTGTATACCAGGCGTGCTCCTGGGTCTGCTATGCAAGGCAGTCCGCAGTCGGAAATTAGCCCCCAGCTCTCCCCTTTCCATATGGGTTCCAGCAAAAAGTCTATGTCTTCTGGCTGAGTGTTCTTATTCAGGTCTGCTATAGGAACATCATAAGGAGCTTTTTTCGTTTGAAACCGCTTAAGAAAAGAGCGCCCTCCTGTTGGGCTTTCTGCTATCAAACCATCAATTTTAGCTACTGCTTTGTCAATACTTGACGGCAACCATGGCTCATGAAATCTTTGATCTCCCAATAGATTGGGAAATAAATATAGTGTGGGTTTTGTTTTACTCATATTGTGCCTAACTTTACTACCAACATTTCCAATAGGAAATCCGGATTTGTTGAACTGTTTTTTGAACGGACATCCGTTTCATTTATTAGGATCATGCCCCTTTTAAAGCGCTCCATCCCGTAATTCTGTGCTTGCCGAATATTTCGTTCCAGAATCCTGCCTGTCATATAAGGAAATGCTTTTGTTATTTCTTGTGTAGAGCCCCCATTTGTCACTATAGAACAAATGTGGTATCCAGTTTGAAACTGTCGACGTATCTGTGCTAGCAATACAAAAAGAGAGTTCCCGTCAGAAATTAGTGAACGTGTCACATTCAAGACTCGGGCAGCATCCCGCAAGAAGATAGCCTCTCCAAGCTGCCATACCGTTTCAAGAGGAACGTGAACACATATATCCCCTATGTCACGATCTTCTATTTCTCTTCTTTCGCCGACATAAGAAATCAATTTTTCAAGCTCATTTTCTAACAAAATCATATCCACGCCAATTTGCTTAACGAGGTGATGGCAAGCCGACTTTCCGATTTTCTTTCCTTCTTTCTTACAATGCTCTGCGATCCACTCCATTACGCGACTTTCTTTTTCCCAGGGCTTTTCTGCAACCAACTGCAAAACGACACCGTTTTTTTCTGCCAGCTTAAATAGATTTGTGGATCCCGATAGGGCTGCTGCCGTCATCAGCAAAAATACGCTTCTGTTAGGTTTCGCTATGTACTTTTGCAATGCCTCTTTACCCATCTTATCCATCTTGTCAACATTTTGGACGGTGACTACACAGTTCCCTCCCAAAAAAGGAATGGCCTCCAGTTCCTGTAAGATGTCTCCTATCTGTGCAGCTGCAGCACAATCGAAAATCTTTAGGGCAAAAGAACTATCCTGACCTACTAATAAAAATTTTTGCAAACTTTTGACGGCCGTTCTTTTATCAGCTTCATCTTTGCCATTTACCAGGTAAATAGGGGCAAATCCATCGGGAGCAGAGTCTTTCAAATGTTTTTCAAAGAATTTCAAATCATTGATTTTCACAAATACACTCTCATCAAGAAGGTAAGCAAAGATTATAACCTACAGAGAGTAAAATTCCAAGGATTCTTAGGGAGACACAGAGCCATCGCATTACAATGTTTTCTTTACTCACTCCCCAACTAGCCCTGTGCTTCAAGTGCGGGGGACAGCACAAAAGAAAATCGAGCCACGGTAGCGGCACCTTTAAGAATCAGAATTCAAATGCCCAAATGCCAAGCCTAGCCACTTTTTGATCCCTTTTCGGGGAGAGGAAAGAAGAACCCGTTGGCTATTAAACCCTTAAGTCTTCATTGAAAATCACGACTGTTTTTTAGACTAGTATCACTGTTGTTTAACTAAATTACTAAATTTAAGTTATCTTTTCATTTAGGCACTATTAGTTAATACCTACATCGTTGCACTTAGTTAACTAATAGTAATTCATGAGAAGAAGAG
>JBLFWS010000150.1:0-8503 GCA_047611865.1 Chlamydiales bacterium
GCGGAGAATCCTTAACTGCGAAGTGATTCCTCACGAAGAAAAGATTTTTTCGGTTTTTGAGGAACATAAGGAGTGGATTGCCAAAGGAAAAGCAGGTGTACCAGTGGAATTAGGCTTAAGAGTCGCTATCGTCGAAGATCAATACGGTTTTATTTTGCATCATACAGTTGCCCAAAAAACCACGGATGACCAGCTTGCTGTTCCGCTGATTAAGGACTCCTTAGAGAAGTTTAGTTCACTCACGGGGTTTAGTTTTGACCAGGGGTTTCACTCACAGTCTAATCAGAAGGAGCTGTCGTCTTTTCTAGACCTCTTGGTGCTTCCTAAAAAGGGCAAGATTTCCAAGGAAAGAAAGGAAATAGAAAGCTCTGAAGAATTTAAGAAATACCGTCGACAGCACTCAGCTGTCGAGTCTGCCATAAATGCGCTAGAGATTCATGGTTTAGATCGATGTCCGGATAATGGGTTGGTAGCTTTCAAGAGCTACACTTCTCTAGCGATTGTTTCAAGAAACCTTCAACGTTTGGGTGCCCTGGTTCAAAAGAAAGCCAGAAAGGTTTTTGCACGAACAAAACGAGCAGATTGAACCTAAAGAAATCTCCTTATCTCGACTTTCCTCGCCTTATAGAGTTTCCCCCACCCCTCAAACTGTCGATTTTTCATATATTAAATATTTTACTAGTAGCAATTTGCTTCATGGCGTCTCTTTTCACTGAAACTAACGAAAAATAAATTAAATCAGAACGTCACTTTCTTGAAAATAAGGCAGTTTTCTGTCAGGCACTAGTTACAAATAAAAGAACATAGCAATTGAAAATCCAGTTATTTTGATTTCGCAAAAAAGTAAAAAACTGGAGACAATGCTATGTTCAATGACCATTCTACCAAATCGCATACATCTACCCAAGTAAATGCTACGGCCAAGCAAATCAGTCCTTCGGCTCGTCAACAAATCGGTGTTTCTGCAATCGCAGGCAAGGAGTCCATCCCCGGACTTTCACGCCACCACGAAACTAGTCGAAAGTTCGTTTACGCTCAAAAAGATAAAGGCTCGGAGGCTGTGTTTCACATTCCAGTTACCAAGGAATGGCTCCAACAGGTCGTTCTATCTCTCGTAATGACTTGTCATAGCTTCTAAAGTGGATTCATTGAATTTTTCAGAGACACTCTTGACCAACATATCTGCAAAGGAAGCATCTTCAACATCGTGCAGAATGCTCTAAAAAAAGCAGCTCTGGTGAATAAGTCTCAAGATCTTTCTTCGATAAAAGTAGGGGCACATGACGAAATCTTCCAAGGAAGAACACCTGTCCTGGTAGGCTGTGATGTAGAGTCAACTTATACCTATCTCCTAAAGCAAGAGGAGCATCGAGATACTACGGCTTGGAGAGTAAGACTTCTTGAACTCACTGATCAAGGCATGGACCTCGATCATACAATCGCAGATGGAGGAAAAGGCCTTAGGAGTGGTCAAAGAGAAGCATGGCCTGATGTGCCTTGTCGTGGAGATGTGTTTCATCCATTGTACGACATAAGGAAAGGTGCTAAGGTTTCTAGAGAATTGAGCCGAGGCTACGGCTCAAGCTGTTAAAACACTAGAAGCAAAAATGGCCAAAGCCAAGAAGAAGACGCAAGGAACCAAATATTCAAAACGACTAGGAAATGCGAGAGTAGAGGCGGCAACAGCAACTCAGTTAAAAAACGACATCTCCACTTTATCCGATTGGCTCAAAAAAGATATTCTGTCTGTTAGCGGTCCTGAGCTATCAACGCGTGTAGAATTGATAAATTTCGTGATTGAAGAACTTTTATCCAGAGAATCGCAATCCCCTCACCGTATTAGACCTCTGCGACGCCTACTTGAATGTCAAGGAGAAGACCTTCTTCGCTTTGTAGGGGATCTTGATACAGAGCTGCATAATTTAGCAGACAGTTATGGTGTGGAGCTCTATTTGGTTCGTGAAGCCTTTGAACTGGAGGCTTTTTCTAGCAAAGGAAATCTCTATTGGGAACGATTTACGGCGCTTTATAGCAAGATAGGAACCCATTTTTACAATCTTCAAGAAGACATCCAACGCTTAATAGAGGGAACAGTGCGAGCAAGCTCAATAGTCGAGAATATTAATAGCAGGCTGAGAAATTATTTCTTCCTCCGCAAGACCCTTGGTAGCGGCTATCTTGAGCTTCTTCAGTTCTTTCTTAATCATCGCCGATTTATGCGTAGCGCTAAGCCAAAACGTATTGGTAAAAGTCCAACAGAGTTACTAACAGGTGAATCTCATAGGCATTGGTTAGAGCTCTTGGGGTATAGTATGTTCAAAAGATTGGACTCAGCTACCGAAACACAGAAAGCCGCTTAACAGACCCTCTTCCCCGGTTAAACGATGCTAATAGATACCGTTAGACAGAACCAACGGTACGATCCCCCAACCCTAAGTGCTACCCAAAAAGTCCCTTTTTTGAACCATGCCTAATTTTTTAAAAATTACGAGCTTTGAAAGGGAAAAGATCTATGCTATGGCTTTAGAGAGTTCATTTGAGCTGAAAATAAAATAAAAAAGACTTTGTTCGAATAGCCTTCTTGCAAGATTGAGGGGATTATTGTCGAGACTTTTTGTAAGAATATCCTTACGTCATATCCCTGTAAATGAAGGGTGGGCTTTGTTTTAGCCATGTCCCCTCATGAATAAAATTAGGGAAGGCCTTAATTTTTTGGACTTCTTCCAAAGAAAAAAACTGGCTGTGATTGACGCTTAAGTCTTCATCTATCCAATTAGGATCGAGCTCTCCGTTTAAAAGGGAGGCTCGAAAGATACACTCGACTTTATGAGTAGGCTCATCATGAATACGCCCATCAAGATCTAGAAATTCCGTGAGTTGCCACAAGTCGTGAGGCTCTACTTCTAAACCCGTCTCTTCCATGACTTCCCTTTTAAGACAGGTCTTAAGGTCCTCCCCCAGGGCGAGACGCCCTCCGGGAAGATACCAGTAACTTTTGTCGTTACTTACAAGAAGGATCTTCTTTTCGACAATGATTAGGGCTCTAGCAGCCACTTGCAATCGTAAGGGAATCATTTTAATACAGAGACCTCACGCGAATTGTGTGTGGGATATTCCTGAGCTCGTCAAGTAAAGAAGGAGAAAGAGTAGAGTTGGTGTCAATAATGACATAACCGACCTTTTCATTGGTCTTCAGGTATTGACCTTCAATGTTAATCTCATGGGCTGCAAGGATACTACTGACTTGTGCGAGCATTCCGGAAACGTTTTCATGGATATGGATAAGGCGATGGGTGTGTTTCATGCTTGGGAGACGCACTTCAGGAAAATTGACACTGGCTCTGGAAGAACCATTGTGTAGGTAGCTAAGAATTGAGCTCGTAACAAAACCTCCGATGTTCTCCTGTGCTTCCTGGGTGCTTCCTCCAATATGCGGAGTTAATATCACATTGGGAAGCCCCTGAAGCTTGGAGCTGAATTCTTCTCCGGGACCTTTGGGTTCTTCGGGGTATACATCAACAGCTGCACCACGAAGTTTTCCATTCTTAAGATGAGCAGCGAGTTCATCTAGGTCGACCACATTACCCCTACTCAAATTAAGGAAAATAGCCCCATCTCTCATACACTCAAATTCCTTTTTACCAATTAGGCCGTGGTTTTCCTTTCTTCCATCCACATGGATACTAAGGACGTCGACCTTCCTTAAGACTTCTTCTAAAGAATCGCATTTTATCGCATTCCCTAAGGGGAGCTTGTCGGCACAATCATAAAAATAGACCTGCATCCCTAATGCTTCAGCTAGCGTAGAAAGTTGAGAACCGATCTTGCCGTAGCCTATAATTCCAAGTCTTTTACCCCGGACTTCTACAGAACCTCCAGCACCTTTATCCCAGGTACCTTTATGAAGTTTTCCGCTTTTTTCAAATATTTTGCGGAGTAGTATGATAATTTCGCCAATAGCAAGCTCTACAACACTTCTTGTGTTACTATAAGGGGCATTAAAGACGGCAATTCCCCTTTTTAAGCAGGCTTTTAGATCGACTACGTCAGTGCCAATGCAAAAACTGCCTATAGCTTGGAGATTTACGGCTTTATCAAGGACTTTTTCCGAAATGACAGTTTTTGAGCGGATTCCTAAGACGGACACTTCAGGGATAATCTTTAAAAGCTCTTCTTCGCTCAGAGCAGTAGAAATGGTCTCTACGTCAAACCCCTCAGAGATGAAGCTATGCTGACTTATGGGATGGATGTTTTCTAAAAGAAGAGCCTTCATACGTTTAGTAGAAGATGCTATTTCGTCAGATAAAGGATAGGCTTTAAAGAAGTCGTCAAAATTTTTGAGCTCTCTGTCAGCTTTTTCTACCACAGGCTTTCGGTACACATTCTCGGTAA
Organism: Chlamydiales bacterium; assembly: GCA_047611865.1. Lineage (GTDB taxonomy): Bacteria > Chlamydiota > Chlamydiia > Chlamydiales > JBDQID01 > JBLFWS01. The sequence goes on from JBLFWS010000150.1 coordinate 4,393, forward strand.
AAGCAAAAAACTTTCGTCCTGAACCAGACAAAGTGGCTTCATAATCGGTGTAGCCATCACCGATTATAACGGTGTTGCCATTGAGATTTAGCTGGTCCAGAAGTTTCGCCTTGCCACCCTCGGTGGAAAGGGGGTTCTTTTCGTCAAAACCCACGATGTTACCGGCGTAATCAAAGGTAAAGGAATTGGCGAATACATGGTCTCTCCTAATGCCGAAGGGCTCAACAATTGGCCAGATAAACTCAATAAAGCCACCTGAAAAAATATATATCTTGTCAGAGTAGTTCTTGAAGAATTTTTTATTTCTAAGGATTGATGGGGTGACTTTTAGGCTAAGCTGCCCAGAGAGTTTTTCCACATGCTTCCGATTTGCACAGATGACATCAACTCTTTCTTTGAGAACTTGTGAGTAAGGAGCTTTACCTTCCATTCCTAGTATGGTCTTTTGATGTAAATCAGCGAGGAGCTTTTCTCGGTCTGGATGCTGTTTTAATGACAGGGAGGCGAGCTCTTCCAAGCCTTCGACCTGTATAAATGTACTGTCAAAATCAAGGATGATATTTAGGTCTTCCATGCCTGTTCCTTCTGTGTAGTAAAACTAATAGTGAAGGAGTTTACCATGGAAATTTTCTTAAGGCTAATATTTTTTAGCTTGAGAACTTAAAACCCGGTGGATGCCCTATATTCAGTATAGAATCAACAGGTTAGGTGATATGTGAACATTTGTGACGAGTGACATAGACGAAGTATAGGCCGAGTCTCAAAGGTTTGCAGATCGCCTGACATGTTGAGCCTATACGGAATACCGCTTAAGGAATTACCATTCTCAAGTAAAACGGAGATTGTCAATGGATTCTATAATCATTTCAATATATCTTGCACATTTCAGCACGCTTCTACGTCAGGATAGGGCGTCCACCGGGTTTAAAGTAACGATGCTGGCATCAAGAAGATCTCCTATATTTCCCATAATAGCAAGGGCCTCTTCCTTGCCAGAAGCTTGAAGCTTTGTTTCGAGATCTTCGAGAAAGGGAAAAAAAACTGGCTCTTTACCCCAAATTCCCAGATTAGAGATTCTTTGAATTCACGAATAAGCAAGGGAGGAGTTTTCTGAATATTCTGTTCAGAAAGGGAAGACTGCTTGTCCAGAACCTTTTCCTTCGACCAGTTTAGCCGAAGTTTCTTTAGATCAAAGATATCAGCCTCGCCCTCTTTCTCTATGGTTTCCATACTAAGACGCTCTTCTTTATTCAAATGATTAGTGATAAAATAAAAAACAACGCATAGCAAGTAAAGACTGTTGTCAGGCCAGCTAGATAATATCGCAGAGGCATACGGTCGAAACTTCTCGATATGAGAACTTCAGACTCTTCTTGTTGAGGGATCTCAATAGTGGAAATAGGAAGGCGGTCACGTATTTTCTTTAGATACTCTTGAATCTTCGCTTCATTTCCGATGTTTGTGCCTCTGAAACCTCTGTTAAGACAGAAGTAAAAAATCTCTAGAACATGACTGGAGCATTCGTTCATGTTTAGGAGTTTGTCAAGTTCATCATAGAAAGACTCTCTGCCATTGCTTATGCTGAAAAGTTCTTTCTGTAGGGGTTCCCAGTCGGTAAGCTTCTCAAAAGAAAAGGCCAACTGCACTTGCTCATCAAGATGTACAACGATTGGGAAGAGGGATTAGAATGTTTCTTTTTCTGTAAGTAGGTTCGAGAGGGGCCCCTTCAAGCTACTGACACGGCCACGAATTTCTTCACGTAGAATATGGAGCTGTTCGCCAGACTGTGCGGCAGCTTTTTGTTTTTCCCAACGCCCACCCTCGGAGTTATCTTCAGAGGCTTCATCTTGTGTATTTGGCCATATGCGGTCCACTTCATAAAAGAATTGATGGATAGCCATTCGAGTTTCATCTTTCATTTTACCATTTCCTCCGAGCATACAGTAAAGGGTTCAGGAAACCCCGGTAGAGTAAATTGAACTTGGCATTGGACAGGGTCTTGCCATGTGTTGAGCAGGTCTTCTGTGATAGAGAAGAAGTGCTGTACCATGGGTATAAAAGTGTTATCGACCTTCATTAAGCGGGAGGTATAGATGATCAGTGAGTCTTTTTGCTTAGAGTGCAGAAGGTTTTTTTCTGAAATATCCAGGTCCTCACAAAAAGAGGGGATCTTTTGAAAAGGGCTATGATTCAGGTTTTTCAGGGTACTCCATAGTATGGCAATATCATCCAGAGAAAGATGAGCCTTTTGTTTCAAGAGTAGTAAGCTATGCAGGATATATTTTCTGAAGCTGTCCACAAAACGATTGCCTATATCGTTATGGGAACTGCCATAATAACGGGGGAGAAATAGCAGTCCAGGAGATAGAAATCCCTCTTCAGAAAGGTTTTACAGGGCATCTACATTGGCGTCGCTTTTGTAATAGAGTTCCTGATAGACCTCCAAGTTTGATATAAGCTTTTCGGCTGCAGTAAATTCTTTTCTTTCCAGAACGAGTTGTGTGAACAGGTAAACAATGCCAGCAAGAGTAAGTGTTCCGGCAGTAAGCTTATGGAGCAGGACTCGTTTTTGCTTGTAATGCAATATTTCTGGTCGTGGAGGAGAAGAGAAGGGGGTTGAGTTAAGGTCTGCCTCCTCAGAAGAGGTAAAGTAAAGTGTATCAAGAGAAGGTGTCGCTGAATACATATCCTTCTTACAAAGGTTGCTTAGAAAGACATATAAGGGGGAGAAAATACTAGGGAAAGAAGAAAAGAAAGTCACGAGGCTCTGATATTCAGCTGCGGAGGATCTGGTAAGTGCTAAGGACATATATTTCTCGTAAGAGGAAAAATTTCCCCTCAACTCAGTCTCGCAGGTGAAATCAGAAAGATTAAGTGAAAATGGGATAGAATGTTTTTTAAGAAAACGAGAAAAATCAGAGTATCCCTCAAACTGATCCATTATGGGTAAGAACAATTCGCATCTTATTAGAACGGCCAGACACATTATTAATAAGGTTTAGCTTTCCCCTTAGTACTTGAGCAAGTGTCTTGAGGTTGGCGACAGCTTCTACCTTACCCAGCTGAGTAGCATTTAAGGTTACTACAATAATAGGGTCCTGCATATCAAGGTCGTCTCCCAAAGACCGGAGAGGCTTTTTCTTGCAGGATCGGACTTGTCATGGAGGAGAAGGGAAGAAATCTCCTGCACGATAGCTTCGGGAGCTAAATAAAACTGTAGGAGGGGACTGCTAGCAGCTTCCGTATCAAAATGAAGAGCTCTCTCCTCCCAATCCGTATAGGTATTGATAAGGGAGCTTCTCCCACTGCCAGAATCTCCAATAACTACAAAATGCTGGGAATGCTTTACCGTACTGCGATATTCCCTTGGAATCTGACTGATAAAGGCTTTCCAATGCTTTAGAAGGGTCTTGTATTCTAAATATGCGGGCTCAACAGTATGAGCTTCTTTTGGGGGGGGGCTTTCTGTTCTTTTTACCCAAAGCGATGATGGCAGTTAATAGTTTCTTGGCAAAACTCAACTTCAAATAGCGTTTTAAAAATTTCATCCCAGATCCTGCTCCCTTCCCTTTTCAGGTGACTCTTATTAAAATTTTTACATTATTTGCGACAGAAAATGAAGCTATATATTGATTTTTTTTCTGCCTCTTTTTACTCAATATTAATTGAGAACTATTAAGCAAGGATTTCGAGCTTGTTTTAGACGGAGAAACAGATGTTATTTATACAAGAAACACGAAGAGACTTAGCTCTGAGGGGTATTGTGTGAAAAGGTTGAAATAACGAAAGTTTACGTAAAAGCTTAGCTTTGAAACAATTAAGCAGTTAAACAACGGCTACAATGGAAAAAAATGAGAGAAAAGCAAGAAAAGGGCTTGCGGGAATACCCTTATTTCCGTTATGTTTTCAACTTCTTCACAACGCAAAAGTCGACTGAGACACAGAGCGGGAAGATAAATAGGGTGCCTGAGAGCAGCTAAGTTATTTTGACAGCAAGAAAAAAGTGATGTACAAGTCTTATTAATAAGGTTTGTGCGGATAGAAAATCCCGGATGATCTTTCGAGATCATCACAATTTTTTATCGCCCATAGATAAATATATTTTATCAAG
>JBLFWS010000151.1:0-8458 GCA_047611865.1 Chlamydiales bacterium
AGAGATAAAGCAGAAGGAGAAAAAGTAACGTGTGACAATCTTTCTGAAAACTTACGAGGTCAGATTGCTGAGTTAAAAGATGAAGAAGCATTTCCAGGGAAAATTGCTCACCTTGAGGGTGAGAACAAGAGATTGCACTCTGAAATTGCGGTACATAATGAAACAATAGCTGCAGGGGGAAAGCCTGCAAAGAGAGCAGGTGGACTAAAAAAGAAGCTTGAAAAGGAACTTAGTCAAGTAATTGTTTCCCTAACACTATTACAAGACCCAGAAGTACGCGCCACAAAAATCGAAACGTTAACTAAATCCCATGAAAGAGCCATAATAAAGCAAAACAAAAAAGGGGAGGAACTTGAAGGACAAAATTCTTTAATAGAGTCTACGCAAGCCTTAGTTACTGAGTATGAAGTCTCAACAAAACTTGAAAGTCTAAAAGATAGGGGAGATCAGGTTCTTAGTACAAAGCTACCTTGCTTAAGTAATGCAGCGACATATGCAAAGTATAAGGAAAGGTTTGGAAGCTGTCGACAACCTGATGCTTTATTAACATACGTGAAAACCATCTCTACTTTAGAAAATGATGATGAGAGAGATCTAATGCTAAGCAAAATAGATGAGTTCGTTGACAATGCAGTTAAAACTGATGAAGAGTGGCAAACCTATAGATACTCTATTGATGCCTCAACACCCCATCTAGCAGCCATTGGGGCCACACTATTGGATGAGTGGAAAAAGGGAGGGACAATGGGAGCAGGTGGCTCAATTACCATAAAAGATACTGATGATCCAATCGATTTGTTGCTCATGGGGACAGAAGGTAAGGCAAACTGCCTTAGTGTTGACGGCAAAGCATATAACAACAAATGTCTTTTAGCAAATGTGATGGCTGGAAAGAACAGACTGATAACTCTTAGAAATAAAGGGAACGTTTCTTGTAAAGCTTTATACAAAATATTATTAGACCAGGCCAATAAACCTGTAATCCTTTTCGAAGGTATTAACTTCGATAACCTAACGGATAAAACGTTAGATGAAGCAAAAGGCAATCATAACAAAACTCAGAAACTGGAAATGGAAAAGAAAATCAGAAAATTTGCTTGGGACCAGGCTCAAAAAATCTCTGCCGCAATAGGTGGCGACCCTATCCCCTTCTACGAAAAGATGAACCCTAAAACATTAGCAGATAGAGATCAAGGTATCACAATAAAATCCTTAGCAGGCCGCGCTCCTTTTGAAAAACCTGATGCAACGAGTCATGTAGAAGCAGATGGAGCGTTCTCATTTAAAGGAGCATGGCGCATGAAAGCAGCTTTTTTTGAAGCTCCACCAGCACCAGCAGAGATGGACGGTCTCTAGATAGTAGAATTAGATTTTTTTATCCAAAAATACTTTAGGTAATTGGGGCTCTTCCTACTCCCCCGGCCCTTCATAAAGAGTTTGTGCCCGTCTTATATTAAAATGTCCATTATTGATGTATTGATCATCTGTTGAAGAATCGGCGTACACAAAAGGTGACCGGCTTGAGAACGAAACAAGATGACACGCTGCAGCTCTATCACCGTCGCAATGAGCAAGCAGAGGTAGTCCAAGCTGTTGAGAAAAATTGATAGCCATTTTCTTAATAGCAGGAATTAAAGAACGATCGTTTGTATAAAAGGGCTCTAGAAAAAGGGCTGGCCTGTTGTCAACCTGATCCCACAGAATTCTTAGTGTGGACCACCCCTGAACCGTTCCTGAACTATCTTTAACTGCTACAAGTTGGTTTTTCCCATCCAATAAAAAATCTAAAACACATTTTGTGCATTCAGAATGACCCGCTGCATTTAGGCAACTCCCTTGTGTATCAGTGTTCGTGTACAACATATCAAAAGGGTCATGAGTAATGACAAGGGAAAGGTCACTTGGGTTTTGCAAAGTAGAACCTTGAAGATAGTTCATCAAAGTGCACAGGTCACGTTGAAACTGACTACTCTCAGTGCTATGATTTACATATTCGTAAATCTCTTGCGCCTTTTCGAGGTCACTCTTTTTATCTTCCAAAATAAGTGAAAATAGCAAGTTCTCAATCGATTTGAGTTCATCGGGAGAGTGAGTAGAGGTCGAATCCGGAAGGCTTGCAAGGGCTTCAGCATTTACTCCATATAAAGCCTCAGCTAGTCGAGGTAACTGCTTGAAAGAAATATGGTTGTAAGAGATTCTCTCAGTTATAAATTTTTTAATGTCGATTCGCTCAGCCTCTTCGGAGGACATAAAAGTAGAATAAGGCAACTCTGCTCCATTTACCCATTTTTGTTTCAAATCTTCCCTGTCTCTAAAAATGCTATCCATATTATCTGAATCTGCAAAGAGCTTTTCCAAATAATTACCACCAAGAACCTCTTTAACAAAAAGCTGGAGTCCTTCAACAGCTTGACTTTTCTCAGTTTCAGGAAGTGTTTGGTAGCCTTTGAAATAAGAAAGTAGGACAAATGGCTGTCGACTTAAACCAAATTGTAAGAGGTAGTTATTTAAATCGTCTCTTGATTGAATGCAGGGAAAGTAAGTGGCTAAATTTGTCTGAAGGGAATCTTCGACCTTTTCTAAAAGTGAGCTTTCAAGAACTAAAGCATTTGCCTCCTCCCCTAACGATAGGGCAGTGGTTAATGCAACTAAATTACGTTGCCAAGTATTTTGATCTTGAAACGGCGAAAGCGACAGTTTTTCGAGGAGGTGTGAAATAGTATTTTTATCTGCGAGCTCAGATAAATGGTCAAAAGTTCTGAACATATTAAGTTGTTTTTCGGGGCTTTCAAAAGAGAAACTTTCTAATTGAGAAATAACATTCTCTGCTGCAGCTTCTCTGTTTTCAAAAAAATCGAAGATAAAACATTTAAGAAAAAAATGTTCTTTTAGAGGAAATTTATTGCTCAAGTGCTCCCAAAAAATGGTATTTTCGCCTGTAGAGGTCTTTTTATTTTTTAGACTCAACACATAGTTTTGCATTGCTTTAACTTGAATTGAAGGAGGGAGCATCTTTACGGCTAAGGCATCTTCTTGAAAGGAAGGAATAGAAAGGAGGTGCTTGTTGAGTTCATTCATAATTGCTTCATCTTGATGCTTGGCAATTTCTACGATAAGAGAAAAAGAAACTTCTTTTGAAATGGGTAGAGTAGGGATTTGAGGTATCAAAGCAGCAGCTGCGTAAGATCCATAGCTCGATATTTGATTTAGTAAAACAGGGAGATCTTCATAAGCACAAGAGATAAAATTAAATAGATGAAGGTTTTCTGCTAAGCTTTTTGCTGGGGCAGAACCGACTCTAGCGATCATTTGGGCCATTCGAAGAGTCGTTGCTGGACTCAAAGGCAAAGTATGTAGCTTTTTTGCCAGTGCTTGTACAGCCCACTCCCCTTGATCAAGAATGGAATCGGCTAAATTTTCAGAAAGTACAGGGTCTGTCAATGAAAGCTTCTCTATGTTAAGAGCTATCTTTTCAGCAGCTACTGAGTCTTTAGAAGTCAAGGTTGAAGCTAATGAAAAGCGGAAACCCTCGTCATCGAAAAGAGGATTTAATGGAGAAAGGTTTGAGAGGAGTAGTTGAGTGAGATCTTTAGAAGAGGGTGTTCCAAATTTAGCTAAAAACAAAAGGAGTTTTTGTTTTTCTTCGGCATTTGAGAAGTCATAAGTATCGATCCTATCCCATAGTGAAGATATAGACTCTCCAGAAATGCGAAGGTCATTTATAAATTTATCTTTTTTTATTTCCCAGGGCCCCCTTTCCAAGGATCTGCTTGGGGAGGATGAGGATCTACTTGAATTAATACCCGGAAAATACATATAACGCCCCTCTTACTATGAAATGAATAAATTATTATAATTATATACTCTCGCGATGAGATATACTTAAAATTAAGTGTTAATTTAGATTTGATCAAGAAAGCTTATTAATCAGTCCCGCTTCCCTTACTAACCTACACAGTAAAATAATACATATTATAACCCGTGAAATACATCCTTTTCAACTAATGCAATGTATATATATTACATACTTATTATTAAGAAGGAATAAAGAAAAGCCCGTTTGTTGGTATTCAACTAACTTCTTTCCCACAGAGAAGCAGCATGTTATTGCATCCTATTCTCGGATATAGAGTCTCCACTCGCCCCAATAAAGAGAGTCCATTTTAATGTCGCCACGTTAAAAGAAACCAAGGAAATGCCCGAAGAAATAAACTCTTGGGATAACGGACTCCACGCCCCTTACAGCTAATTGTGCCTTTTTTCTTTTTGGGGATCCCCCAAAAAAAGGGGCAAAATGGGGCGGAAATCCGCCCCCATTTTCTAAATACTCTCAGAAAGTAATTCCTGCGAACCCTCTTTTAAGCCACTCAATGCTTGAGGAGAGAAACTCTCCAAAACATATTGAAAAACCAAGGGGGCAACAATCGATGCATCCGATTCAATAACAAAAGAAGGGGTATCAACGTCAAGCTTTCCCCATGTAATCTTTTCACTGGGAGTCGCTCCACTATAAGATCCATAGGAGGTCGTGCTGTCACTAATCTGACAAAAATAACTCCAAAAAGGAACATCTTCTCCTAAGTCCTGATGAATAAGAGGAGCTACACAGATTGGAAAATCTCCCGCGATGCCACCACCAATTTGGAAAAAACCGATACCAGCTCCTTTAGAATTCTCTCGATACCAATCCACAAGAAAAATCATTTGCTGGAGCCCGTCCTTTATGACATGAGTGCTCTTGATTTTCTTTTTTAAGATATAAGAAACAAAAACATTTGCCAGGGTACAATCTTCCCAGCCGGGTGTTAGTATGGGAATCCCTTTTTCATAAGCTGCAATTACCCACGAATTCCTCGGGTCAATTTGGTAGTACTTTTCCAAAGCCTTCGAAGCGATAAGTTGATAAATGTATTCATAGGGAAAATAGCTTTTATTCTCTTTCTCGGCTTTTTCCCAAAGGGGCAAGATATGCTTTTCGATACGTCTAATGGCTTCATCTTCAGGGATACAAGTATCTGTTACCCTATTCAAATGCTTGCCATAAAGTTCTTTTTCATCTTCTTTTGAAAGATTGCGGTATTCGGGTATTCTCACATAATGGTCATGAGCTACAAGGTTGAAAATATCTTCTTCCAGGTTTGCGGCTGTACAAGTTATAGCATGAATCTTATCTTGACGAATCATCTCAGCGAGAGAAATCCCAAGCTCTGCAGTACTCATAGCACCTGCCATTGTAAGCATCATTTTTCCATCATTTTTCAGATGCGCTACCCAAGCCTCTGCTGCATCCACAACTACCGCCGAGTTAAAATGCTTGTAGTGTTTCCTCATAAAATTAATCATATCCATGATTACCCTCTTTTATTTTTCGTTTTTATCATACTTTCTGAGCGGCAGAAAATTTATAAGAAAGAAGCGTATATACAAGTTTTGCAACAAGAAAATCTGGTGCTTTCAAGTCAGGAAGTGGGAGAAGCTCAACAACATCAAACCCAACAATATTTTTTTTCTTTGCCACGGCTTTTAGTAAATTCGAAGCAGCTCTCCAATCTATTCCGCCTGGTTCTGGAGTACCCGTTGAGGGCATAATACTCGAATCAAAAGCGTCTGTGTCAAAAGTTATATAAACATTATCATCGAGTGCCTCAACAACATCATCCACCCAACGTAAATCCGGATCCAAATCATGGGCAAAAAAGGCTTTCGTGTGTGACAAACGCTCTTTTTCTTCGACACACATACTTCGCACTCCAACAGAGACAATCTTATCAACATCCTTTAAATCCTGAACTCGAGCCATAACACACGCATGACTCAAAGGATTTCCCTCATAACTGTCCCGTAGATCAGAGTGTGCATCAATTTGAAGGACACTCATCCCTGGAAAAGTCTCTGCATGCGCCTTAATTAAAGGATAAGAAACAGAATGCTCTCCACCCAAAGCAGCTACAAACTTACCGGCTTCAAGATATTCTTTAGTGCGTTCTTCGATGTTCCTAAATACAAGTTCCTGAGATCCCTGTTTAATAGGTTCTGCCGTATGAATACCTTGTTTATATACTTCACTATCCGTTTCGATATCATACAGTTCAAGATTCCTTGAAGCCTCAATAATCGCTGCAGGGCCATTTTCTGTGCCCTTTTGAAAAGATGTGCTACATTCAAATGGTATGGACAAAACCACTATTCGTGAATCCTCCAAGGATGCATAGCCATCAGGTAAACCTGCAAATCTTTCGGCAGTGCCGTGACCATCTTCAATCAATTCATTGGCTTCCATTAGCTATTCCTCTTTCCAAGATAAGTGTATGAATTTAAAGACTTCCGGAAAACATCGTTTAACTCAGAACTTTCCTCATAAGTAATCTTTTTAGTTCTTAGAGCTTTTTCCAATTCTTTGTTGAAGTTTTTAAGCAAATCTCCCTCCTCATATTGGAAGTAAGATAATACTTCACTCACACTATCACCCTCAACATAATCGGTAATTCTCGCATTACCATTACCTTCTAATTCAACATGTACCGCATTCGTGTCTCCAAAAAGGTTATGAAGATCACCTAATGTTTCTTGATAAGCTCCCACCAAAAAGATCCCTAGATAATAGGCTTCACCAGCTCTTAAAGGATGCAAGGGAAGATAATTCGTTGTCTGTTTCTCACCAATAAACTCTTCAACAAGACCATCACTGTCACAAGTCAAGTCAGCTAGAACAGTACGGCAAGTCGGCTCCTGATCAAGGCGATGAATAGGCATTATAGGAAAAACTTGCTCTAAAGCCCAAGAATCGGGCAAAGATTGAAAAATTGAGAAGTTACAAAAGTATGTATAAATAAGTGAATCTGGGAGATTCGCAAGTTCTTCTGGCAAAATATCCAAGCCCTTCGAAATCTCAATAATTTTAGTCAGAAGAAGCCTAATCATCTTGTCGCCATAAGCTTTTTCTTGAAGTGAAATTGATCCCTGCTGAAAGAGGTCCTCGAGCAACTCCTTATTCTGGATAGTGTCATGGAGCATTTCACGGCAGTTTTTTGGAACTATATTATGAAACATCTCGTAAAGATCATTAAGTTCAACAGTTTCACTTGGTGGCGTAGGAACAGGCTTATTTGTATCAAGATCACCCTCTGCATCCACGACCTCTGTAACCAAGATCGAGTGATAAGCAACCGTTGCCCTTCCCGACTCTGAAATTACCGTTGGGTGCGGTATACCTGCCTTGTTACATGCTTCTGAAATAGCACTAATAACGTCTCTTGCGTATTCATCAATTGTGTAGTTCATAGAGGCGTTCATAGACGAGCGATTCCCCATATAGTCGACGCCTAAGCCCCCCCCCACATCAAAATATTTTAACGATGGGACAAGTCGGAACAGCTCAACGAACATAGCCGTTCCTTCTAGCAAAACTTTTTTGATGGAATAGATAGATGTTACCTGGCTTCCGATATGAAAATGCAACAAAACCAAAGAGTCTAATTTGCCCGCATCCTTTAGTTCTTCAATAATTTCCATCACTTCATAAGATGTCAAACCAAACTTGGCATTTTCCCCAGCAGAAGAAGACCACCGCCCACTGCCCTTATTGTTGGGTTTAATTCTCAATCCCACCTCGAAATCAACACCTAACTTTTGAGCAAGACTTATAACTAAAGCCATCTCCTTACGACGCTCAACAATAATGATACTACGACGCTTCAACTTTCTCACTAAAAGAGCTAACTCTATATATTCCGCATCCTTATATCCATTGCAAATTACAAGCGAGTTCTCGTGATGTTTAACAGTTAAAACGGCAGTTAGCTCAGGCTTACTACCTACCTCCAGACTAATTTCTTCCTCGTAACCCGCTTTGCATATTGCATCTATAACATGCTTTTGATGATTCACTTTTATCGGAAAAGCAAGCTTGTAGTCCCCCTTGTATTCCAGTTCTTTCCTGGCATTCCGAAAAGAGCTGTAAATCTCATTAATCTGCTTTGATATAATGCCGTTGATTCGCAATAGAATGGGCGCTTTGATCCCCCTCTTCACCAAGCCTTGCACCAACTCGTGAAGGTCAATAGACTCTTCAGTTTTATTTGGATGAATAGCTACATTGCCTGATTGGTTTATGCCGAAATACCCCTGACCCCAACGGGAAATACGATAATCATTAGATATTTGTACGCTTGTTTCACTTTCTGCAACTTTTGGATTATTCGGCACTAGACTCCCTTTGTGTAAAAATAGCTAATATTTTACTTTTCTGCGTAAAATGGCCAATATTTTACTTAAATTCTAATTGTAAAAGCAAGAATTTTAGAATAAAAGGGGCAATAAAATCACAGATTTTACTCAGATAAAGACTATGGACGCGATCAATCACATAGTTTTCTTTAGAAATTTGAGGTAAAAGAGGAAGGCAAGGCTCCCCCCTTTTATTAGACTTTTACTTATAGGTCGTGTATTAACCCTGTAT
>JBLFWS010000152.1:0-8357 GCA_047611865.1 Chlamydiales bacterium
TCTTATCTTCCTTCTTTTTCTCTTCTTCTCTCCTCGTCATTACGTCGATAGGCTTCAACGAATGTACCATTCAGTCTCAAGCTCAAAGTCCATAATCACGAGCCCTCTCGGACGAGATAAAAACTTACACTAGCGCTCAGCCAAGTATAAAAAAACTGACTGAGCACTAGCGGGTATTACTCTTCTTGGAATTCTTTTTGAATGTGTAGAGTCTGCGTAGGGAAGGCAATTTCTGCGCCATGAGAATCTACAATCTCTGCAATCTTTAAGAACACATCCTGCTGCACCCTTCGATATTCTTTCCAATTAGTCGTTTTTAGGAAAGTATAGACCTCTATATCCAAGGATGATGGCCCGAATGTTAACCAGTCCACCAGCATGATTTGATCTTGTGCCACATCTATATGATTTTTCAACATTGCTGTGATGTCTTCAACGATTACCTTTACCTTTTTTACATCAGAATAACGCACCCCTATTGTGGCTTTGATACGTCTGTTGTACATCCGTCCAGGATTCTCTATGATGGCATCCGTCATTAAAGCATTTGGAATATAGGTTGGTCGTCTCTCGAAAGTACGTATCTTTGTCATGTACCAACCTATTTCTTCGACAACGCCTTCAAAATTCTTGTTTGGTGACTTAATCCATTCACCTACTGCGAAGGGACGATTAACATAGATCATGAAGCCGCCGAAAAAGTTGGCTATCACGTCTTTTCCCGCCAAACCTATACCTAAGCCACCGATACCCCCAAAAGTCAGGAATACTTCAAGAGGTACCCCGAAAACATCCAAAAGCATCAAACCGGCAATAACTAAGATAAATATAGAGGAAAGCTGCCCCGAAGCATCGATCAGAGCTTTATCTATCTTTCTATTCTTTTTGTCAGTGTTAAGACGCTCTCCAAAGTGCAAAATGCAAAGATTTTTCCATTTAAACAAGAGCCATGTGACCGCTATTATGAGAAAAAGATTTCTTATTTTCGGAATCCCTTCTTTAGGAAGATAGGACTCAAAAGGCTCACTTAAGGCTTCCAGGGCTGAGAGAACACCGCATGTCCATATCAACCATATTGAAGGCGAATACAAGATTTCAGAGAGATCTTGTATTATCACATTTTCGTTTGTAGATTTTCGTATATAGGAAAGAAGTCTACGAGAAAAAAAACTGACAAAAGCAGTAAACGCGAGTACCACACCCGCTTCATAAATTCCATTATCAAGCGCATTCATTAAACTAACCCCTGTCAGCATCTTTATATTCTACAGTCTATGTAACACTCTTTAAAACCGCTAAGCTTTAGCCTCATCTACAGAAACTACTTCGATCTCAAAGAAAAGTTTTTTTCCGGCTAGGGGATGATTTCCATCAACCACAATGTGATCATCATTGACCTTCTGAACTAGCCACTGTGCACCGGTTTCAGAATCTCTTAAGAGATCACCTTCATTAACTTCTTCAGGAAAGTTTTCTTTGGGTACCTGCATAATTAGGTCATCCCTATAATCCCCAAAAGCATTAGTTGGCCCCACTTCCACAGATTTCTTTTCCCCGGCTGTCATTCCTACTACAGCATCATTGATACCGTTAATGACATTTTCTCCCCCAACCTCAAAAGTAAAAGGACCCGTTTCCTCTGTGCTGTCGAAAATACTGCCATCCTCGTATTTCCCAGTGTAATTTATTGTAATCTGATCGCCTTCTTTAATTGCGTCTCCCACATCGCCCTCCTTTTTACGGCTATAAATACTGTAATGACTTAATTTAATCCTTTGAACGAGCCTTCCCCACTTTCAATGCTCGCCCCTGAAAATCCTTACCATCTGCTTCTTTAACAACTAAATCTGTTTCTGCTTCATCGTCGGATGTCAGCTCTACAAAGCCGAAACCTCTAGAGCGTCCTGTAGAAGGATCTGTTATAATTCGCACTGAATTCACTTCGCCTAGCTCACGAAAAAATGCTTCCAAAGTTGCTTCGTCTACTTTAAAGGGTAAATTTCCAACAAAAAGTGTATTAGCCATAATATATATCCTCCGGGCCTACTATATTTTTATGACAGATTTCGTCAGTCAATTTTACCGTATAGCGGAAAACGAACGTAACTAATCCATAGTTATTATTCTTATTTCGTAACATATATTTCGTTTTAACAACATCATTAAATTTTATTCTTATTCCCTTCGATTATGAATTGACTAAAGATCCTAAATTTATAATGATGTCCCTGTTGTTTTCAGCTCTACTTAAGGGTACATCAGCAATTATGGACAAAAAAAGAAAATTTCTGCAGCGCCTTTCTCACATTCTCGGCGGATCTAAACAGTGGAAACCCCTGCTTTGTAGAGGGCTAAAAAGGCTCCCCCTTTCATCCGAACATCTAGGCCCACCTAAAGATCTTATTTCTGCGAAAGACTATGCCAGTCAAAACCCATTGGCTTTTTTTGAGATCATCCCCGAGCATAGCTTTTCCTTTCCTCCCTTTCCCCTCACATACGCCGTAACTGGAATAGGCTTCAAAGACAACATTCCCGGCATTGCCCATTTTCCCAAGTCTTTTGTCGTCATCCTTGGTCATGGCCGCATCTATGGAGGCAATGGAGTGATCATCACCGATGACGACCGCGTACTGGAAGAAACGGCTATCGAGTGGATACCTTCACCATCGCAACACTCTATCTTCAAAAAACTAAAACTCCCCACCCTAAGACACAGCTCAGAAAAAATAGCAGTCGTCGCCTCTAAAAGCTCTACCTGCTACTTCCACTGGATGTTTGACATCCTCCCCCGCATTGAGCTTTTACGCCGTTCGGGTATTCACTACGACAAGTTGTATATCAATCCTTTACTACACCCCTTCCATAAGGAAACCTGCGAAACCCTTGGGCTACCCACGGAAAATATGATTTTCAGTGATCCTAAAATTCACATTAAAGCCTCTGAACTTATCATTCCTTCTCTTCCTGCTCCTTCGGGCTCTATTCCAAAATGGGCTTGCGATTTCCTCCGTACAAGCTTCCTTAAAAACTATGCGCCTAAAAAAAGATCTCGCATCTACATCACCCGAAGAAACGCCAGCTCTCGTAAAATCGTTAATGAAGAAGAGTTAGTTGAATACTTAAGTCGACATGGCTTTAAAGAAGCTATCCTGGAAAATCTTTCTGTCCGAGAGCAAGCTGAACTCTTTGCCTCAGCTGAAATGATCGTTGCCCCCCATGGAGCTTCTTTGACCAACCTGGTATTTTGCCAGCCCGGAACCCGTGTGGTAGAAATATTCACTCCTAACTACGTAAACCAATGCTACTGGATGCTCAGTCAACATCAGCACATCGACCACCACTGCATTCTAGGAAGCACTAAAAATCTTACATCAAAGCAAAAAGAAGATCTCGACGTCTTCGTTAAGATGCAAGAGCTAGCCTCTATGCTCAACACATAAATTTATAAGAGAGTCAAAAATGCAATCAATTATTACATGGAATGTAAACGGAATCCGCGCTATCCAGAACAAAGGATTCTTGGAATGGCTAAATGAGGAAGACCCAGATATTCTGTGTATACAGGAAACTAAAGCTCACCCCGACCAGCTGACAGAAGCTGTCCTCGCTCCAGCAAAATACAAAAGCTACTGGGTTTCAGCGCAAAAAAAAGGGTATTCTGGTTGCGCCACCTTCACCAAAGAAGAGCCCATAAAAACCGAAGTTCTAGGTATTGAAGAGTTCGATAGCGAAGGCCGCGTGCAGGTCCTTTACTTCCCCAAATTTGTCCTCATCAACGCCTACTTCCCCAACAGTCAGGAAAAAGGCAAACGCGTCAATTACAAGGTCGCCTTTTGCGAAGCTCTCCTAACTTTCTGCGACAAGCTACAATCTGAAGGGCATAACATCGTACTTTGCGGCGACTACAACATAGCCCACAAGCGCATAGACCTTAAAAATCCTGATACCAATGAGGACAACCCCGGTTTTCTACCTCAAGAGCGCAGTTGGATGGACAAGTTTGTCGCAGCAGGCTACGTCGATGCCTTCCGCATGTTCAACCAAGAAGGAGACAACTACACATGGTGGTCCTACCGCACTCGTGCTCGCGAGAGAAACGCTGGCTGGCGCATAGATTACCATTGTGTCAATGGCCCCTTCAAAGATCAGGTCGAAAACTGCACGATCCTCGATTCCATCACGGGTTCTGACCACTGCCCTGTAAAATTACAGCTCAGCAACAATACAGGAGCAAAGTAACCTAATGCCCTACACTCCTATCGTTGGCTCTCTAGGGTATGTCATGTCCCCAGACAAAAAAAAAGTACTCCTCGTCCATAGAAACGCAAGAGATAATGATGATCATCTGGGAAAGTATAATGGCCTGGGTGGCAAGATGGAGCCAAACGAAGACATCGTCACCTGTATGAAACGAGAGATCCATGAAGAAGCCGGTATAGAATGTGAGGAAATTTCCTTACGCGGGACAATCAACTGGACGGGCTTCGGCCCCTCCGGAGAAGATTGGCTAGGTTTCATTTTTCGAATAGACAGTTTCACAGGCACTCCTTTTGAAGAAAATGAGGAGGGCACCCTAAGCTGGATTCCGATCTCTGAAATTGGCAATCTCCCTATCTGGGAAGGAGACCGTCATTTTCTCCACCTTATCTTCGATGAAGACCCAAGAGCTTTTCACGGCTTTATGCCCTACGAAAACGACAAACCCCTGAGCTGGTCTTTCTCACGTATCTAAAAATATCTAAACGCGAAGGCCGCGAAGGAAGATTAAGAAGAGATAACTTTTCTAATTATAGGGATTGTCCAGTCAACTGTGTGAACTAGTTATAGTGACTCCTCAATTCTTTTTGGAAAGTGAAGCACTAAGGATGAATAGATGTATTTCCAGCTATTCACCCTTACTGCCCCCTTAGCTTCTATATATCTAACAGCTAAAAACATTCTTTTAAATAATGCTTGATTAGTAGGGAAGACAGACTTTGTCTTAGACATCTTATCTCCTGAGTAAACGTTGATCAAACAACATAGCGTTAATGAAAAACCGTTTACACAGTTTTCTGGACGCTCTCAATTTCACCTTATTCTTTCAATCTTCGCTCTTCTTTTTCCCCTCTTATCTGCCTTCGCGTTCCTCTTATCTTTCTTCGCTAGACATTAATATTTCCTTTGTTGTTCTATGGAGAGATGTATCTATAATTTCTCATCATTTTATCGAGATAGGTGTTCCTATGCAGTCTCTCCAGTTAGTTAGTGCCTGACCGAAAACCTCAAAAAAGCACTCTAGATATGTCTTAAACTGCTTTTTATGACCTTTACAAATTTGAAGATGTGCTAAATCCCAAGCTAAAACTCTGCTTTGGGCCACTTAACCCCTGATTTTAGCGAAACTTCGCTCCAAAACGAAGGCTTGGTAGCAGTTTTTTTATAACCTCATCGAATCTTGGAAGGAAAATAATGCGGCAATCGTTGGAACAGCAAATGTTTTTTGGTGAAGTAGACATTTCAAAGATGCAAATCAGCACAAATTCCAGAGATGATATTCCACAGGTCCTTCTCGGCCTCCAGAACATTTATCAAAAGCAATCGCTCAGAGATCAAGTCTTCAAAGAATTACATGATCATGTAGGCAAATCAAAAACCACGGATGACCAGCTTGCTGTTCCGCTGATTAAGGACTCCTTAGAGAAGTTTAGTTCACTCACGGGGTGTAGTTTTACCAGGGGTTTCACTCACAGTCTAATCAGAAGGAGCTGTCGTCTTTTCTAGACCTCTTGGTGCTTCCTAAAAAGGGCAAGCTTTCCAAGGAAAGAAAGGAAATAGAAAGCTCTGAAGAATTTAAGAAATACCGTCGAGAGCACTCAGCTGTCGAGTCTGCCATAAATGCGCTAGAGGTTCATAGTTTAGATCGATGTCCGGATAATGGGTTGGTAGCTTTCAAGAGCTACACTTCTCTAGCTATTGTTTCAAGAAACCTTCAACGTTTGGGTGCCCTCATTCTCTTCTTGGCATAACTATTGCATAATAGTGTTGCGAATAACTCTGATTTCACTGAAGAGAGGAAAATATGCTCCTTCGCCTTGCTGTCGTCAGCCAAATGCACTCGGTCAGGCATTCTAGATTGTTCAAGATTGCCGGGTTCCTTATCTCCGCTATCCTGATATTCTCCCTGCTCTTTTGGCTCGTGGAAAAACCCTACCGGGCCGGACCGGAAGGATTTACCTTTTTAGATGCCATCGAATCCATCGTCATCTACACCCTTTCAGGCTTTGACGTAGACCCCCCTCACAGTATATATGGATGGGCCTTTGCTATAATTTCTTTGTTGCTGGGCATCCTCTTCATAGGAGCTTTTACCGCTGAAGTGGCCTCTATTTTCGTTGAAGCACGCATAAAAAATCATGCTGATGTTAAAAGCGTTATTTATCAAAATCACATCCTTGTTTGTGGCCATCTTTCTGATGTCGAGTACTTTTTCGAACAGCTCTTTCATGAAGACCATGGCCATGCGGACTTGGCGATCGTATTCCTCATGCCCACTCCTCCAACGGGATTAATTGATAGTCTCCTAACAAGTAAGAAATACAAAAGAAGGGTTAAGTACATCATTGGCAGCCCTTTGATAGAACAAGACCTGGAAAGAGCCAATGCTGGCAAGGCAAGAGCTGCCTTTATTTTTGCCAACCGCTTTGCTGAAGACCCTGACAAGGAAGACGCAAAAACCATTTTGAGAACTCTAGCCATTCAAAATTACAACAAAAAAATTATCACCTATGTCCAAGTTCTGAAAGCCAAAAACAAAGGACATATTAAAGCAACCGAAGCAAATTACTTCCTCTGCATAGAAGAGCTCTCCCTAAATATTATCGCTCAATCGTGTATCAACCCCGGGCTGACAGACCTTATTGGAAACCTCGTAAACACAAGCGACGACGAGCCAGAAGATTCACAGCCTGAGTGGTTACAAGAATATATCCTCGGTACCGGAAGAGAAATTTACCGCGTTCCAGCTGGTCTAGCCTGTTTTATCGTACCCTTCCACGAGCTTGCCTCCGCTGTGTATCATCAATTTGGAGTTACCGTTATAGGAATGCAAAAACTTGATGACGATGAAGTCTACACCTTTGCTGTAAATCCCGGAAAAGAATGGGACGTTGACCCAGGCGACTACCTCTTCATCATAGCTGATGACTTCGATGAAGCCATTCAGGTTACCCACCAGGAAGATGACTTCATAACACCCACCTACGAGTTCCCTGAAGAAAATGAAAAGCGTGAAGATGCATTAAAAGGGTGGCATGGCAACTTAGTACCAAGAGAAGAGGCTACTCTCACTCGTGTAGCCTTTAAAGATCATATTGTCGTCTGCGGAGCGGGGAAAGATCTTCCCCTCCTCCTTGCCCCGCTCCGCTCTCCCGACTTGCTGAACTACCAAAGAATTGTCGTTCTTAACCCAAAACCTCTGGACGACAAAACCTGGAATGAAATCGGTAAATTGCCAGAAGTATACTTCTTGCTTGGATCGCCACTAGATTATGCCGATCTAAAAAATGTAAATATCAAAAACGCCTCCAAAGCTTTAATACTAAATAATAAGGACGAGGTTTCCACTGACGATGAGATCATGGTAGATGCCGATACCGTGATGACGGTCATGGGCATCCATACTCTGGGCCATGATGTTTACACAATCGCAGAGGTTATCTACTCTTCAAACACTAATTTCCTTCACTCTCAAGACCTCGAATCAGACGATGAAGAAAGCCCCTTTAGCGTCAATGAAGTCGTCACTATGTCCCGGATTGCGGACTCTATTATTTGTCAGGCTTACTATACCGAACACTTTATAGCCGTTTTTGACGAGCTATTCAGTGTTGATGTACATGACGAAGAAGAGGAAAGAAATACCTGTGAGATTTACCAGATCGATATACCCAAATACTACCATACTAAAACCTATGAAGATCTCTTTCACTACCTCTCATACAAACATGGAATCATTCCTGTAGGTCTATATAGAACTAATGGAGACGGCCACACCTACGTCTTCACTGCCCCTCCAAAAGACACAGCTCTAAAACCTAACGACAGAGTCTATGTCTTCGCTCCAGATGAGCCTATGCTCTAGTGAATTCCCACGATAAAGAGCTAACACAATAAACACCTCTTAGGTATAAGGACTTAAAATTTTAATTCCGCCCTGAGAGGTCCCCATGGAAGTCTTCAGTCATAAGAGTTTTCTGATTGATATCGACGACTGCGCTATATGTTTAGCTAAGATGATGGAAGTATCACTCCCCAAACTATCCCGAAATCTTGAGGCCCTCAACCTATTCCCCCCTCCGAACTCCTATTAGACCCCC
>JBLFWS010000153.1:0-8269 GCA_047611865.1 Chlamydiales bacterium
TATAAGCGGAAGTCTTTTCGGCGGCTGTTCCCTTCAAAGATGCTAGAAGAGAATCTGCGCAGGATATGCTCATTTGGATTTTTTCGTTATCCGCTTGGCAAGGTGAGGATTTCAAGAGATCGTGAGTCATTTGTAAATTATCCAGGGTCTCTTTGAGGTCAGATGCTGCTTTTGAAGATTTTGGCTGTGACGTGATGAGTACAGGGGAGTCCGGATTTTTTTGTGCATTTTTATAGGATTTCAGAGAGTTTTTGTGTTCCTGAAGTTGTGAGCTATACTTTGAGTACTCTGTTTTTATGCAGAATATCTTTAAGAATGTTGAAGTGATTTTATTTAAAAAAGAGGTATTGCTCAATGAGTTGTCCGCAGATGTTATGGATGCTGCATAGAGTTTTAGATGTTTTTCAATTAGATCGCTATTTGCAGGTTTTTTGTGGGTGTTCACTTGAAAAAGTTTTGTGATGCTATCGTTAACGCGTTTTAACCTGGATATGGATGTGTGTACAGATGGATCTGTATTAAATAATCTCTTTATTGAATTGGATATACTAGATAAGCATCTCATATGAAATTATCCTAATTTTACTTGTTGTATAGTTTAATTGTAATAGGGTTATGTAAATTAACGGTTAAGATAGTAATAAGAATGGGTAAATCTCAGGTTTTATGACCCTGAGAGAGCAAATTCTCTGAGAAAAAGCTCTTTATATCCTGGATAATGGATTTTTATATGAGCTTGCAAAGAAGCGATCAGCTTATCGAGGGAATCAACAGAGACGATCCCAATGTTTGGATCTGCAAAGTGAAAAGGACCATAGGGCTGAATAGTCATCGCATGCCAGGCATTTTCTTTTTGGTTCATCAGATAAATATTTAGGAGACTTTGCCTGTCCTCTACCTGCCTTGAGAGTGCTCGGATTTCATTTGGCAGCTGCCCTTTGGAAACATGAGCAAGTTTATCTACGGATGATTCGGGAAATGAAGCTGTAACCCTGAGCTTCATTTTCTTTAAGATGTTCTTTGGAATTATGTGATAAAAGTCGTAAGAGCTTGAGAGAGGTCCACAGTCATTTTGGCTAAGGCGCTCAGCGCTAGAACAGGCAGCGGTGATAAATCTCGCCTTTCCTAGAGATTCGTAATTCAGGTTAAAAGGGTGTAGCTGTATACCGCTATGGTATTCCCTGGCAGGCTTGCAGGGGAATTGGCTGTCTTGGGCGACGGGTTCACGAAGGCGTTTTAGTCTATTTGCTGCGTACTCTGTAGTGATCCCAGCACAAAGGCCTTCATCGAAACAGAGGTCTTGCAACTCTTCTTCGCTCAGATGGAGGGTTTCTTGGAGCATTTCTTCAGCAATCTCAAAAAAGACTGCGAGCTTGTCCAATTCTGCGTTGGCTTCTTGACAGAGATCCGTTGCGTGACTTAGCTTGAGGGATATCTTTCTTGAAATTTCAGTGGGGGAACGCTCGGAAAGAGGTCCAAGTAATCGATCAAATACAAGAGGAAAAAGTTCTTCTTTGAGCGGTTTTAATTCAGAGTCTCCATCTAAAATGGAGCAAATCTTTTTAGCGGCTTGCATGACGGGGAGATATTCAGATCTTGAAAAGCCTTTAGCGAGGAACAAAGTTTCAGGAAATAGCGCTTCAGGATCTGAGGATAAAGAGTGTTCGGTAATCTTATTTTTGATCTCATTACGGACTTTCAGCTTAAGCTGATTAAGCTTCTCTGTAGATAAGGGGGTCCCAAAAATATTGTATTTACAGGCAAAATCTTGAAATTCCTTTGCGACCTTCTCTGCTATTAACGGATTGGTAAATGAGGGGTCAGATATAAGCTGTTCTATTTTTTCAGAAGCCTTGTTTGAGTCAAAGGGAGTTTTTGATGTCATCAGGTGATTTAGGATTTTAACAAAAAGGGCTTCCTGAATCTTGGAAAATTTAGTTTTTCTCCTGAGAATCTGGTCAATCTGATGGCCCAGATTCATAGCCTTGGCCATTGTAGAGGGGTCCAAGCCTTTGCTTTCAGCCATTTGTTGGATGAGTAAAGAGTCTATTTCCTTCGAAATCATAAATAGAATGGGGAAATTCTCTATTTGACTTTGGATTTTGTTGGAATAAGCAGAAATGGTTTCAGGCGAGGGTTTTTTTCCGAAATTTCGATATTGTTTGGAAACCTGGATGAATTTTTCTGAGGCGTATAGGGCAGAGAATTCATTTTCTTCTTTGATGGCTAGTAATTTCTTCCTGGCAATTCTAACAACAGGAAAGGGGGGGGGGGCTGTGGATCCTGTAAAGTAGGATAGACCCTGACTGAGGAGTTTTTGAGCTGTTCTACCATTGGAAGAGCTTGTCTGTATACTCACTGCTTTTCGGATGATTTTTTTGGCTTTTAATATGGTGAGGGGTTTCGAGGAGGGGCTGTCTAAAGGAATGCTAAGGTTGGGGAAATTATTGCGAATCTTACTATTAAATAGCTTGCCAACCGTTTCGTTGGAAACGGGCGGGGGGACTAGAGGAGGGGTAAGGGGGTATTTTAGGTGGTAATTACGAGCCCCGTTACTAAGAGGATGACGAACCTGTGGAAAGAGCTCTCCTTTTACCGATATGGTCAAAGGCGTATTGTTATTATAATCACTATAATGTGAACTGTCGGGTGCTAAGTAGCTGATTAAACTCACTGCCGTATACTCTAATTTTTAATTGGGAACAAGTTTACAATAATACCACTGAAATAATAAAAGTGCAATTAATTATTATAAAGTTGTTTTTGGCAGTATAGTTTAAGCTGGAGACTCTTTGTGTAGTTTTCCAAGTTCTTTCCAATAAACCTGGATCTTAATAATTGATTTTTGACTGTTAGTTAATTCTCTATTTTCCGAGTATTCTTTTAATTCACCAATACTCTCCATCGAATATAATTTAAGATCATCAATCTGATTATGATATTTGAAATCGATGCTACCTTTTAGATAATCAGCATACGTTGAAATATCCTGATCAAGGTGTTGGCTGATCACGGGGATTCCTTTTAAGTTTCCGTTGCGAATCATTTCTCCCAGCTCTTTGGTTCTTGTGGAAATCGTACTGTGTAAAGTATCCAGAACTTTACTCGTCTCAAAATGACTTGGTCTAGCATGCGTGTTTTGCCTCATTACAGAAGTAATGTCATTCATCCCCCAGGTGATTCCGTAGGTTGAATACGAGATAATTGTTCCTATAGAAACAGCGATAATACGTTTTGTATACATGAGCCCCCCACAAAAAGAGAACTTAGTAAAAATTCTCTTATTCATCTCATAGTATTTCTGAGCTTATTTGGGGTCTAGTGTTTTTTGTATACCGTTCCCAATTCTTAAATCACGAAGATTATATACGAGAGAGGCTAAGGGAGCATTTGATTTTGACTGTCTTCCCCATAAAAAAATTTGCGGAGGGAATAGGCGTCGTCCAGTCAAGTCCATAGTCAAAGCGGTCTACGACTCCCTTGTATTGGAATTTGCAACTCCTCTACACCCTCAGCATTTTTAGTGATTCTTCGTATTCCAGGTCGAGAACTACTGGGTGAGTATTACCCTTTATACTAAGCTCTCCAAGTAACTTATAGTACTTGCCTTTGACATGTTGAAAACCGCTGCTTTTAAATGTAATCAAGGGATGCTCTTTTACGTGGAAAAAGTCTTTATCCCGTAAATGATCGTCTCTTTTGTTGAGACCCGTCTCAAGACTTGCTGCATCGACATTGATTTAGAGTGAGCTTTTAGTGAGGTCTTCTTCGTTTAAAGTCATTTGGACTTTGAACTCGTGAAATTTCCCATGAACTCGTAAAAAGCCCATGTTGCGTATGGAAAATGCAAAAGTACTATTCCCAGAACTCTCTATCCACTGGCTCTCATCGTTTGCATGGAGCCCAGCTATAAAATGTAGACTGAAAAAGAAAAAACAAAGAAAACGGTTCATATAGATCTAAGCTCGATTTAAAAGTTAATCCCGACTTTGCCCGCAAATTCAAAGTTTGTGTCTGATGGCGGTATACTTCAGGAGGATTGCGTATGGTAAATGAAACAAGTATTGGAGAGTATCAAAAAATTGTTGGCTGCTACCAGGATGTAGGGGGAATTCTTGAGAGAGAAGAAGCCTGTGAAAAACTTGAAGATGTAGATTCGCTAGAGCAACGTTTGGTCTTCGCTTGTAGGGTTTGGGGGGAGTGCCATAATTCTATTGAGGAGATACTTGAGAAAAGGTTTAAGTTCTCTGATAAATCAGTAGAACATCTTCTACTCACCCTCGAAGCAAGAAACCTTTGTAACACTGCGGAAAAAGTACATAAAGTCGTAGCCTCATATTCTACCCAGCTATACAAGGCTCAGAAAAAGAAGAATACTGGAGGATTTGGGCGGGTTCGTCAGTGCATTGCTCGTTCGATCGTTTGGAGAGGAGCGGTCACTGTAGTATATTGGGGAGCCAATGCATGTTTGAATCCCCTTAATGTCGGAATGGGTTGGGCAGGAAAACTAATTATCATTCAGGGGGCAGCGACAGCAAATCCACCATTAGTGGTTCTTGGAACTGGAATATATATTGCTTCCTTTTACAATTTCAATCCGATGATTATGAGAATTTGTAGCGCTACAAAAAAAGTAGTCTTTCGCAAGGAAATTGGTAGAAAAGAATTAGCCCGAATTTTTCGAGCAAAGGAGATTTTGGAAAGGAATGATGATCGCTCTTTGCGTTTAGGTTTTCAGCATTGCCTTGTCCAAATGGAACCCATAAAGGCTTATTCTGTTCCGTAGTAACGGTCCCCAAAATCTCCGAGACCCGGAACTATGTATTTTTGGGAGTTTAATTGGGAGTCTTCTGTTGCGATGGCCATTCGTACTTTGGAAAATTCGGATTCTATATTCTTACGCCCTTCTGTGGAGCAGATTATTCCGGCGAAAAGAATCTGTTCTTCTTTACAGTCTCTTTCCTTAAGAAGTTCTATTGTATGCTTTAAGGAACCGCCAGTTGCCAGCATTGGGTCAATGATGACGACCTCTTGTCCGTCTCTTATATAAGGTAAGTTACAATAGTATAAGTTTGGAAGAGCTGTTTCTTCGTTACGTTCAATGCCCACAAAACCTACAGGAGATTGAGGAAAGAAAATTTCGAAAGAGGAAAGCATGGACAGGCCTGCACGCAAAATAGGCACGATGATAGGGTTGGATTTGTAACGAGTGGCGGGGCAGGGACCCATGGGAGTTTCTATTTCGTAGCTTTCAGTTTCTAATAGTTTACCCACTTCTTGTGCCAAGAGGAGTGTTATTTGTTTAGTAGCTTCTCGGTACTCTTTCAGGGAGGTATTTTTGTTGCGCAAAACACTGAGATAAGGAGCCTTGTCCAAGTTCATTAATTCTTTTCCAGGTGTGAAGTTTTCTTGTGCTTATAGACTCATAAGCCCTTTTTTCAATAGTATAGTGAACGCCGGCGGCGTATTTATAATAATGGCCTTACCACAAAGACCCAGCCGATACTGTGAGGTCTTGCATGGTGATACCAAGGGCCTCATCACGGCATAGGTATAAAGCTAGAGCTCCGATTTCTTCGGGTTGTATTAGACGACTCTGTGGGTTGGAAGTTTTCACATCTTCAATATACTTATTACCATTTACATTTTCTGCATTGGCAATGCCTTTCATCCATTTATTTCCAAAGTTGGTATTGACCCATCCGGGGCTGATGGTATTGCAAGTAATGCCATGGGGAGCACCTTCGAGGGCGACGCAGCGACTGAAACCCGCAACAGCAGCTTTTGAAGCGCAATAGGCGGCAGAGGTAGGGGCTCCAACAGTGGCAGCAGTGGAGGCTATGTTGATGATACGTCCCCAAGAATTTTCAATCATTTGCGGAAGGCAAGCTTTAACACACCTGTATGTCCCATTGAGGTTTACATCTATGACTTTGTTCCAGAGTTCATCAGGGTGTCCTACAACGGACTGTTCTGCTGTAATGCCTGCAGCATTTGCCAGTATGTCGATTTTTCCAAATTTTTCAGCGCTTGCTGTAGCAAAGGCCAAGACGGATTCGTTGGAGCATACATCGAGAGCCATGGCCAGGCATTCTACCCCTTGTTCTTCGATTTCCAGCTTTACCTGCTCTAGCTCGTCAATGCCTGGCATGTAGACGACTTCACCCTCTTCTCTTTTATCTTGGCTATTTGACAAGAGAGACCCTATGGCTACATTGGCTCCAGCTTTGGCAAGGGCTAAAGCGATAGCTCTGCCCATTCCTGAACCTCCACCTGTAACCATTGCAGTACGGCCTGTTAAAAATCTTTCATGATTGACCATTAGACGACTCCTTTAGGTTTAAAAAGGGGATTCCACATCTCCCATTTCGACATAAACGCTTTTTATCTGTGTATAATGCTCTATTGCAGCACGACTATTTTCTCTTCCTATACCTGATTGCTTGTATCCCCCAAAAGGCATCTCGATGGGGGTGATGTTGTAGTTGTTAATCCAGCAAGTTCCGGCTTCGAGTTTTGCAATAACGCGATGCCCACGCATCAGGTCTTTTGTAAAGACACCTGCGGCCAAACCGAAAGGGGTGTTATTCGCACGACTTATCACCTCTTCTTCATCTTCGAAAGTGAGGACGCTCATTACGGGGCCGAATATTTCATCTTTCACAGAGCGCATTGTGTCCGTGCACTTATCGAATACGGTGGGGAGGATATAGTTTCCTTCTTTTAATGCGGGGTCTTTAGGGATTTCACCTCCGCATAGAAGTTTAGCTCCTTCTTCCTGAGCGAGCTTGATGTAATGGAGGACTTTTACCTGGTGTTCTTGACTTATCAAGGCACCAAATTGAGTTGAAGGGTCTGTTGGATCACCCACGCGAATATTTGCCACGCGTGGAAGAAGCTTTTCAAGAAAGGCTTTGTGTAGAGATTTTTCTACAAAGACACGGGTTCCGTTGCTGCAAATTTCACCTTGAGTATAGAAATTAGCCATAAGAGCTGCGGAGACGGCGTTGTCGATGTCGGCATCAGCAAAGATAATAAGCGGTGACTTCCCCCCAAGTTCCAAAGTTACATGCTTTAAGGTTTTTGAGGCATCGGACATCAGTTTTTTTCCTGTGGAAACAGATCCAGTAAGTGAAACTTTTGCAATACCCGGATGTAGGGTCAAGGCTTCACCAACGTTTGCTCCTCCTTGCACAACATTGAAGACACCATCAGGAAGTCCAGCCTCGCTATAAATTTCTGCGAGCTTTAGTGCTGTCACAGGAGTCAATTCGGAGGGTTTGAAAATCATGGCGTTGCCACAGGCAAGTGCGGGTGCCGATTTCCAACAGGCAATTTGAATAGGGTAATTCCAGGCCCCTATTCCGGCGCAGACTCCAAGAGGTTCGCGGCGAGTATAGGCAAAAGAGCTTCCGAGATCATAATGCTCTCCGGAGAGAGATGCTGCCAGACCTGCGAAATATTCTATGGCATCGGCTCCAGAAGAAATATCTACGGCAATGGCTTCTGAAATAGGCTTTCCGCTGTCCATAACTTCGAGGGCTGCAAGCTCGTCATTTCTTTCGCGTAGTAGTTGTGCGGCTTTTTGAAGAATACGCCCTCTTTCGGCTCCAGTCATGGCGGACCAGATTTTGAAACCTTTTTGCGCGGAAGTTACCGCATCGTTGACATCTTCGAGTGAAGCTTCCTGTACGGAGCAAATAATCTTTCCAGTTGCAGGATTGAGATTTTCGAAAGTTTTCTTGGAGGTAGCACTGACATGCTTGCCATTAATGTACA
Source organism: Chlamydiales bacterium (assembly GCA_047611865.1). Classification (GTDB taxonomy): domain Bacteria; phylum Chlamydiota; class Chlamydiia; order Chlamydiales; family JBDQID01; genus JBLFWS01. The sequence goes on from JBLFWS010000153.1 coordinate 7,780, forward strand.
GCTGCTGCTCTTCTATACGAAGCTTTGTTGTCATACTCGACCTCCGAAATGATTGTTTAAATATCATGGAATATTCTTTTAGCAGAATGGATTTTGTTTTTCCAGTAGCTCTTATTTTGGGGGGTGCAATTTTAAGTGGTGGTGAATTATTTTTTGGGAAGTTCTAACTTCAGATCGTACTGCAATTTCAATTTGTAATAAGTGAAACGAAAAATTTTTCTGAAGCGCCAGAGGCGTGGCATTATGTAGGCCGGGTCGAATCCGAGCGGAGCGAGAGACAGGCCCTGTAAAATGGATCTCGATACTACTGGGGCACCGGTCAGGTGCGGCAGTGCGCTTGTGATGGTATACGATAAGAGAGGAGAGAGTCCTCTTCAAGAAATGTTGCAATCTTGCAGCTGAAAGTAACTGCGTCACCGTGAGGTGGGGTGGAGAGCAACTGGAAGCGGATATTCAGGCCGTAGGATAACGAACTCGATTCGGTTCAATA
>JBLFWS010000154.1:0-8215 GCA_047611865.1 Chlamydiales bacterium
GTAGCTTAAGCATAGCTTTACTTTTCTCGATTTAGCCTTCGCAATTTTGGCAATTAGACATATTCTAACGGCATGATCCCACAACCCTTTTTGTTACCTAAAAAAGCCTCTTTCTGAACCATGCCAATTTTTCCATTTAAACTGCTTCGATTTATACTTCCATTTTTTGCGTCTAGGCATCTCCTGCGCTTTTGCGTTATTCTTTTCTATAAATTATGACATTTTTGGCATTAAGTACCCTGAATATTCAAGTATAGGGAAACGCATAGCGCAAAGACCTTCTAAAAGCCCCTTATTTGGAGAGCTCTGCAATGCGAGACGGTTGTCCTGACTGTAATTCGAAAGTTTTTGTGAGAAGTGGAACTACTCTTCAAGGAGTACAAAACCACCTGTGAAATGAATGTGGCGGACAAATTGTACTTTACCCACAGAATAATAATGTTTCACCTTATCAATAAACTTCTACTGGAGATGTCTGTCTATCAGGGGTATTAGTCTTGTTACCGGGGTTAGTATGAACTGACTTTTATCTTATGTATCAGATCTTTATAGCACTGTTCTCGGTGATTTAGGAGTCGTCATACCAATAGAGGTGGTAGGTATATTGCTTACGAGAGTTGAGGGGGATGAACTATGGAGCTTCGTTGGAAATAAGGATAAGCGTCAGTGGGTCTGGATTGCTTTAGATAACTAGGACTTGACATAAAAATTAGTGTTAAGTTGAAGTGTAATTCAGGATAAGTTATTAAGGTTTATAAATTATGCCACTTGATTTCAACTATCAGTTTCATAAATTCTTTTCTAAGAATGATATGCGACTTCGTGATCGGTTCCAGTTTGAACTAAAGTCTGAATTTACGGCAGATTCAAAATTTCGCAAAACACGTTATGTGCAAGATTACTATCTATTTATACCCGAGACCCTTCAGATCAATCGTGAGACGTATTCGAAGGCTCAGTTCTATCAGGATCAGACAAATTATATTAGATTTAAAACTCCAGTATTTACGCTACAAGACCTTTTGGATCCTAAGAAACGATCTTCACCGCTAAATCATTTGCAGAAATTACTAGCTACTGGTAGAGGCTGCTTAGAAATGAAATGTTTAATCGATGAAATGAAGCTTTTTGGAAATGTCGCCAGGAGTAGCCTTCGCGAAGAGGTAGTTTCAATTCTATCACAAATGGAGCTAGTCTCTATCCTATCACAAATGATAGAGATCGATTTAGAAAAAAAAATGGAACAAATAGCATCGCTTTTATCGAAATTCGTAGATGAGACTCGCGCTTTGTACACATCCACAGAAGAAATCGTTCAATTAGTAGATAAGGAGTTGGGTAATCCAGAACTTTTGGAGAACATAGGGTATTCAAAAGAGTTCATTCTTCGTTCAATTGACTTCTATTGTACGATGTTATTGAAACGAGTACGTGAACTCAATCAAGATGGCGCCATTTCTGAACTTGGACAATGTGATCAATCCCTCGTTTTATTAATTCGTGATAGCTCTGAGTTTCGATCTGAGGTCGTTAATGACAGAGATGCTGGTAAGGCGGAAGGCTTTCACTTCCGGCGGACATTATTAAATAACTATATGTTAGAGGTGCTGGCTATCAGAATCGCGAAAAGAGCTGTGGAAGCCTCCTATAGTCAATATGTAGGAGCGCTTGCGGCAGGGTTCGCGATGTTTGTGTATCTGACTTTATTCATTTGGAAAAGTAACTATCTGGTAATAAACTCGATGCCGTTTGTTTTTGCATCCGTAGTGCTTTACATTCTTAAGGATCGCTTGAAGGAGGCTGTAAAATTGGCCTGGCAGAGACAAGCGGGTAAGTGGTTTCCTGACTATTCCCTAAATCTTGTGGAGCCAAAAAGTGAAATGTCCTTGGGAGAGCTAAACGAGCATGTTAGTTTTATGGAGATGAATCGTCTTCCTGATGAAATAATCAAAATGCGAAACAAGGAGTTTCACAACACACTTGAGCGCTTTAGGCGACCTGAAAATGTCCTATATGTTCGTAAGGAGCTTATAATTAAAGATATTAAGGATTCGGCTAATAAGCGTAGGGTAGAGCTCAACACATTTTTACGATTAAATGTACAACGATTCTTGGAAAAAATGTCCGAACCTGAGCTTCCCTATCAAATATTGGATACGGCCTCTCAGGAGATCATTACAGTTAAGCTTCCCAAAGTTTATCATATCGACATCATCATTAGTGACCGCCTCAAGAGTGTAGGGAATGGTAGAACCCAAGGCTGCCAGCTGCGTAAATTTCGTTTGATTCTTGATAAAAACGGTATCAAGCGAGTCGAAACATTTTGAGCCTGTCCCGATATCCGTTTTTAATTTGGGAAATTTAAACTTAAATCAACAGTTAACATCTTCTTAGAATACGAGGGTAGGCAGGCCAGGATTCGTGGCAGCTCTTTATTTCAAAGCTTCCTCGAATTCAGAACTGGTCCGTACGTTGAAGCTTGCCGAGTGTTTTTCCTTCGTGGGCGAACTTATGTAGAGCAGTAAGCCTTTCTTGCACTTTTTCTATTCTTTGATTGGTAAGTCGTTTTGAACAGGGGCCCTTTTCATGTTTTTCGTAAAAGGCTCGTATATCTTGAACGAGAGAGTCCTTATTTCCATGGACACGATCAATGATTTTAACGCCTTCACCTGAAAAAGTTCTGTTAGCATATTTTTTCATGAGTTTCCAGCTATACTGGTTGTGCCATTCGAGCCAGTTGTCAGAGTGTGTGCTTGACATGGACTTTCCACCATCGACTGCAACGAGGTCTGTGACTTTGTTTTTATCTGAGGCATCATCCTGTATAATGAGCCAGTTTTCAGCATGACGATCCATATTTCCTGTTAGAAAATCGAGGATGGCCATACGGTCAAAAAGATTATCGGGGATCTCTTTTCTCGGTTCACCCCCATAGTATTTTCCTATGTCGAAGTATTGGTTTGCCATTTTGGATTTTCTGTTTTCCCATACCTGGAAGGAACCTTGGTATTTTGTTCCGCGTACTTTGAGGTTTACAAGTGCTGTTTCCTTTACGGGGTTTTCTTCCTCACCCATATGCTTTCCAATGATGTAGGAAGAAGATTCCGATAAACTGTTGGAAACGTAGGGGGAGTGATCCGGAAAGGCCTGTTAGCCAGCAGGTTATAATCTTCATGCGTTTGAGAATAGATTTGTGAGCAGTAGACCAGTCATTGAAGTCTGAGGGTTTGAATATGCCTTCAGTTTTGCCATCGAGAGCTTTTATCTTATAGCAATCGGTAAAGCCACCCGGGCTTCCGGGTTGAGTACCTAACGACAGGGATAGAAGAGAATTCCGAACAGCTGTTTTGAATTCTTCTTTTTTCTCGGTATTATAATCGTTGATGAGGCCTATATCTTTTATGGCATGTTTAAATTCTTTACTGAATCGTTGACTGTTATCTAGATAACTTGTGACGCTTTGATCTAATACTGAGGGATCGTAGTCCTCGCTGCTATGATGAGAGAGCTTGTCAAAAAACAACTTGGTGATGGGGCCTTCATTTTCGATTTGATCATTTAGCCTTACTCGGCCCATCAGATCATCGACACAGGCCTTAACTTCGCTGCGGTCCATAATATCAAGTTCACAATTGAAAAAGGCGGCGATCTTTTGTGCAGCTTTTTTCAGATTGTGTTTGACCAGTTCTTTGAAATCCATTTTGCAAAGGATGCCGTTATTTATCTTTAGGCCGTTTACATTTTTTTTGTCGCTGAGCAATTCGAAGTTGTGTAGGTCACACTATTTTCCCTTTTCGAAATGAATGGGATATGAGGAACAATCATTTGTTTGGTGGAGATAGGGGGTCTGTGTGGAACTTATCAATGACATAACGCAATTCTTTCCTTTATGGGTCCAGTCGAATCTTAAGTTTATCCCCTGAAAGTCAAGGGACTAGAAAGATTACATGAAGAAAGTATTAATTCTAATTTCAATGAATTAGCTCGAGTACTCGACCTACGTTGTAAATAAATACTACGCAGCACTACAGTTCGTTTTTTTGATAATCAAGCAATCAAGAGGAGATATAATGAAAGCAGCATGTATTGATAAGTTCGGGCAAGTAGACACGGTAGAATTTAAGGAGCAGGCAGTACCAAATCCAAAGGCTAATGAGCTCTTACTCAGAGTCGCCTATGCTGGTGTTAATCCTGTAGATTGGAAAATTTGTGAAGGCCAGCTAAAGGAAATGATGCCTCACGAGTTTCCCATAACACTTGGTTGGGATATGTCAGGGGTTGTGACTGAGATTGGGAAGAATGTGCAAGGTTTTACCGTTGGTGATGAGGTTTATGCCTACTGTCGTAAAGAATCTGTTCATGACGGATCCTTTTCAGAGTATATCTGCCTTGATGCCTCTCATGTAGCTCCGAAACCAAGTAGCTTAAGCTTCGCTCAGGCAGCCTGTATTCCTTTAACGGGTCTTACGGCATGGCAGTCTCTTTTCGACTTCTGCGGGCTCCAAAAGGGGCAAAATATCTTGATTCATGCAGGTGCAGGGGGCGTGGGTAGTTTGGCTATACAGTTTGCTAAGCATGCAGGAGCTTTTGTCATTACAACAGCCAGAAAGAAAAACCACGATTACGTGACCAAATTGGGTGCGGACTGGGTTATTGATTATAGTGAAGAAGATTTTGACAAGGCTATAAAAGAGCGTTTTCCAACAGGTCTTGAACTTGTCTTCGATTGTGCAGGAGGTGAGACCCTAATTAGAAGTTATCCCCTTGTTAAAGAAAATGGCTGCCTCGTAAGTATTGTTGAGCCTCCCAATGAAAGTCTTCTTCCTAGTAAGACCATTAAAAGTGGTTTTGTTTTTGTTTCACCAAATAGTCAGCAGCTGAAAGAAATTGGAGCTCTCTTTGATTCAGGAGTCTTGATCCTTCCTGAGATACAAGAGCTATTATTTTCTCAGGTAAAAGAAGCTCTTGAAGAGAGCCGAAAAGGTCATGTCCGAGGGAAAATAGCGTTAAAAATTAGCGAAGTTTAGACCTGGTGGACGACTTATTTGTAAAAGTCCTGGAATAATGGTGGATGAGGTGATGCAGAAGAATATCAGCATTGTAGGTACCAATATGTGCTCCGTCAGTGATGAAGTCCTCTGGGTCACCTCCGAATTTTACAGGTGTAGAGCAATCTAAGAGGTGGTGCTCAGAGATTCCGATAGCCTGAAAAATGTTGCTAATGTCTTCTTTAAGCCTTGAATATACCGCATGTTTCATGAGAGAAGACTCTAGTACGGGATGTATCGGCGTATGAAAAAACAGCATATCGATCCCTTCTTTGATACACCGGCTAATAAAGCGTAAAAGGTATTGAATGCGATACTCGCCCAATTTATTGAAGCCAGTGTGTACAAGGCTTAGATCAGCGGGTACAATCTTATTGTGAGCAAGCTTTAGCGGATCTCGTAAGTTATATCTTTGCGAGACCGGATCATCACCGATAAAGAAGAAATCACCTGTTTCTGCTTCTAAACGATATTCTTGAGCGTGTGGAACGCCAGAGTTACTCATCTTCATGGAGATGTCTTGAAATTTTTCTCTATCTTCATTTGCAACAGTGTCAGGCACTAGAGCTTCTCTTATTGCTGACATATGACTTTTGTCGAGATACTTTCTTAAATGCTCATTTTCCAGTAAGCGATGGTCGGGAGTATACAGGGGGTGAAAAGCTTCTATATCGATACCTACAAAAACCTGGCGTGGGGCTTTTTTCTGATTGTCGAGGACGAAGTTTAGGAGGCAGTACCAGTCCTCAGTCCCAGCGCTATTTACGGAGAAGTTATAGCCTTTGTACCCCAGGCTTCTTGCTAATTTTGCACTCATTCCTTGAATTCTACTTGATCCGATGATCAAGGTTTCCAGATCTCTAGTTCCTGCGAGAAAATTTTTCGTTTTACACGATCTTATGGATTCATCTAATGATTGATGAAATTGATCCTTTCCTTTGGGGGCTTTGAGGAGAGAAATAAACGTTTTGATTTGCTTTACGGAATTGAAGTTATCGAGACTGACCTGTGAATCAATAGGAATGTTTATGGAAAATGCTTTTTCAAGTTCGATAATTAGACTAACGAGCAGAAAAGAATCAATAATCCCAGAGGTGATGAGAGCTTGATCTGAAGTGATGGGTTTACTATCCATTCTCTTATGCTCTTTAAGCACATTGCTGATAACCCTTTGTACGCTTTCTTCTAAGGGGATATCTCCTACTGCATAATCGCTTGTAACGGTAGTAGAAGAATCCTTTTCCCGCTGATATTCTTTTAGGTATATTTCTTTATTAGCCTGACGAGCCATTTTCCCCGATGAAGATTTTATCAGTGTCATATGAGGAAGGATGATAATATCTTTGGCTACAACCTCTGATCCAGATGCAATAGCCAGAAAAGCTCTTTCTTTGATTTTCTCTATGGCGTGAGTACCCTTGTTTTTTGTCTCAGCTAAAACGACGAGTTCTTCTGTACCGCAGTTCTCATTAGATAAGCCCAGAGCAACGACGCGTCCAGCGATGATTCCTGGGATATTATTTAGGAGTGTTTCGATATCTTGAGGGTAGATGTTTTTTCCCCCAATGATAATAAGGTCTTTTTTTCTACCGGTGACAAAAAGTTCACCGTCGGCCAAAAAACCCAGATCTCCTGTTTTATATCCCCAGGGGCCAAAATTTTCATTGCCCGATTTATCATTACAATAGCCGGAAACTAAAGATGGTGATTGTACTACGATTTCTCCCACCTTTCTGTCTTTTAGTTCACAGCCCTTTTCATCGACAATTTTCAAAGTACTTGAAGGGAGGGCTTTTCCTGAACTGATCAGGATGATTTCTTCTGAACCATTCCCAAGAGAGTGGATTGCTTCTTGTTTTTCAAGAAAGTCTTTTTTAATGACTTTTTCTTTAACAGCTATTCCGGAGCTTACGGCAAAGGTGTTCTCAGCCATAGCATACGATGCCCACAAAGCGTTACGCCTTAAGCCTTCGTTTCGGAACCTTTGATAGAAGAGCTCGTGGCTTTCATTAATTATAGGTTCGGAACAATTGATAAAGGCTTCCATAGAAGACAGGTCATATTTCTTTTTGTTTGAAACATGTTTAGCGAGATGGTTGTAGGCAAAGTTTGGTAAGAAACAATGGCTTCCTCGATATTTATCGATGGCCTCAAGTAAAGAAGCTGGACGGCGAACCCAATCAAAAGGTGAGAGGGAAACAATTGGAATACCCTTAAGAAGGGGGAGCCAGTAACAGGCTATGAGTCCCATATCATGGTATAGGGGTAACCAGCTAACGATGCGATCCCTGCCATTTAGTGGGAGGCTGCTGCTATACTTATCGATTTGCCAAAGTAGGATCTCATGGTCAATGGCGACGGATTTCTTGATCCCAGTCGTTCCAGAGGAATATTGATAAAAGGCTGGGGCGGGTTCATCTCCTGTCTCCTTGCAGAGGTCTAGGGAGAAGGTATCGGGGCTGGATTGTTTCTCTGGAATACTTAGAAATAAGTCTTTGCGGAATAGTTTGGGATTATATCGATGAAATTCTTCTCTTAGTTCGGGGTAGGTTACAATAAGGCTTGGATTTGCCTGTTGTATGAGTATTTCAATGGTTTGAAAATACACCTCTTTAGAGTGTTTTGAAGAGGGAAAAGAAAACATAGAGGGGGTCATCCCAGAGAAAACGGCTCCTAGAAAAGAAGTATAAAGATTTAGGGAGTGAGGAAGGATGACGAGAATATTTTCTTTAGCTTGATGTCCACGAGAACGATACTCGTTTTTCCATCCGACGGCTTCATCAATAATCTGGGAATAGGAATACTCCTCAGGCTTTTCAGTTTCTTGAAGCAAAACAAGAAATGGACTTCCCTCACTAGAGGAATAAATGGAATGAATTTTTTGATAAAACTCCTGAACTGACATCGTCACCCGATTCTTGAAGTTGCTTGTGTATAAGATATAATAGTTTTTTTTTGCTGTCTAGGCTGTGTTTTCAAATAGCGCATTGGCTGTTCTGTGGAGTAGCATATGGCGTTGTTGCATAATTTAATACGTTTACAATCATTTATTTAACCACAGAGAGCACCGAGAACACAGAGAGATAGAAAAATGCATAAAGTCTCTCAAAATATGCTATCAACTGATCTGTGATTTTTTATTTTCTCTTTGCCCTCTGTGATCTCGG
>JBLFWS010000155.1:0-8150 GCA_047611865.1 Chlamydiales bacterium
CCTCTTGATAGCCCCGTACTTTAGCTCGGGGATAGGAAAAAAAGATTCTGTGCCACGGTAGTGGCACCTCTCCAATATAAGCAAAGAACAAAACGTTTATCAATTTTGATACCCTGCATTTTTAGAAAGTCGGGCATGACTCAGTTACATAATCACAAATTCCTTCGCTTCTCTTAAGTCATCCGAGATTTTGCTCAGACAGCCTATAGGCTTAGGAAAAAGTGTTACCTTGAATTGAACCATGCCCAAAATTTAGACGAATTCGAGTACCTGCTTTACTCCTATCAGACCCTATTTGCATCATATCAACAACAACATTGCTATCCTTTTTCATAGCTTTCCTTTCTAATTTTTCGGTCCTTGCCAAACAGCTCTTCCATTGATAGTGCTTGTCCCCCCAGCGGATTGTCCTGGTTATTCCCGCACCAGCTGCCATCACAATAGTCGACGTGACTGGAGTGGCAACAGCCCCACTAGCTGCAACAACTGTTGCAGCTAGTGGGGCTGCATTTACCCTTTCGAATTTCTTTACTCTATCAAGAGTATCATCGACTACGCCCAATAAATTATCTGTCAGTTGTTCTACAATTCTTGTTTCATTTACCCGGCCATGACTCAGGTCGCTAGAATCTGTGCGAACCTCCCTTAGTGCCATCTGTCTCCTCATCAAACTAAGATATTTACCCGTATGCCTTGCCGCCAGAAGTCCTGAAAGAGGTGCTGAGAGTCCAAAACCGACCACTGCTCCAGAATCTGCAATCTTATCCAGAGTGCTTGCGGTTTCTGTGACTAAATCTACAGCTGCTGCCAATCCGGCTGCAACATTTCCAGTCGCATGACCAGTAGTACTAACAAAACGAGTTAGAAGGATTGTTTTTAACTTGTCCGTAGCTTTAAGTTTTTGCTCTAGATCCTTAAAGTGGTCATATAGTCCAATTAGTTCATCTCTTACAGCTGCCTTATCACTATTCTCTGCTCCGCGATCATTTCCATATCAGCTACAATTTCTTTCAGATCTTTGTCTACATGCTCAAGACATTTCTCAATATCTCTTTTAGCATTTGTCAAGCCCTTACTTTGTTGCAAAGTATGGAGAGCTGTTTTACCAAATTCCCATACAGCTACAAAACCCAAGGCCCCCTCTAGAACTGCTTTTATATCATCACTCCCTACCCCCGCAGCTATTTCTGCCAAGACCATTTCCTAGGCATTACCTTCGTAAATAGTTTGACCTTCAGAACAAATCTCATCAACGAGTTGAACCCAACCCGGTACCTTTTCGATTAGTTCATTTTTCAATTGCTCCACTTTTTCTTTAGTCATAGGAAGGACTTTGCGATTTACTTTAGGAGAATTAAGGATAGCGCTGATCCGCGCTCCAGCCATACTTTTTCTCAGTATTCCTTTTAGTCGTGCTGAAGTATCAGAAAGGGGTGACATTGATGATGAGGATCTCTTAAGGGATGGAGAGGTCGAAGGTGAACCAGAAGAAGACATGCTACTTTGAGATTCTAGTTCATCGGTAGATTCACCCGAAATCGAAGAGTTATCATCATAGTCTTCTAAATCAATTTCCCCTTCAGGTAAAGGCAATAATGTCCCCCTCTTTGAAGAAACTGGAGAGGAAAGCGAAGAATCAAACGTTGAAGTTCCTGAGGTGCCTGAGCCGCTTGGACTTAACGGTGCGAGAGTATTATGCTTAAGTGGAAGTTCATTATCATCAAAGGGATGAACTTCATCTTCTTCCAACCCTCGCTCAGTAGCTACTCGAGCTAGACTATTTGCCCAGGCCTGTTTTTTATCAAATGAGTTAGGCCCCCCCTCCGTTCATCAACTTTATATTTCTTTCTGTAAGCTTGGGTGATCTCGCCTGGTTTGTTTCAATCGCACGATTTATCTTATGAGAAACCGGCCCTACCTTTGAGTTTCCTCCATTAGGGGTTATTTGAGCTAACAGCTTCCTAACACGCCTTTGCCTTTCTAAGGTTGTAGGCTGTCCTCCTCTCGGACCTAGTAGGTATATCAGCTTTTGTGCACTTTGAGCAATTTGAGCAATTTGAGGAGGGCTTCTCGAAGTCTCCTGCCGTATATCAGGTAAACTATCATCACCTCCAACAAGATTTACAGGCTCGTAATGAAAATCTTCAACCCCACCACTTCCCGATGATGAACCTAAGCCCCCAGACATCTCACCTCCCTCAAACAAAATAATACAGCTTAGTTATATTTTAAATTAAACTCGCCAAATAAACAATATATACTAGCACTGTTCTATATTAAGTCATTATAAATATTAGCAGTAAAATAGACTAGATTCTCAGCTCTCTTGGGTGTATTTTCACCAAGGTCCTTAAGATATCGCTTCTTGTGAGAATGCCAACGAGCTTGTCGTTAGCATCTATGATTGGCATGGCCCCGATCTGTTCTTCGATAAAAATCTGGGCGATATAGCTGATTTCTGTATTGGGTCGAGAAGTGAGAACATTTGTAACCATCACATCGCAGACATGCTCAGCTATTGTACCTTGCAGGATGTGATCTCTGATTTCAAATAGTTCATGAACCAACCCTCTATCGGATAGGATCCCCACCAGCTTACCTTTTGACAAAATAGGAATATGACGGAATCTTTTGGCATCAATCAACTGCCAGGCTTTCGCCAGAGTATCTTCCGGCCTCAAGGTAACTATATTAGTGCTCATGATCTGTGAGGCTACTATAGGCGATTCTTTTTTTCCTTTATAGGGATCTAAAGGAAGTTCATCGACAAGCGCTTTCTTCTTTTTGACCGACTTCTTTTTCTTTTTACGTTTTTTCAGTTCATTTATGAATTCTTCAGTATGTTCAATTTCTTGAGTTTTCTCAACTTTCCGCCATTCTTCTTGAGATTCGTATGGGACGCTGGAACCTTGCGGGTCGTATATATAAAAAGTCATAGTCAACCTCCCAAAAAAAACCTGGCCAGAGAAGCTGGCCAGGAGCTTAAATTTATCTTATGTGCCCATTGGGAGTATTATTGTCTCCGGCATTATTTGCCTTGAACCCATGAACACAAGAGGTCTATTTTGCTAAAGCCCCTATATTCTCCGCTGGTATAGCCCTACTAATATTAGTAATGAAAGAAGTCCTGCGAAACCATGCGTTCCGAAGTGCGCTATCATGCTCGTGAGGTTTGTCACCACACTTGCACCAAAAACACCCGTACCGAATAGTACTTCAGCAAGAACTCCAACTGCAACTAAAGATGCCAATAGGTCAATTAGGCTTCCTAGAAAATCGGAAACTACTTCAAAACCTCTTTTTATGTCCATTAAACCACTCCTTTTTGGGTTTACGGTAAAATATTTTTTATATACTCACTCATAACATATTTTCCACATTTGTCAAGTTTTTACTTGAAAACTTCTTAATTTTAGCTGTTTACTTACTAAAAAATTGTATACAAATTCAAGTCCTCTACTTAACAAAAGTGCTTGCTTCATTCTATTTTGAGATATTAAATGCAGTATCTGTGCCATTTAAAAATCGAGCGAAGCATCCATACGCAGATGCGTACTGAAATGTGCAGGTTTTATTGAAATAACATGAAGGGTATCGACAAGTCTCAAAACGGAGCGAAATTCATCCACGATTTATAGACAGAAAAATCCTGGCTACAAGTAGCCAGGACGATAAACAACAGCCTCATCGTCCTAGAGTCTACTCCTTCAGATGGGATGTTGAGGACCAGCTATCATTCAAGATGATAGGGCAACTAGTTTATTTTACCTAATCGTGTTCAAATCCAGTAAGAAGTATTCACTTCATAAGTCCTAACAGAATGAGCAAGGCGACTAAACCAGAAAAGCCTGCTTCACCAAAAGATGATATCAGCTTAATCAAACTGGCAACAACATCCACGCCGTAAAAAGCTCCGCCAAATAGGACTTGCACTAGAACACTAAGAGCAATTAGTGATGCTAAAAGCTCCATTAGGCCTCTCACGAAATCTGAGAGGATTCCAAAACCGCTTCGTAAATCCATAGGATTTCTCCTTATATTGGTTAATCCCTTGAAAGATAAGTATTTACCGTATTATTTATTAAAGAATTAGCCTGGTGGAAGTATTGAAGCAAGCACTCGGTCGCTTAATAAACTCGCATACCTCATCCGTGCTGAGGTTCCTCCACTCCAAGTTAAGATTAGCAAATTTTTTTTACTTTGTCAAGTTGACTTAAATCAATGACTTAATTGAAAAACACACCGTTTTTACGCCCTATAAAGGACCTTGATGTTGAATTGATAATGACCTTTTTTTATTCGAGAAAAGCAGTTCGGCAAGTACCTATGAAAGGTATTTTTTTGATAATCTTTAAAGCTACCTTCTGCTTGTGCGGGTAGCATGTAAGAATAATAACTCTGGAGCTCTAAATCTTCTTGAAAATGGCGCCGAATTTCCTTTTCAGACAAAGCGCAAACTCTCTTCGAAACCTCCTGTTTTGATGCCCCAAAACCCCCATTTTTCAAATCAAAAACCCTATATATAAGTGAGTTATAATCCCTTGATCCAATATTTTATGGCAATGTCTTTCCGAAATCTTTACAGGAATTTGAAAAGAAAAGGCTTTTTTATCAGATAATATCTGTATTTTGATTTTTTCCAGAATTTCTCGGGAAATAGCTCCAACTAAAATATCCAGGTTGTCACCGGACTCGTTCCATTTCTCGTGATAGTCAGGCAAAAGCCTCTTTGTCATATAAGCTTCTTGAAATCTTCGGAAACAGGGACAGCACATAAAAACCTACACAAGTTCTTCAATTTTACCAAGAGAGGGCAAAAGTTCCAACTTTGATAAACGCTTCATTAATAGAGCGTCAACAAGAACAAGAGCCATCATAGCCTCGACAACGGGCACCGCACGTATAGTTACACAAGGATCATGGCGAGAACCTTTTGGCAAATCAAAGGACTTCGCCACACCACATTTATCAAGAGTTTCTTGAGATCGCATAATACTCGATGTTGGTTTAAACGCAACCCGAGTGATCAATGGCATCCCATTGCTAATTCCCCCAAGTACTCCCCCGGCATAGTTTGTTTCTGTCCGAATATCTCCATTAACATTGATATATTGATCGTTGTGTTCTGAACCTTTCATTCTTACTGAAGAGAAGCCACTTCCGACTTCTACTCCCTTACTGGCAGGAAGGCTCATCATGGCTGAGGCAATTAAGGCTTCCAATTTATCGTAGACGGGGTCTCCCAGTCCTGTTGGGACATTCAAAGCACAGACCTCTACGACCCCGCCCACAGAATCCCCTTCCGCTATAACTTCTTGCAACAAAGTGGTAATTTCTTTTTCAGCCTCTGAATCCGGGCAGAAGACTGGACTCTCCAATACCTTTCTTTGTAGATTTTCATAAGCAGAGGGCTCCACAACAGCTACAATAGAGTGTACTTGCTTGAGGTAGGCACATACCTTTATCCCAAAATGATCCAAAAGCTTTTTTGCAACCGCACCAGCAGCAACACGCCCTGCTGTTTCCCGTGCTGAGGAACGCCCCCCTCCTTTGTAGTCAAAACACCCGTATTTTTCTAGATAGGTGAAGTTTGCGTGACCTGGTCTCAAAAGATCTTTGATAGGTGCATACTTGGAAGAATCCGCATCCCCATTTGCTATAATAATAGAAATAGGAGCGCCCGTAGTTTTCCCCTCGAAGACACCCGAGTAAATTTCTCCTATATCCAGTTCTTTTCTTGGAGAAACAAAAGAACTTCTCCCCGGTCGACGTCGTTCAAGTTCTACATTAATTTCTTCATTTGAAATTTCCAGCCCTGCTGGGCAACCGTCTATGACGACACCTATGGCTTTCCCATGTGATTCACCCCATGTGGTGATTTTGAAGATCTTTCCAAAAGCGTTACTAGACATATGGCCTCATCAATTCCTGTACTGTGTTACAAAGAGTTTCTGCTGATTCTGCAATAGATAAAAATGAAACGTCAAGTTCTCCATCGGCTATCTGCTCGTAAATGTTCTTTCTCTCGTCAAACATTTTTTCAAATGATTCATCTGGGTTACTGACATCAAGGTAGGCTGGTAGTACACCTTTGAGTAGTCGTTTCTTGAGTATTTCGGAGTTCAGACGCAAGTATATAAAAATACCCTTCTCTTTAAGCTTTGCGACAGAACGGGGATCCAGTACGGCCCCTGCCCCCGTAGCTATTAGAGCATTATCCGTATCTATCCCCTGAATAGCAGCCCTTTCAAGGTCACGGAAATATTGTTCCCCATGAGTAAGGAAAATCTCCCTGCACAATCGAGGGTCCCCCATTTTGTCCAAGTAAAGTCTTTCACAGAGGTCATCCACATCGGTAAACTCTCGCTGCAATAGCTTAGAAGTCTGCTGCCCAATCGTTGTCTTACCACAAGACTTAAAACCACAAAGAATAATATTCACATCTGTTCCCACTATTAAAGAGAAGTCAGTCTATAGAACGGAATAAAAAATCGACAAGTAAAAAGGACTTAAGTACTCAGGGAAATATTAGCTCCAAGCTCTTGAAAACTCTCCAGGAAAGTCGGATAGCTTTTTCTTGCTACCTCAACTCCTGATACGTGGGTTTTCCCTTCTGCTATCATTCCAGCGACTGACATCGCCATCACCATTCTGTGATCGTGATAGGTCTGGATTTTTGCGCCATATAATTTTGCGGGTTTTATAATAAGGGCGTCTTCTCTTTCCTCAATATCGGCTCCCATTTTACGCAACTCAACAGCCATGCAGGATAGGCGGTCACACTCTTTAGCTCTAGCTATCCGAGCATTTACGAGCCTTGTCTCCCCTTTTGCTGTACATGCGATAACAGAAAGTATGGGTACGGCATCAATCATGTCATTGACATCGATTGTTAGCCCTTTGAGTTGTGGGGACTTCTTTACTGTGACAGTCTGAACTTCTTCGTTTACGCTGATATTCGCTCCTATCTCCTGCAAGACAGTCAGAATCCTTTTATCTCCTTGAGCATCATTCATATCGAGGTTCTGTAGTTCTAACTCCGAATTTGTCAGTACTCCAGCAGCTAGAGGAAATGCAGCTGAACTAAAATCTCCGGGTACAGTCATTTCAAAAGCCTCGATAGTAGCGCCCCCTTCTACTATGTAATGTCTGAAGTCATTATTTTGGTATGCTATACCAAAGCGGTCGAGCCAGCTTAGTGTAAGGGAAATCCAGGGCAGCTCGCCGGGGTCGTCTACGAAGATTTCTGTTCTGCCTGAAGCAAAGGCCGCAGCCATTAGGAGTGCCGATACGGGTTGCGAATCTTTGCCACACATCCGAGTTGTTCCCGACTTCAGTGGACCTTTTATCACTATTGGCGCTCTGGAATTCTCTCTTGTAGAAACAGCAAAAGCTCCTAAGCCCTTCAAGCCATCCAAAAGAGGCTGCACGGGTCTGTTTTCTCTGATTGATTCATCACCTGTTATTACGGTATAGGAAGGTGAAAGTGCAGCCATCGCTCCCATAAAACGAAAAACCTGTCCAGAATTACCCGAATCCACGACATCTGTCGCCGCATGGGGTTGTCCCGCTACACCTTGAATTTCTATCTTGTCTGAAAAGACCTCAACCTCTGCTCCAAAGATCCTGCAAGCCCGCACCATGGCTTCTACATCCGGAGAATCTAGGTAATGATGGATAACTGATTTACCTTTTGCCATAAAAGCAAATAGCAAGGCTCTCATAGAGTGTGATTTAGACGGGGGGATTCGTATGGATCCTTTCAGGGTGCTTTTCTCTACGATAAAATGGGAACTCATAATCAACCTGGGTAAAAATTCGGCCCGATTATACCTGTGGTGTATTCAATTACAAAGCTAATTTCCATTGGAGATATGCCACTACCGTGGCATTGAATATATTTATTCAATACCCCGAGCTAAAGCACGGGTCTAAAGGGAGACAGAGCCACTGCCGTGGCCATCCTCTTATCTTCTTCGCGACCTTCGCTTTCTTCGCTGCCTTCGCGTTCCTCTTCTCTTTCTTCTCTTTCTCTCCTCTTATTCTCCTTGCCTCTCTCCCCTTCCACCCTTTAAATAATGGCCATTAAACCTCACCAGTTGCAAATTTTTTCTTTACTCGTATAAGGTGCAATTTACCTATGATCTTTT
>JBLFWS010000156.1:0-8112 GCA_047611865.1 Chlamydiales bacterium
TTTTACTTGGGTATATTGATCCTATCCGGGGGTTCTCACGTGTTTAAATTTGTGAAAGAAGAACTGTTCATTATGTTCACATGTTCAAAAAAGGATGTTTTTAGGACTGGTCAATGTATGTTTTTTTAAAAACATGCAAACATGATGAACAGCAGAAGAAGAAGATTAAATTTATATTTATTTGGATTTAATACAAAAGTGTTACCCATGTGGGTAAACAGTGTTACCCATGTGAGTGAACAAAAGTGTTACCCTTGTGGTTAATTGCACCGGCCTTAAGAAAAAATCAACTATACACCCCTCTCCAACAAAGAAATGAAATTATCCCATGAATAAGCCGGCTATGGATAACTCCTAATAGCCACGGTAGTGGCTCTGTCTCCAAATAGCCCTTTACTTTAGCTCAGGGGATGAATGATACACATTTCGTGCCACGGTAGTGGCACCTCTCCAATACTTCAAGAACAGGTAGCTTAAGCATAGCTTTATTTTTCTCGATTTAGCCTTCGCAATTTTGACAATTAGACATATTCTAACGGCGTGATCCCACAACCCTTTTTGTTACCTAAAAAAGCCTCTTTCTGAACCATCCCGAAAAATTATAAGCCAGCATAACTTAATAAAAAAACAAGCCCGCTAACCGCAACTGCAATGGAAAAAGAAGCTAAGATCTGCCTGATTGGGGAAATTGCTCGAAACTCAAAAAAGGGACTTAGTTTTTTTTTGGCCACTATATTTACCGAATTGGCAAAGAACGTCAGTCCTCCCCCAGCGATTATTCCCAAACAACTCAGGAATTTATCGGATTCCGATGCCTGCCTCAGTACTGTCTCTACAGCATGAACAAGTACATACTCATTCAACCCTGTAAGTAGGAAAGAACTAGCGAACAGGGCCGGCCCTTGAAGCCCTTCGACCATTGGTGTGACCCACGAAGCTTGCAGGCTTGCGTAAATTTCAAGAGTGTAAGTAAAGAAAGCTACCAGAAGAGGTAGTCTGAGATGTAGCTCCCCCTCTTCCTCACTCCTGTAATGCTTTTTATGCAGAAAAACAATAACGATCAGTAAAGCAAACATCAAGTAAGGGCTGTGTTTGCTCAGTGAGGCAAGAATTAAAATAACAAAATAAAAGAATAGACGGAAAATTATGGGATGGTAGGAGACCTCCTCCATTTCTTTATCAAACTCTTCTTGCATGCCTGCAAATTCACTTCTGAACCAAAAGCCTCCAAAACCTGCTACTACAGCAATACTCAGAAAAGATTTCCATCCGAAAAGCTGGAAAATATGCCAATGGCTCCAGCCCCATTTTATATGAAAATCCAATGTATCGCTCAAGTTAAAAGGTATAACCGTATTTCCAAAAGCCAAACAGACCAGTAGAAGCCCGAGGGTAAAATAAGACAGGCTTTTGCTAGGGCTCAGGTTGAAAAAAAAGTGCGCTAAAAGGAAACATTGCAAGGTCATTAGCGCAATCTCTGAAAGACAGCCAGCTAAAAGGGTTGTAAGCATAAAGGAGCCATACCACCAGAACAGAAGGTGAATTTTAAACATAAACCCAAAAGCCCTTAAAACATTAGCTATAAGGTGTCGTAAAGGCCTTGTCAAAGCTATTGTAACCATCACAAAATTAAACATAGCTTGATTGACATTTTGCCCTTTTATAAGAGAATAAATGGACTCAGTGCCATAATAATAAGCCATATATATAAATACAGGAATCAGCCACAGACCAAAAATGCAAGTGATATTGCCTATGAAATAAAAAAAGATGCTGCAAAGTTTTTACCCATCCGCTTCTCATCCCCATCGATATCATAGCGGTGGGCCAAAATAAGAAAACGATCTGATAGCAAGGAGTGGATGATCGCAGCCACAAAAAAAGCCAGACACAAAATAGGAAACTGTTCATCTACGTTCATTTCAAAGAAGGATGAGGAAGTAGTCAAAGCAGCTTCAAATTTTTTATTTATATCCTAGCATGTTTTTTCCGCAGGGTCAATATTGAACCTTGCTCCGACTACGGTTGATCAGGTAGAAAAATGAAATCATTTTCTGATACTCGCATGATTTAGTAAAGTCTTAATGGTCGCCATAAAAATCCCTGTAAAACACAGGTTTAAAGCCAGAGAAAGAACCGCTACAAGGATCATCGGTCCTTTAATCCCCAAAGTCAAAGAAGTTACTATGACCGCTGCGGCAACTTCTCCACGAACGCACATACCAAGAGACAACGCAAAGCGTTCCCTAAGAGAAGCTTCGCTTCTATAGCAGAAGACAGGAAACATCTTTCCCAGGTTTGCAAGAAACGTTACAATGCAAATATGAATGGACAGCGTCGCCCAGGTCATCCCGACAAAGGGTGGTTGGCTCAGCGCATTCAGGATCTGTTGGAACGTAGGAAGCGCTCCATCACCCTCACCCAAATGCATTCCCAGAAAAGCAGGAGTAGACAGTCCCACCAATACCATAAAAATACACGAAATTACGGTAGCAACCTTTTTTTCAACCCGTTTTTCAAGGCTTAAATGAAGTAAGTCTTTTCCCGTATGAGGATCTCTGGGATGAGCGATTATCGCACCGACAACAAAAGCAGGCAAAAGGATTTCTAAATGGATGGGAAGCATATCCTCATCCAAAGATGTTAAGAAATAAAGAAACTCTGACAAGGAAGTTATAACAAATGAATACATCAAAGTCCATTGCCAGCTATAGGGCAATTTCACAGAGCGAAGGCGGGTAAATACAAGCCAGAGAAGGGAAAAAACAATAATAAGAACCACAACAAGTTCCCATTTAAAACCCACGATAGCCATTTTAAGGGGAATCAATAACAAAATCGTATCTAGGTCATCGAAGATCGCCAAAATCCGGGTCTTACGGAACAGCCACGTTTTTCCAATCCCTATAGCAAGGAACATGGAAAAGAGCACCCCTGCAGATGTAGGAGCTGCAAAACGTCCAGCAAGAAGGCTATCTTGCCAACGCTGAAGGGGAGCAACATCGTCTGGATGAGGAAGAATGAGCGCAAAATAGACAGCACAAAAAATCCAGGGAAACAAAGCGGTTGTTGCCGCCACTACATAATCCCAAGTGTATGATCTCCACTTGGCCTTATCAATGAAAAATTCAAGACCCACATGAATCATGACAAACCCGAGGCACAGGGTTGTCAGAAAGTTAATGATGTGCTTCAGAGGATAATAGATTTCTTGTCCAAAACCTGGAAGAAGTTGGGAGCACACCACTCCAGTAATTAGAAGTAAGGTAAAAACAAGGATTTTCCCCATATTATTGTATACTTCCCATGCGAGCGTAAAACCATAACTGTATTCGCTAATAACTTTTTTTTACAGTTCGAAATGGAGCTCCTAATCACTGATTTTAATTCAAGGCCTTCTATCACTTAGGACTAACTACTTACGTCGCCCCCTTCAAATATTTTCAAAATAAGAGAGATACACAACAGGTATGCCATTATGTAAGCTGGGTAGAATCCGAGCATAGCGAGAGACAAGCCCGGCATTTCAGGTCTACCCCATTTAAAACCCGGTGGAGACCCTGCTTTGCTCAGGCTCAGAAAGGGCTTCATAGGGCGTTGTTGCATAAGACATGCGTCTACAAGAGGCTTATGATTAACATTTTACCACCGAGATCACAGAGGGCACAGAGAAAATGAAAAATCACAGATCAGTTGATAGCGTATTCTGAGAGACTTTATGCATTTTTCTATCTCTCTGTGTTCTCGGTGCTCTCGGTGGTTAAATAAATGATTGTAAATGTATTAAGTTATTCAACAACGCCGCTTAATATTAATATTATATTGATAACATACTAGAAACATCTACTATATAATATATTAATTAAAAACAAAGCCGCTATCATATAATACAATATAGACACAAAACAACTATCTAACACCCTGCCTTTAATTAAAAAACAATCTAAAGACTAGCTCTAGTCCCCACGGACAGATCCTGATGTCAGGGATCATTTCTGAAGCTTAAATATATAAAATAAATAGCAGAGCGCGGGAACTATGAAAATCAAGCCGAAGCTAAGGCTGTAAATGAGGTAGTAAAGGGTTTCCGGTCCAGCAGCAGTGTTATAAAAATTGATAGGTTTAATAGCACTCTCTGCGGAGATATGTATAATTTCTGGATACATCAGGGTAAAATATCCCAATAGCACACAAGAGACTAGAGCAGAGACCAAGAACTGAGAAAGTCTTTTGTTTCTAGTATCCAAACTCTTCCATAAGGGATAAAGCAGTCCCGTAGCAAGAGTTATGCAGGAAAGGCTTAAATTATTAGATAGAAATCGTGTGAATAATTCAGGTGCTGCCCATCCTGAATAAATAAAAATAAGCCCCCCTAATGACAGAGAAAAAATCCCGGTAAGTTTTACACGCCGTTTAAAGAGAGCTTTCATTTCTTCATCTTCAGCTTCCAAAAGTAAAAATGTTGATGCCACGAAGCTAAAGAGGCCACATAAATACAGGCCTATCAAAGATGAAAAAATATTGAGCCATGGAGTGACGAATGTCGCATAGTAAGATGCGCTACCGGGCTCATGAAAGTTGCCAAGAAGACAGGCTCCGGCGATGCTACCCATCATAAAAGGAGTGAAAGCACTCGATACTGCAAAGATAAAAGAATAGACCTTTTGTGAATCGTCCTGAAAAGCATCATAATGACGAAAGGTAAAGGCACATCCCCGCATGATAATTCCCATAAGCATTATCGTCAGGGGTATATGGAAAAAGATTGAGAATTGAGCAAAAGCCTTTGGAAAGCCATTAAAGAATACTACTACAGCAATTATAAGCCACATATGGTTACTTTCCCATACAGGCCCCATTGCTTGGGTTATTAAGGATACTTGTTCTTTTCGCCTTGTCTTTCCTTTGAAAATTTCTAATATTCCAGCACCAAAATCCGCTCCACCAAAAATGCAATATAAGATTAAGCTCGCACCTAAAAAGCAAACGACTACTTCAAGCATTTTATTCTTCCCAGGGTCCTAACGTTTCAATGAATTTGAATTGACGCAACATAAGCCACGATACTACGAAAAAGAGAAATAGATAGAGCGTAAAAAAAAGAGCGAAGGGATAAATTAATCCTGGCATCGGCGTAAGAGCATCCTTAGTAAACATGATATTATAAATGATCCAGGGTTGCCTGCCGACTTCTGTCACTGTCCATCCGGCCCAAATGGCAATAAATCCCAATGGCGTAAAGAGGCTGGCAATACGAAGAAACGTTGGGC
Source organism: Chlamydiales bacterium (assembly GCA_047611865.1). Classification (GTDB taxonomy): domain Bacteria; phylum Chlamydiota; class Chlamydiia; order Chlamydiales; family JBDQID01; genus JBLFWS01. Next base: position 5,271 of record JBLFWS010000156.1, read on the forward strand.
TTAAGATTAGTTCTTTCTTCTTCCATAAGAAAAAGAAGTAAACACAAGCCAATAATATCATTAACATTCCACATGCCACCATCACCTGAAAAGCAAGGTGTACAATCTTAACTGGTGGCCACAGATTACGGGAGTAATCATTGAGGCCTTTAACTTCCTTTGTACTGTCATGGTGAAGCAAAAAACTTAGCATCCCGGGAATTTCAATAGCGTAGCTATTTGTCGCACTCTCTACATCGGGTATGCCTCCGATTAGCAAGGGAGCATGTGTCCTTGTTTCAAACAGCGCCTCCATTGCAGCTAATTTCACAGGCTGCCGTTTTGCAGTACTCCTTGCCATGAAATCGCCACTGAGAGGTTGCACTAGTGCGGCGATTGAACCTATTAAAAGAGCAATCTTTAGAGCTTTTTGATGTAAGAGATTGCTCGGGTTTTTTAGTAATAGCCATGCGTGAACTCCAGCAACGGCGAAGCCCGTGGCCTGAAAAGCTCCAATGACCATATGAACGCCCATCACTAGCATAGCATCGTTAAACATGGCTGCCCACGGGTCTATATTGATGGCTTCCCCATCGACCCAGTCAAAACCTGCAGGACTGTTCATCCAAGCATTAGCGGCTACTACAAAGAGAGCTGAGGCCACACCTGATATCCCAACGACTAGCCCCGAAAGCCAATGGATGATATCCGGGATTTTGTTCCAGCCATAAAGGAATATGCCTAGTGCAATGGCCTCGATAAAAAATGCCGTGCCTTCCCAGGAAAAAGGCATACCGATGATGGCTCCGGCATGTTCCATAAAATTTGGCCAAAGGAGTCCAAGCTCAAAAGAAAGTGCAGTACCAGACACTGCACCTGTAGCAAAAAAAATCGCCACACCTTTAGACCAAGATTTGCAAAGGTCGTAATACACTTTTTTTCTTGTCTTAAGCCATAAGCCATGGGCAATGGCCATTAGAAACGGCATGGCGATTCCAACACAGGCAAATATGATGTGAAAAGCCAATGAAATGGCCATTTGTAAACGCGCTGCCATTAGGTCTTCCATCTTATCCCCGAAGCTGCCAAAGAATGATATGTCTCTGTATTAAAAAAAAGATCTAGCTACACTTCTTAACGACTGAAGATTTAAGCATCATAGCCCCTACACCTTTGATCTTGCATTCGATGTCGTGCCCGTTTACTTCGTCAACTAAGCGTATGCCTTTTACCTTAAGACCTGCTTTTAAACCCGATGCCGATCCCTTAACTTTGAGATCTTTAATTACCGTTACGCTATCGCCATCTTTGAGAATGTTCCCGAATGCGTCTTTTACTGCTCGCTCTTCTGTTTCTTCTTCTTCAGACTCTTTCGCCCATTCGTGAGCACAGTCGGGACAAATATACATAGTTCCGTCTTCATAAGTATACTCAGAGGAACACTTCTCACACTTGGGTAGATCTTCCATTGTTAACCTTTAAAATTTATTGGATAATAGTTTCTGGTTGCTGAGGACGGGGCCTTAGGAGTCAAAGTTATTTTCCCGACTTGGATGTCGAGAGCAATAAGCAGTTTACAAAACTCTGAGAATACTGACAACAATAGTCAATTCTATTTCATACTGAGTCACTAGGTAAAATCTCAGAGAAAAGAACGAAGCTCCTTTTATTAAAAAAAGGCTACAACCTAGGTTTTTCGATCTGGGGTAAACTTGACTTATAGGGAGGGTGAGTTTTAGGGATGACATCAAAAGTTTTTTTAGACTTCCTCTTCTTCTTGTCTATAACAACTCCCTCTGCAAGAGCCTCGGGGAAGGAGAGATTATCACCGACTTTATGATCGAAATAAATAAGCCCTTGGCTCTCTGCCCTGGCTCTTAGGTGCTTGACTACGCTCAATGGCACATCCTTCTTTCCGCTCATGAGCTCCGATTCAGCGAATCCCCACATTGAATTAAGTGTATTCAAGGTCTTGGGTTGGGATTCAAACAACTCCTGGACAGTATCAATCCTTTCGTGGTCTGCAATAAAAAATTCCAAGCCAGTTTTTTCCAAAGCTGATCTAACATTTGCTTCCCCTTTATTTGTCATAAAAGGAATGCAGATCCAAAGCTTTGGCATAGGGATATTTTTATCCGGATGCATATTTTGTGCTGCTTTAACCTGAGCTTTGGTATGCCTTATTATTCGGCCTAGTTGCTCCCCTGAGTATGTCGCATCATCAAATAACACGATGTTTTCTGAAACACTTATAGAATCCCCTTCGCCACAAATTCTAGCTCCCAGGAATTTCTCAGGCCTTAGTGACTCCGGAAATTCCTGCTCGGCAATCTTGTATGCCCATTTATTACTTTTTTTATCTTCTCCGTATACGGAGTATTGAAAGCCATTGATCTCTCCACTACCCTCTAACTCTTCCACTAATTGACGCGCACATTTTTTCAAAGCTCTTTCAAAGCCCTCCTGATCCACATGCCTGACCTTTGATACCGCAGCTTCCACAGACTTTCTAACAGATCGCGGATGAGCATCAATCCACTTTTTCAACTCTTTTTCATTCATTGCGTTAGATCGCGTGGGCCGGGGGATCTCATCGGAGAAGGCGAATATAGTAGACATGCTTTCTGCAGAGTTCTCAACAAGAGAAGGGAGAGTCGTTGAGGAAGAAGCTAAAGAGACTTCATCTCCACACACATCCAATATTTCTTTAATCGCTGTATTTGCTTTACCGATCTTTATACCAAGGGGCGATAGAATCCGATAAAATTATGCAGCCATTCTTTTCTCCTTTTTCTCTACTTTACCAAAAGTCTGAAACTGCCATGTCAGCAATGTCTTAAGTTCGTCTGCATATTTTATAGGG
>JBLFWS010000157.1:0-8111 GCA_047611865.1 Chlamydiales bacterium
GCGACGGAGCTTCGCACCTTATGAAGGCTTCGCCTATTCCACAAAATCTCTAAAAAAATGGGACAGGTATTGACCGGAACTCTTGAGGGAGAGGCTATGGGATTTTAGCCCCATTTGTGGCACCCCAGGCCAGCCCTCTGGACTCCCCTTTAGTTGTTGTGACAATCGAAGCGTCGTTATCTCGAGCATATTTTTCTGCAATCGATGAACTCCGTTCCTCTCGCAAAGCAGTCAGCACCATTGTTCCAATGATACTGAAAAGATCCACCTCCGGTGGTGTGACGATACCTGTCAGAATACGTATGAGCACAGAAATATTCAGAATTACCACTTGTGTAAATTCGTATTCTGACAGGCATCGTCAACCGGCGAAGCCGGGCTATTCAGTGCCATCGGAACGAGGTTGCTGACTGAGTGCGAGAGGAACGGAGTTCAGAGACGATAAAAAGGAATTGTATTAAGAGGCGCCTAAAGCATAAGACACTACGAAGGAGTCCGGAGGGCTGGCCCTTTGGCGGGGTTTGAGGTGAAACCCCATTTCTGCTGACTAAGATAAAAGAGCGTCTAAGGCATAAGACACTACATAGGAGTCCAGAGGGCTGGCCCTTTGGTGGGGTGTGAGGTGGAACCCCATGGCTTCATGGGGTTCCACCTTAATACGCTATGAGATCGATATCAATATTCGAGGTCTTCTTCGGAGGAGGGTAGGGCTTTTCCGCAGGAGACCCTTACCTCTACTGTGCTGCCTTCGATGATTTCCAGGCGGTCTTTGTCTTCTAGCAGGTCGCTAACGGAGATGATATCACCTCTGCGAACGTACTCGAAGGAGCGAGACTCTTTTGGATGATCGGTAATGTGGGAACCGAGGGTTTTTCCGCCGTCGACACCACAGAGGTGGTATCTTGCTCCGTGATAGCTCTCTAGCTGAGGAGAGATCACTCTATAGAGTCTTTCGTCTGGTAGCTTAGGCCAAGAGGATTTGGGATTTTTCAGTAGAAGATAAGACATCTTCACTGATCCAGCTTTGATCTGGGCAGATTTTTGCATCTGCTTAAAGAAGTGAGGGGCTGCTAGCTCTCTTTGGGCGAAGCAATATCCTTTAGTATTTTGCAGTGCAGGGCATTTCCCGGTCCAAATACAAGGAGCTTGAACGGGAATCCCTTTCTCTACCATATCTTCTCGAAGCTGTAAAACGCGCTTGTTTGATGCTGTCCAGGAATTTTCCACGACAAGGATATGTCCTTCATCGCTTAAACTGTCCATTAGAGATTCTACGAAAGCATTCTGCTTCTTGGCCCAGCCTTTCATCGTGCTAGGGAACAGTTCATTTAGAGCATATCCCAAGATAATGAGGTCAAATTTTTTCTCACTGGCAAGAAAATCTTGTAGCACATCCTTCTGATGTACGTCTTTCTTATGAACTGTGATCGGATGCCCGTAGCGGCCATGAATTTCTCCTGCCAACCTCAGATTCAACTCATCGATATCCAGAAGATGTACATCTGAAGCACCATGCTGAGAGGCGGCAAAGGAAAACGCTCCCACTTCCCCACAAAGATCCAAAACACGGCGAGGAGGAGTTGGGATCTCAGTAATAAGACTGAGGCCCTCTTGGTAGCGGACAATCCACTCATAAAGTAAATGGCCACCAATAAGATCGGATTCGGAATACGTTTTTCCATCAGGATGAGGGGTGCCATCAAACAGGTGCTTCACAACGGCGCTTGCGCGGCGTAGCTCACGAGTTTGCAGAACATCTTCTGGACCGCCGTGGATCTTACGAAGCTTTCTCCACTGAGAGATGAGAAGAGGGATGATTGTTTCGAGGTCGTGCTCTGGAGTTTTATTCCGCTTCTTTTTTTTCATTTTCATGCACAACCAGTCACTAGTTCTTGTTCTTGTATAGTCATTGCTTTCCACTGACCTCTTGCTAAAGAGGAAAGATGAAGCCCACCAATACGGATTCGGGACAGCTCTCTTACTTCCAGTCCGGCATTTTCAAGAAGAATACGTACTTCGTGTTTTTTCCCATCTGATACTACAACTTTCAAAGTTCCCTTACGAACCTTAGTAACTGATTTGGGTTGTACGAAGGCCCCTTCTACAATTGCTCCACCTGAAATGAGCTTTAGGTGCTCTGCTGTAATTTCTTTGTTGGTTTTTGCCAAATATTCTTTCTCAACGCCGTTAGAAGGATGAATCACTTTATTAGCAAAATGTCCGTCGTTAGTCACAATAATCAGGCCAGAAGTCTCCTTATCAAGACGACCAACAGTAAACAACCTGCTCCCTTCGTCTTTAAAAAGATTACTTACAATTTTTGTGCTGTTCCCTTGCTTATTAGAGCAAACGTAACCACAAGGCTTGTTGAGCATATAATACTTTTTTATTTCTTCGCCTTTAACTGCCTTCCCATCAACGATAATCGAGTCTCTTTCCCAATCTACCATTGTCTGAGGAAGAAGCGCTGTCTTTCCATTCACCTTCACGAGACCCGCAAAAATCAGTTTTTCACAAGCTCTGCGTGAAGCGATTCCAGCAGCAGCCATTGCCTTGCTCAGGCGTTTTTCATTTGACATAAGAACCAATCCGAATATTCAATAAAAAGATGATATTTTAAACAAAATATAAATTAAAATCAAGGTTAATTATCCTTATACTCCTTAAAACTAAATCAAATAATTAAATATTTTTTATATTGTTTTGAGCATTATTAATGATCCAGTTTGCGTTTAATCGTCTATTCCATTAATATTTTTTCGAAATTATGAAGATCTAAGTAGGTAATTTTCATGAGCAAGCTGATTTTATTACGACACGGGGAATCCATGTGGAATAGGCTCAACCTCTTTACAGGCTGGGTAGACGTTCCCTTAAGTGAAAAAGGGATCACAGAAGCGTTAAATGCCGGTGAACAAATAAAAGACACCCCCATTGGCATCATTTTTGTTTCCTCTCTTATCCGCTCTCAAATGACCGCCATGCTTGCCATGTCTAAACACTCATCCGCAAAAGTTCCCATATTACTACATCCCGAGGGGAGCAAACTTGCAGAATGGAGCAAAACCTATTCCGAAAACCAAGAAGAAAGTATCCCGGTCGTTCAATCCCCAGAAATTAATGAAAGAATGTACGGAGAACTTCAAGGGTTAAACAAAACTGAGACAGCCGAAAAATTTGGCGTTGAACAGGTCAAAATCTGGCGACGCAGCTACGACACCCCTCCTCCCAATGGTGAAAGTCTCAAAATGACAGCTGAAAGGTCCATTCCCTACTTTAAAGACTTCATAGTCCCCCATCTTATGTTAGGGAAAAACGTCTTAGTTTCCGCCCATGGAAACTCCCTACGCTCCATCATTATGCATCTTGATGGCCTTTCCCGAGAAGAAGTCCTACAACTTGAAATCGGTACGGGAGTACCCATAACGTACAATTATGAAACTGGAACCTTCACCAAAGAACAAGCAATCAATGCAACGCATTAATCTAGACAACCACAGCATATGTAAGCCTTCACCTGAAGCCATCAAAAAAATGCAGCCATTCTTCACTGAGATGTGGGGAACCCCATCTGTTCCGCACAGCATGGGACTAGAGGTACTTCCCCATATGGCTACGGCTTACAAAAATATATACAATCTTTTGGGAGCAAAAGATAAAGACGCCTTTGTTTTCACCTCCTCTGGTGCAGAAGCTGTCAACCATGTCATCTCCTCAGTCTACAAAGACTTTTCCACTGAATCCGGAAAGAATCACTTTATCACTTCAAATATTGACGAAGCTCCCGCTGTCATGGCCATCAGTCTACTTGAAGCATTAGGTTGTACTGGAAAAATGGCAGAAGCCAATGATGAAGGCTTTATCACCGCAGAAGCTATTGCTGATGCTATTACTCCCAGAACAGCGTTAGTTTCCTTATCCTGGGCCAACGGCCTAACTGGTGTCATCAACCCCATTTCGGAAATTGCAAAAATCTGTAATCAACGGGGAATCCTGCTCCATGTAGATGCAACGAACGTTCTAGGTAAACTCTATATTGATCTTGATGATATCAATGCCCACTTCATTACCTTCAACGGCAACCAGATTCATGCCCCCCATGGAACTGGAGGCTTACTGATCCGTGAAGGAAAAGACTTAAGTCCATTTATCGGCGGAGGTAACGAACAATGTGCCATGCGAGGAGGATCCCTAAATGTCCCCTGCCTGGTTGCCCTCGGTCATGCTGCTCATGAAGCTACAGATAATCTCGACCTCATGTGTACTGAAGTCGCCAGACTCAGAAATAAGCTCGAAGAAGGAATAATGAAAAAAGTTCCCGGAACTTCAGTCTGCTTTGCCGACAGCGAGCGCCTCCCAAATTGTACCGCCATTACCTTTCCCGGTATAGCCAACGATGCTTTACTCTTTATGCTAAATAGAAAAGGCGTCCTTGCAAGCTTCGGGGGAAGCCACTTCCAGAAAATCAGTTTAATTTTAAGCTCTTCTGGATATGACACCAGTGACGCCGAAAGTTCTCTCAGTTTCAGTTTATCTCATTCCACCTCAGAAGAAGAAATTGACGAGGCTATAGAAATCATCAGCGGTGAAGCTGTGAAATTACAAACCATTTCTCAACAAATTTTAAGATAGCCCCATTATGAGTAGATCAGAACTTACCTCTCCTTTCTCTTGGCATCAGTACAGCAAGATTCTGACCAGGAAAATTGAAAATCCTAAAAACACAGGTTTTTTTTCTCATGAAAATGCTGAAGCCAGAGCTATGCACCTAGCTACGGGGACTGCTGGAGAAATCGAAGATGGAAACGCTGTGAAAATCTATTGGCTGGTTGACTCCCATGACGGCGTCATCGCCGATGCAAAATTTCAAGTTTACGGCCAATCCGTTCTCATTGGTATAGCTGAAACTGCATGCGACCTTGTCATTGGTAAAAATTATGATCAGGCCCAACGAATGGGAGCCAATCTCATAGATAGCCATCTGAGAGACAAAAGCGACCAAACCGCCTTCCCCGAAGATACCGCCACCCACCTAAATCTTATCCTGGATTGTATCGATGGTGCCTCCCAAAGTTGCTCGGGAATTCCCCTTGCAGAAACCTACATAGCCCCCTCGCCCTCCGCTCCCTCTATAGAAGGTGTTGAAGGCGGTTACCCCGGATGGGAAACCTTTAATACCGATAAGAAACTCGCCATCATTGAAGCTGTTCTGACTGAAGATATTCGCCCCTATATTGAGATGGATGCCGGCGGTGTTAACCTTCTCAATCTATTAAACGATAAAGAAGTCATCATCTCTTATTCCGGATCTTGCACCTCCTGCTATTCCTCTGTAGGAGCTACTTTGAGCTACATTCAACAAGTATTGCAGTCAAAAGTACACCCTGACTTGGTTGTTGTTCCTGACATGGAAAATATGGATTTCTAGTACTAAGGAACCAAATAAAAATAATGCAACGTGAGATCGTCCACATACATTTTCCTGACATAGATTCAACAAACTCCTGGGCCAAAATAAATGCTCAAAATTTTGAACCTGGAAAAATCACTCTCATCACCGCGGAAAAACAAAGAGATGGGAAAGGTCGTCAAGGAAGAAAGTGGATTTCTCCTGCTGGGGAAAACTTGTACGCTACTATTGTTTTTCAAATCCCCGACAGTTTAAAAACACCAGGCTCCCTTACACAAGTACTCGCTGTTACCACAGCACGTCTTTTAGAAGACCTTGGCTACTCTCCCCAAATTAAATGGCCCAATGACCTCCTGATAAATGGTAAAAAAGTCGCGGGTATACTGGCAGAGCTCGTAACTCTTGCGGAAGGCCCAGGAATTGCTATGGGTATCGGCCTCAATGTAAATATGCCCCCTCATACTTTAGCAAGCATTGGACAGGCCGCAACTTCCCTTGTGCTCGAAGAAGGGGAAAACATAAGTATCCAGGAACTAGGCTCCTCATTGGCATCGAGATATGCAAAAGATCTTGAACTTTTCTTTTCAAACAATCCCTACTCATTTCACTCAGATCTTGATCGCTTCAACCTATTTAAAAATAAAATCGTTAGCTTGGACGACGGGGGAAACTTATGGAAGGGACGCTTCACCTCTCTCAATCCTGATGGAAGCATTCAAATCGAAATAGAAAACAATAAAATCAAAACCTTTTATTCCGGAGACATATCTCTAGTGCTCTGTCAAACTTAATAATTTCACCTGCAGCGCTGAAACTCTTCATGCGGTTTTCTTGAGTTATTTCTGAACAAAGCTGATAATAATCCTTTAACACCTTTCACTCACAAGTAGTAAATATACCGCCATGTGGAGCCATAGTCACCTAAAACGAATCGACTTCCGGGTAATTCCCGTTATCCTGGGACTGATGCTCGTCAGCCTTCTTATCCTTTCCTCTCAAACTAATGGGGAAGGTATTATGGAATCCGCTTCAACAAGTTTTTTTACTCCTGCCGTAAAAAGTCAAATCAAATGGTTTACCATTGGTAGCATTGTCTACGCCCTATGCGCGGGTTTTGACTATAACAAACTACGTGAATTTGCCTGGATCTTCTACTTCCTAATGATCGTCGCCTTAATTGGTCTTTTCTTTACCGACCCCATCCAAAATGTGCGGCGATGGTACAAAATCCCTATTATCAACTTCTACGCCCAACCATCTGAATATACAAAGCTTATAGTTGTAATTAGTGTCAGTTGGTTTTTGGAAAGAAGACGGGCACAGGCAAGCCATTGGAGTACGGCGATCCTTTCAGGTATCATCGTAGGAATTCCCTTCCTCCTCATCCTTAAACAACCCGACCTAGGAACAGCTCTTGTTCTTTACCCTATCACACTGGTTATGTTCTACTTTGGTGATATACACCCCACAGTTATCAAACTAATGACTGGTGCTGCTTTAGCAGCCGTCGGCTGCATTCTCCTGATTTTTCTCGGGATCATACCCTACGAAGAAATACGCCCCTATGCCACCCATGTACTTAAAGACTATCAATTTGAAAGACTTAACCCCAATACCCATCACCAAAAAGCTTCTTTAACGGCCATTGCTGTTGGCGGCCTTACCGGTACAGGCTGGAGAAAAAGTGAGTTTTCCGCTGGAGGATGGCTCCCCGCTCCCCATACCGACTCCGTGTTTCCCGCCTTTGGGGAGGAATTTGGTTTAGTCGGGCTTGTATTCCTTATGGCGCTTTTTTACGCTTTGATTTACTTTAGTTTTCAGGTGTCGGCAGTGGCGAAAGATCATTTCGGTCGTTTGCTATCAGCAGGCATCACGGTTTATCTAGCCATGCACATTCTCATCAATATCTGCATGATGTGTGGCTTTTTACCTATCACTGGGGTACCGTTGATTCTAGTTACGTACGGAGGTTCTTCTGTACTTTCAACAATGACTGCCCTAGGAATATTGCAAAGTATCTATAGCCGGAGGTTTATGTTTTGACTAGTAATCATCAGTTCATCCTCAAGCCAGGTTACTGGATTGGAAAAGGAAAAATAAGCTTTAACATGTCCGCCGAGCAATTAGACTATACTACTCGCTGGGATGTAACGCACCAAGAGGATGATTCTATTCTCTGCACTCAAGAAATTGAAATTGTTGATGTACCAGACAAGATGATCAATACCTTTCATATTTCCTACGTCGCGAATAAACAATTTCTGGTGAACCTTAGCAATGAAATTCTTGGTAGGGTTGAAGGAAAAGGAATCCTTGATGATGAAGTCCTCGCTTGGGAATTCCGCGGTAACGATCTGGACTTCGAAGGATTTGAAATTTTCGAAAAGCAACGGGATCAAATCTACTTAACCCGTGCCGAGTTCACTTCGAAAGATCAAATGCGAACCATGATCGAAGGAAGTATCTGGTTATCAGAAAAACCAAAAGAGAGCGAATAATTTTGAAACGATATTATCTAATTCTAGCCCTTTTTATGCTTTGCTCCTGCAGCCAGTCTTTTATCACGCAGGCCCACTTCAGTGAGATCCCCTTGGGGACCAATATCACAGAAGTAGAAGCTAAAATCGGCAGAGCCTATAAAACACGCCCCGTGCCTACAGGCACTGAGCACCTGTATATCGAAAGAATCTCCTTGGGTAAA
>JBLFWS010000158.1:0-7986 GCA_047611865.1 Chlamydiales bacterium
GGCTATTAGGAGTTATCCATAGCCGGCTTATTCAAATTAGCTAATAATGGGATAATTTTATTTCTTTGTTGGAGAGGGGGGTATAGGTGATTTCTTCTTAAGGCCACGGTAGTGGTCTTCCCTCTTGTTAGCCCCGTGCTTTAGCTCGGGGATAGGAAAAAAAGATTCTGTGCCACGGTAGTGGCACCTCTCCAATATAAGCAAAGAACAAAACGTTTATCAATTTTGATACCCTGCATTTTTAGAAGATCGGGCATGACTCAGTTACATAATCACAAATTCCTTCGCTTCTCTTAAGTCATCCGAGATTTTGGTCAGACAGCCTATAGGCTTAGGAAAAAGTGTTACCTTGAATTGAACCATGCCCAATTATTTCTTAACGGTTCCTACGAGGCACAGAGGGGAAACATAAAGAAAAAAACAGTACGAGCCACCCTCCAATCTTAAACCAAACAGTGCACAAGCATCGTTTTGATCCGGGAATTTCTGGAGTTAATGTAAAGATTACCGTATTTTCTATGCACTGGACTAAAACAGTCCAGAATAAATAGAATTAATTTTAAACTACTTTTTTGATAGATGACAGCGAATCCCGTAAAGCAAGAAACCCCTATTCTGACGGTCTCGGAAATTTCCCTCGCCATCAAGCAGCAACTTGAGAGCAATTTTCGTTTTGTATGCATTCAGGGAGAAATAAGTAACTTCCGCAGGCAATCATCCGGTCATCTATACTTTTCCCTAAAAGACAGCTCCGCCCAGATCTCCTGCGTAATGTTCAAAGGAAGCACCTCCACATTGAACCGCATGCCCAAAGAAGGAGATAGCGTCATTATTAAGGGCGAGCTAAGCGTATACGCTCCTCATGGCAAATACCAAGTCGTCGTCAAAAGGCTGGATCATGCTGGACTCGGAGAATTACTCCTCAAGCTTGAACAACTGAAACGAGATATTCACAAAAGAGGCTGGTTCGACAAAGAAAATAAAAAACCCCTTCCAAAATCCCCAAAACGAATCGGTGTAATAACTAGCCCTACAGGAGCTGTTATTCAAGATATTCTCAATGTTTTAACCCGTCGCTACTCCGGCTTCCACCTCATTCTCAATCCTGTCAGAGTACAAGGAATCGAAGCTCCCGGGGAGATTGCCAAAGCCATCGAACAATTTAACGAACATGACCTTGTAGACGTCATGATCATAGGCAGAGGGGGCGGTAGCATAGAAGACCTTTGGGCCTTTAACGAAGAAATTGTGGCTTCAGCTATTTTTCATAGCCGTATTCCTATTATCGCAGCTGTTGGTCACGAAACAGACCACACCATTGCTGAATATGTTGCAGACCTGCGAGCCCCTACCCCTTCTGCCGCAGCAGAAGTCGTTGCAGAGGAAAAAGCTCACCAAATACAAGCTCTTTCTCAGATACAAGGCCGCCTTTCAGAAATTATTATGCATTTAATTGCACAAAACCGCCATCGTCTCGATGGGCTCACCCGTCACCCCCTTTTCAGCTCCCCCTATACTATTATAGGCCGTCAAATCCAACAGGTTGACGACATGCGCAATAGCATGGATCAGGCTATGCTACAGTTTCTTCAGAGAACCCGCATTAAACTAAAGGGGAAAAAAGAACAGGCTGAGGCCCTCAAGCCCACGGCTTTAATCCAACACCACCTCCAAAAACTCAGGTATTGGCAGAAAAACCTCGACACAGCTATTACTCATCAAATTAACAAATACAAGAACGCAATCCTTCAGCATGGAGAAGAAATTTCCTTTAAAGCTAAAATTAATTTTAGCACAAAAAAAGAACGTTTCGAAGCTCTTGTACGCAACTTAAAAGCAATTGATCCTAAAAACCTGCTTAAAAAAGGTTATAGTATTGCCTTTTCTCAAAAAGATGGTTCCGTTATAGTATCAAGTCGACAAGTTTCAAAAGATGATAAGATATATATTAAAGTTTCTGATGGGAAATTAACTGCAACAATTAAAGAAGTCGAATAGTGAGCAAGCAAAAAGAGAAAAAAAATGAAGTTCATTTCGAAGCATCCTTTGCTCGTCTTGAAGAGATCCTCGAAAAAATGAACTCGGGTACTGTGAGTTTAGACGATTCGCTAAAGCTTTACGAAGAAGCAGACACTCTCATTTCTAATTGCAGCACGCGCTTAAACGATGCTGAAAAAAGGATTGAAACTTTGATCAAAAAGCGCAATGGGGATCTTGAAATGGATGACGAAAACACCCCTTCCTTAAAAACATTTGCCGCTATAGACAACGAAAAAGGCCTTGAATAATGAGCTATGAGATTCTAGAGGGTATAATAGACCCCGCGTCTGTAAAAAACCTTACCCTGGGACAACTCGAATCCCTTGCAAAAGAACTTCGACAAAGAATCATCGAAGTCGTCTCAGTTAATGGCGGCCACTTGGCTTCCAGCCTTGGCACTGTAGAGCTTCTTATTGCCTTGCATTGGGTCTTTGACTCCCCTAAAGATAAATTTCTATTTGACGTAGGTCACCAGTCCTACCCCCACAAGCTTCTTACTGGCCGAAATGACCGCTTTGCACAACTTCGCCAACACAATGGCATTTGCGGTTTTACCCACCCTGACGAATCCCCCCACGACCATTTCCACGCTGGCCACGCAGGTACCGCTCTTTCTCTAGCTCTAGGTACGGCTCATGCTCGAGACCTTTCCAAGGAAAAAGAACATATAATACCCATTATTGGAGATGCCTCCCTTACTTGCGGCTTAACTCTTGAAGCCTTAAACAACATTTCCCGCGATCTCGGCCGATTTATTGTTATTCTCAATGACAACGCTATGTCCATCTCAAAAAATGTCGGAGCTATTACACACATACTCAGCCGTATGCTCAACAACCCCACTGCAAACAAAATTTACGACGATATCGAATCTGTGGTCTCAAAGATTCCCAGCCTCGGAGGAGTCCTTGCTAAACAGGGGCAAAAAGTCAAAGAATCCCTGAAAAATCTTGTGAGCCAAGCCTCGTTTTTTGAACAGTATCATCTGTCCTATGTAGGTCCTGTTGACGGGCACAATATCAGCCAACTTATCGATGTATTCCAAGCCCTCAAGCACTCCACTAAGCCCGTTATACTCCATGTCCTGACAAAAAAGGGACAGGGAATGGACATCGCTGAAAAAAACCCCATTAACTACCATGGGGCCAAACCCTTTAACCGTAGTACTGGGAAGTTTCTTTCTTCTGGGCCCTCCAAACCGACCTTCCCCAGTGTCTTTGGTCGTCACCTCCTCAAGATGGCAGAAAAAGACCCTGACATCGTCACCGTTACTCCAGCCATGTCGAAAGGTTCCTGCCTTGATGCACTTATGGAAGCCTTTCCCGAACGTTGTATCGATGTAGGCATCGCCGAAGGACATGCTGTATCTTATTGCGGAGGTCTTGCTCTTGGAGGAAAAAAGAAAGTCATCGCTTCTATATATGGCACCTTTCTCCAAAGAGCCTTTGATAATGTGTTTATTGACGTCTGCCTTCAGAAACTACCTGTTGTTTTTGCTATTGACAGAGGAGGGCTCTCAGGCCCTGACGGCTCTACACACCACGGCATCTATGACATAAGCTTTTTGAAGGCCATGCCAAACATGGTGATCTCCCAAGCTCGTAATGGACAGCTCCTTAAAGAACTGCTAGAGTCATCCTTTTCTTGGAAAAAACCCACAGCCATCAGATACCCTAACCTTCCTACCGAAGAAGGCGAAGAGCCTCTCAAATATCGAGAACTGGGCAAAGGGGAAGTCCTGAAAGAAGGTAACGAAATTCTCATTATCGGGCTTGGTCATATGGCCAACACAGCCCTTGAGCTTCGCGAAATTTTAGCAAGCAAAGGTCACAGCCCTACAGTACTTGACCCTATATTTGTTAAGCCTTTGGATAGTGACCTATTACACAAACTGTTGATGACACATAACAAAGTCATTACGATCGAAGAACACTCTATTTCCGGAGGACTCGGTGCCTCTATCAGTCATTTTCTTATTACAAATGGCCTAACAAATGTCCAAGTTCTCAATTTTGGCATAGCTGATGAATATGTAGGTCATGGAAGCTATGGGGCCCTCATTGAAGAACTAGGCCTAAAAGCAGAACAGATTGCAAATAAAGTTGTTGAAGATTTCTCCCTAAAAAATAGGACGGCAGAAAAGGCTCGTTAACTATGATCATCGCTCTCTTTCCCAACATCAAGAAGAAAACGGCAAAAAATCTGGCGTTGGGGATACGAGAATTCCTGACAAGTCAAGATGTCACTGTTGTTGCTGACGATGCTGATGCAGATTACATCGAAGCACAGCCCCTTTCTTCCGTAGATAAAAATGAGATTGACTTTCTCATCTCTATGGGTGGAGATGGCACGATCTTACGCCTGATCCATAAATACCCCGAACTAGAAGCTCCAATTGTTGGAATTAATCTCGGCCACATGGGATTTTTGGCAGACGTCCCCATTTCCGATATTTACCCAAGTCTTCAAGACCTTTTGAACGGCGCCTATACGATTGAACAGCGCATCATGATGGAAGGTCGAACCGTTACCGGCGAGCGATGCTTTGCGGTCAACGAGATGGTTATTCATCGTTCCAAAAATCCAAGCCTCATTGAACTAGCCATCCACGTAGATGGCACCTACCTAAATACTTTTGCTGCCGATGGACTGATCCTGGCAACCCCCAGTGGCTCCACGGCCTACTCCCTGGCAGCCGGTGGACCTATCCTGGCTCCTGAGCTAGATGCCTTTGTACTCACTCCTATTAGCCCCCACACCATATCCAATAGACCCATCGTCTTTATGCCAGGCAAGGATATCCAAGTTCAGTACCTTAGTGATAGGGATCCTGTAGAAATCACTTTTGATGGTTTTGCCAAGCATAATTTAAGAACCGGCGAGGTATTTCATATCTCAAAAAGTACCAGGACCTTCAATCTGGTCAACTTTTTACGCCGCGATTTTTATTCTACCCTTCGCTCTAAGCTCGGATGGGCTGGCGGTAAGATTCGCGAATATTAACGGCGTTGTTGCATAACTTAATACGTTTACAATCATTTACTTAACCACAGAGAGCACCGAGAACACAGAAAGATAGAAAAATGCATAAAGTCTCTCAGAATATGCTATCAACTGATCTGTGATTTTTTATTTTCTCTGTGCCCTCTGTGATCTCGGCGGTAAAATTTTAATTATAAGCCTCTTGTAGACGCATGTTTTATGTAACAACGCCAATAATAACTAGTACAGCAAATTAATTTGCTGTACTAATGACCTGTCAAGCTTACCCCTCAATCATCCCGTATGGTGATAGGCCAAATCCCCATTTTCAATATCCTCTTGAGTAAAATTCATTCCAGGCTGAAGCACTTCCCCCTTAAGTAACATTTCCCCTTTTTCCGGAGCTACATCAAGACTATAAGTAAAGCCAGGCTTTTCTGTGCCGGTATAAATAACCTCGAGATTGTTTTTGTTAAAAATTGATTCCCCGCTTGAACTAACTGACAAAGGATGGTTATGAAATAATGCAATTTGATTCTTTGTGATAAAGATATGCATTCTGATTTTATCTAACGAGCCTCCAGCCCCATCACTTACATTTACCATAAAACTGTCTTCACTTTCCTTGGAGCCGTTATGCGCATAGGATAAGCCACCCTTGTTAACATCGTATTGGGTAAAGGTCCCCCCATTCTGCAAAGCTTTTCCATAAAGAACCAAGCTGCCGCGTTCAGGCCGTGTCAACACAGTGAAGGTCAACTCTTCAGGACCTTGCTCAGCATCTACTGCTTTTAGTAGTTTATTTGTAATAGAGCGTGTTCCATCTTTCACAACAATCAACTCATGACGCTCGACTAATACAGGAGCCTTATTATCCTCAATCATCATGGCCTTAAAGGCACAAAAATAGGTCAACTTTTTACGCTTATCGAACACCTTTAGAGTAAACTGATCCTCCTTTGCTTCCTTATCATTATGCTGATAAGCTATTAGGCCGTGAACCAGGTCTTCCTTGCTAAAGCTCTCGCCTTCCTTAAGAGGTAGCCCCTTACGAAAATCCATACTAGTTTTTGGAGGAGTTCTGGTTTTTGTGATCTGACCATGACTAGGTGCATCTTTCAATGTAATCAAGAATTCCATGTGATCAAATGCTGGATCATTAAATACATATACGTCTGCAGGAACCAAAGATTGAGAAGTCAGTGTATTTACGTAAATGCTTCCTTTATCCATAACTTTTTTTTCTTGATTCGACTTTTCTTCACTATCTCCTTCAACGATAGAGTGACCGATTGCAGGAAGAGCTTCACCAATTTGTAATGATACTACATTTATAGTCTTCCTTTCCGTCACGCCCCCCTCACCATCACTTACAGTAAAAGTTAAGCTGTCATTTCCTATCGTTTTACTCGTATGGCGATAAGAAATTTTCCCTTTATCAATGTCTTGCTGAGTAAAGCGGGCCCCTCCTTTTAAAACCCCACTCCCCTCACAAGTCAACTCTCCAAACTTGGGCATCTCAACTATTTCATAAGTCAACTGATCAGGCCCTTGCTCTTGATCTGAAGCAAGCAAGTAGTCATTGGTCACTTCAACAGTATTACCCTTGTGCAATGCCACGTCATTCAAATTCAGAAAAACCGGTGCCGAGTTATCTATGACAATTTTTACAGGTAAGGCATTACTCGCAATGGCTTCTCCCTTTTCATTCAGAACAGCGAAAACAAAAAAGTCCCAACCGTCCCCATTACCATTTTGGTGGAAGGTCACGAGCCCCTTATTGATATCTTTTTGAGAAAATGTTCCATTGATAGCTAACTCGGATTTATCCCGTTTCACCTTCCCAAACTTCGGCTCTGCCTTTAACTGATACAAAAACTTACAGCCAGTGTTCCTGAAATCTACGATATTCAAATGCTCACGATCGACATAGGCGAACTCACCCTTGTTAACAAGTAGAGTATTATTACTCACCATAGCCAAGGGGTAGTCTTTGTGTAAAAGGCTAGGCTTGTCAAAAATAACGAGAATATTGAATTCCTGCTCTCCGATTGTCTCTCCGATATCGTCATTAATAGAAAAGACGAACTTGTCTTTTTTATCAGAAACTTTCACTCCTGTAACTCCCATGATAGCCTCTCAATTTTGCTATGTTCTTTCTGATTAAAAAGATAATTCATTTATTTAATTTGGGACAAGTTTGTTCTCCAATCCCAGGGTGTGTTTTCAAATGGCATTGTTGCATGGTGTAACCAATGAGCCACTGAGATCAGTGAAAAAGAATGAGAAAATTGAGGAACATTTTATACGATTAGCCGTCGGAGTCCATGCTTCAACAATTTTACGTTAAAATTTATCAACAAGCCTCTCATTGCCCTCATCTATTTCTCCGTGATCTCACTGGCTCAGTGGTAAATTTATTCTTGAGTTTTCTTAGGTATAATATTGCTAAAATACTATTTTACAACAAATTATAGCCCATTGATTTAAATTTAGTCCTAAAATACAATACTCAACTTTCACCTCAAACAATTATAGAAAGGTAATAAGATGAACTTTCTAAAGAAATTCGCTCTTACACTAACCGTAATCGCATCTTCTCAATGTGTATTCGCTGACAAAGAGACTTCAAATAAAGAACACCCTCTTTAACTATCTCTTTTTAACCCTGTGCAGCTTGTAGACGACAGTACTTCTATCAATGGCGCAAGAATCAATCTCCTCTATGGTGTCAACGAGAATCTCAGTGGTGTAGACTTTCGCCTTGTTAACGTTTTGAATGGTGACCTCGATGGTACCCAGGGTGGCTTTATTAACAAAGTAGAAGGAAGAACAACTCAGGGCGATTTCATGAAGAAAACTTTACACCTAACACAGACAATAGGTAATTGTTATCCCACCCAGCCTTCTGCCGTTTTATCTCAATCCCTGCTTTCACAGTTTTATCCTGCTTCAAAAAGTTGA
>JBLFWS010000159.1:0-7979 GCA_047611865.1 Chlamydiales bacterium
ATACACCCTCTCCCTGCAGTTGACTTGCCACGTTTATTGTATTTTTTCCCACGGTGACGAAACTCTTTATAAAGAGTTCCCCCCTTATGTTTGTCAGCCCATACATATTGATAAATAGTTTCATGGCCAACAGCTGTTACATCAACTTGCTTCTGAAGCCAGCCTGATATTTGCACAGGACTCCACTGTAACCTGAGCTTTTCATTTATGATAGAGACTGTGATGCTGGCCATTTTTCTTTAGACTATTTGTCGCACTTCACGGTTGAAAGGTCGAGCCGTTTAAAGCAAAACCCTAAAATATATACTACAAATGGAAAAGAGATTAAAAATCTTCCAGAATATATTGACAGGTATTTTCCTAATGATTCCGTTGTGGAAATAGCTGTTCTTATAGGTGGAATACAAAAGGTTCCCGTACGTTTGATTGCTTACCGGGTTCCAGAAGAGATATTAAATCAGAGGTCACGAAAACAAAATAGGTCTGCACAAAAGAAAGGCAGGACAGTTTCAAAAAAAAGCAAGCAATGGGTTAGATTTACATTTTTGATTACCAATGTTTCCATTGAAGTCTGGAAAGCGAAGGTTATTGGAACGGTCTACAAGTTACGTTGGGAAATAGAAAATATTTTCAAAAATTGGAAATCGAATCTGGAAATCCATCTTATGAAAGGGACATCAAAAGAAAGGATTGCTTGTTTTATTATAAGTCGATTAATGGCTATTTTTATAATGACGATGTATTTTTCCATACTCAGAGTTTACATATACGATAAATACGAAAGAGAACTTAGCTTCCATAAATTTATAAAATGGTTTTTGCGAGACAGACGGCTTCTTCTAATTGTTAATCCTGAATTTCTTGAAAGAGAGTTGATACAAATCTTGGATACAAATAGTCTGGGGCTCTGTAAACAAAAACGCAATAGGTTGACGACTCTTGAATTGCTGGAACAGTCCATCGAGTTCCCGGAAATCTACCTACAAAACTATCAAAAGGAGGGACTTAAGGAGATAGGTTGATGCGTATGGGCAAAAGCCCCAAGGATTGATACTTAGACTAAGCTCTCTAAGAAAGAGGTTCTAGCTCAACTTGTGAGAGGATGTCTTTAAGGGCGGGGAGTAGGGAGTCGTAGGCAGAGTCTTGTAGTTCGTCTTGGTCGACCCATACGTATTCGGAATGTTCGTTATTTAGGATGACAGTAACGTCAGTGTCATTAGGCTCAAGGATGTAGGTGTGGTAAAGGCGTTCGGCGTCCTCTTCACTCACTTTGATTGTAGTTTTGCGCGTGGCGGCTTTATGATTTATGCTGACTTTTATCCCGGTTTCTTCGAAACATTCTCGGACGACGGCATCGTCAGGATTTTCACCTTTTTCAGCTTTGCCGGCAGGTACATTCCAGACGCTGGGTGCTACTTTGCAGTTATCAGCTCTTTTTGTCAGGAGCATTTTTCCGTCTTTTACGACGATAGCTTCTACGGACTCACGAAAATTTTTCATCTTAGCCTCTGTGTTTTCATTTGCCCATGCGCTGTTTACGCAGGATAGAGATAATAGGCATGTAAGCATTCCGAATAGAATTCTTGGCATAGCGGTCATGTACAACTCCTTTTTATAAGGAAAAATTTACGGTTGGTGAGAGGCCATTACGTTTGTGGTATAGGGCCTTGTAAGCGCTACTTAATAGCGTAATGCCCAGGGAGTGATCTTCCAATGTGGATTGGGACGGTTGGTCGTATAGAAAGGAGAGGAAGCATCTCTCTCGGGCTAGATTGTTGCATCCTTTGAAGTCCTTGTGGAGATCTACAAGGTCATTCAAGCTGACTTTTGCAAAGGGCTCGCCACCTATGACACCGCTATTTCTAAAGAAATACAGGTCGAAATGCTCTTTTGACCCGACCTCTCCCAGAGGAATGGTGCTATTGTCCCTTCTTTCGGCAGATTGGTAGCTGTGCAGCTGTATATTCAGGAGGGGGCCGAATTGTAAGTTGATTCTTTCGTGTCGTACACGGCCATTGCTTTTGTACGTGTCCTTGGGGAGCTCTCCCCAGGAACGCCGAGAAAACCCCGTTTGTAACAAATTAATGTTACTAGTGAAAACAGTGGAGTCGCCCTTTTTCAATTGCATTAGTCCAAAGAAATCCAGCTCGCCTAAATCCTTGGGGTTCCCGTGAAGAGGTAGGGATGTGGGGGACTGTAAGAGTTTCTCGTGCTTGGATGATGGCATTGCTTGCATGAGATCTTGAGGGGTAAACGGGACGGCATAGAATTCGCCTGAATCGGAAACGCCCGGGCTATCCAGGCTATTGATTTGTATTAGCCAGGCGAGGAGGTCCATAAAGTGGTAGCCACTATGGAATAATTTCCCGTATCCATACTTATAGGGGTGGTTCTCTCGGGTGAAATATTCGGGGGGCATGTTCCACATGCCGTCACAATGGTAGATGTCGCAGTAGGTGAGGCGTACACCAAATTCTTCAATGAATTTCCCGATGTAGTCCATAAGAAAGGTATATACAGGATGATACCTTCTCTGGCACATGATCTCTATGGGATCGCGGTTGATTCCATTTTTTTGACACAAAGATTTAATATATTGATAGTCTTCCAGGATTTTTCCGGAGGCATCTATATCAGTAACGAGATTTGTCGGTGCAGTTAGAGGCTTTTCAACGAGGGCTCTAATGTTGTTCTCAATAAAAAACTCGACATATGCGAGGTGAGCTTTGGGTTCAGTGGCAATAATGGCGTGTGTGACACCGTGTTTTTTCAAAACGGATTTTAGTGTTTCTTTAAGATGAAGGGGCAGCTGCTTGCTGTCACGCAATTCGGTTTCTACGAAAAAACAGGGTATATCCATTTGGACATCTTCCAAGAAGTCATTTGTCTTTTTACGGGAGGCTTCGAGGTCAATGATGAGGGATGGCTGGATGTTATTTTTTTTAAAAAAGCCAAAGTATGAGTGTTGGGCATAGGGTCCAAGACCTACAAGAACAAAGGGAGGATGTTCTGTCTTGACCTTCGGCGGGCGTGGGTTGAGATCCACGCGTGAAAATTCAGAAAGTTCTGCATTAGAAGCTACAGGGACTTCTGTTCCATGGAAAAGTAGAGGGCTTATTAGTTGATCTAGCAAATGTCGGATTCTATAGTTTTTTTGTAAAAATGATAGGACAAATAGTCTATAAAATCAAGCGAAATGAGATATTAAATAATTAACTTACCGCAGTCATAATGCGTTAAAGGAAAGTGTAGCAGTTGATGATTTAGCCAGCCAATAGAGCTTATTTATACCGAAACAAATTTAAGAATTGATTTTTTGTTCCGATCTTTCCCCCTCTGTTAAAACGCATAAATCCCACCTACTTGGCCTTTGCATACTGAGATTTATGCGTTTCAACTGTCAAAAAAATATCCATTAGGTATCTATAAAGAAGCATTTTTTTGACGGAAGTGTTAAGCTATATAATGTTTAATATTAAGTAGATATCATTTGCGATCAAGTAAGCTTCTATGACTTTAAATACATCAAAGAAAAATATAGTTATTACCGGTGCAGCTGGGCAGATTGCCTACCAGCTTCTTTTTCGTATTGCCAATGGGGAGCTCTTAGGTAAAGACACTCCTGTAGAGATCAGGCTTTTAGGATTGCCTGAGCACCTTCTCCAATTACAAGCTATTGCGATGGAACTTGAAGACCTGGCATGCCCTCTCCTTAGAGGGATACGGCTGGGCAGCGATCCCTTTACTCTCTTCGAAGGGGCAGACTACGTTTTTCTGATCGGAGCAAAAACAAGTTTCGATTCTGCCACCTGGCCAGCTACCCTTGAAGAAAACAAGCGGAGTTTTGCTCTGCAAGGAAAAGCCCTCAATGAAGTGGCCTCGAAAAAGGTTCTTATTTTGACTGTAGCGAATCCTTGTAATACTCTTGCAAGAGTCGTTATGCAGAATGCCCCAGAGCTTCCACGGAAGAATTTCCACGCCCTTGTCCAACTCGATGACAGTCGAGCAAGATCCTTTCTCGCTAAAAAAGCTCAGGTTTCCATAAGTAGCCTTTCATCTATTCCGATCTGGGGTAATCACTCAAGCAAGGTCGTTCCTGATTTCTTAAATGCTCGGATGAATGGAAGGCCATTGACCGATGTATTCGAAAGAAGCTTTCTGGAAAATGACTTCTTTTCTTTCGTAAGAAATAGGGGGCAAGAGGTCACGGCAAATCGGAAAGGGATTTCATCATGTGCCTCTGCTGCACATGCTGCACTTGAAGCTATGCGCGCTTTGATTTTTCCGACAGCTGTGGGGAGTAGTTTTTCCACAGCTTGTTGCTCCGACGGAAATCCTTATGGTATTGCTGAAGATCTTATTTTTTCCTTTCCCTGTCGTACTCCTTCTCATGGCGACTATGAGATTCTCCCTAATTTAAAATGGGACGGATTCCTTGAGGCTCGGATTCGTGAAAGTGAAAATGAGTTGCTGACTGAGAGGTAGTCTGATAAATCACACACGGTTCAAATTCAAAGTTTGTGGCAGATTGTGGTATAACTGCTTTTTAAAACCTAGGTTATAGCCGAAAGGACATTCTGTTAAGAATGGTCGGTATCTTCCATATACTTCCTTGAAACGCCGTGGGTTCTTCTCCTGACACAGATTATCAAGCTCTTAAAAACAATTTTGCATCTGACATAAATTTCTTGAGTAAACAACCAAAAACTAAAATAAAGTCTTACACAACTAGATCATTGAAGGTATAGTTAATTATATCTTTACATATAGGATTGACAGTAATTGCTACTGCTACTTAATTCAGATATAATGGTATAATTACTTTAAAGTTTAATATATGTATTTAGTGGCGTTTTAAAATTCAAGAGGTGACCATGATTCAAGCTGGAGATACAAATGGAAAAACTTCATGGCCCTCGTTCAGAGATATTTCAAAATTATTTACTAAGAGACAAAGTACTAGCAAAGGTGACAGAAAAATTATTTCAGTATCAGACAAAATTTCACCAGTAACTACAAGAAATCCAGGACCTTTAAGTAATCACACTTTCACACCCTTAATGGAAGTCCAGCCTGAATCTGAAATCGGCCAAAGGAATCTAGTGTCCAGTATCGAACATGAACCGGGTTTTGAAGAGAGCTTTATAAAAACTGCCGTAACAATAAGAGCTTGTAATTTGTCCCCACCTATTATGGATGAATCAAATGCCGAAGCTAAATCGATGCTAGGTGGAGCGATGAAAGAATTAAAAAAACACAAGACATCGATGCTTTATCTAAGCGCTCTCACTAAATTAGCACCCATCGCAGACAAGAAATCAAAACAAGGACTTAAAGTTTTATCCCTAATTGCTAAATTACCTGCGGGTGAAAGCCATCACCACGTGGAAAAGCCCTCTACTGTTGAGCATAGCGCTAAAGCTACAGCAGGTGTAATTAATGAAGCAGGTTTTGCCAAAGAAGTTTTATCTCACCCATCAGGATTCACAGGTATAGGTGCTGCTATTCCCCCTCTGATGCTTGCCGCGAATGCCTTCGAATTAGAATCTTCTATAGATGATCTTGTCCATACAAATGAAACTTTTAAAGAAATTGAAAATGACACCAAAGCGGACTTTGCCGATAAGTCAATTATTCCTGAAGATCTTGATAAGCTTATTGCAAACAAACAAGCACAAAAACTTACAACAAATATACTACAAACTATTTCCTCATCCTCAGGACTAACAGCTGGTGCTATTTTGACCACTTCACTGGTTATAGCCACCCCTGTTTGCCCTCCACTTGTAGCAGGGTTATGTCTGGCATCTGGTGTTGTAGGTGGCGTAAACTTAATGATTCAATGTGTCGAACAAGGAAAAGATATTAACGAAACTGTGGAGCTTACCGCCGATAAAGCTCATAAAGATTTGAATCAAACGGGGGAGAACATTCAAAGATTTCTAGAAGAAGCTAAAACTAATATTGGCGAATTCATAGAAAAACCCGATGAAAAAACTATGGACTTCGTTGGAGAAACTGTAAGCTTCTTGGAAGGAACTGGAAAAAGTATTAAAGCTAGCCTGGCTGAAACAGGGAGAAGTGCTCAAGATACACTTGGGCAAACAGGAGTTACAATTGAAAGGTCTCTGAACGAAGCTGGTGAAGAAGTAGATGGTATTTTAAAAAGGTCCGGGGAAGATGTAAAAGGAATCCTGAATCAAGCAACAGAAGAAATTCGTATAAATGTTGATAATTTTACTCCGACCTTAAACAAGGCAGGAGAGGATATTACCTTCGTTTTAAATACAGCAAGAGGAGATATTGAAAAGACCTTAAGGCAGGCTGAAGAAGGCACAAAAAATCTGATAAAAGAAGCTGAAGACGGGGCTATAAATCTATTGGAAGAAGCTAGCCAAAATCTTAGTAGACAAGCTGGAGATCTCGTTTCGTCCTTTAAATTTTGGTAATCTGTTGCTCATTATTAATCATTCAAAATGAGCCTTGTTTATCTATAAGCAAATAACTCCAAGATTATATATACAAACAACTTCAAGAAGTGGTTTTTGAACCGATCTTTTTCTAACTGATGAAGCCTGAAAATTCCGTCTTCTTAAATACTTAGGTGAATGGAAGTCCCATATAGACGTAATATGAAGGAACTATTTTACCACCGAGAGCTCGGTGGTAAAATAGTGGAGGGAAGAAATTTTGTTTAGAAGGATACGGTTCTAACTTCTTCGTTGGACCCTGTACGAGGCGCGTTTAGACCTGTAATCTTTTCGAGACTTATGTTTCCATTTTGATATTGAAACAAGGCGCAGCCGTCTTGTGCCAACAGGGGGATGTCATTATAAGCTTCTTGATCGCATTGTAGGAGGAGGGATGATATTATTCCTCCGTGGGTAACAAAGAGGACATTGTCTCCATCTTCTAACTCATCGCCTAAGTTGTGTATCAGAGTATTTACTCTGTTGGCTATTTCCTCGTAGCTTTCAATATCTTCAAGGGGGCGATCTTCGAAGCGCGATTTCATTGTTGAAATGGCGAGTTTTCGAAATACGTGAGAGTATTCTTCTCGTATGGTGTCACATTTTTTACCTTCCCACTCACCGTAGTTCCGTGGCCCCAGCTCGTCGCTGGCTTCTACGGCGACTCCTAAAGCCGATCCGATGATGTTACCCGTTTCTGTTGTTCTGAAGAGGGGGGAAGTGTAGATTTTTTTTAAGGCTAGTTCGGTAAGCTTTTCAGCGGCTTCGCTAGCTTCTCGCATACCTTGATTGGAAAGGTGAGGATTTTGTCTCCCTTGAATCACAAACTCTTGGTTCCAGTCGGTCGAACCATGTCTTATAATATATATATGGCACTTCATTGTGGGCTAAGCCTTTGTGTAAGATTTTTTTATTTTTTACTTATAAATAAATACAGAATTGAACGAGAGGTAGCTTACAGAAGAAAAGTATATATAGCAATTCAAACATATACCGTTCAGCAATTCCCGGTGTTTTTGACGTTGATAATAAAGGTGTTATAAATTAAAAAAGACACTTTAAAAAACCAAAAAGAGGCTCACAATGGCTTCTGAGGCATTCAAAGAAAAATTTTTAAAACACCCCCTTTCTCGAGAGAAAAGAGGGGGATTTTTTAGCTTTTTCAAGGTCTAAAAATAACACCGGGAATTCTTAAGCTACCTGTTCTTGAAGTATTGGAGAGGTGCCACTACCGTGGCACGAAATGTGTATCGTTCATCCCCTGATCTAAAGCACAGGGCTATTTGGATACAGAGCCACTACCGTGTCTATTAGGAGTTATCCATAGCCGGCTTATTCAAATTAGCTAATAATGGGATAATTTTATTTCTTTGTTGGAGAGGGGTGTATAGGTGATTTCTTCTTAAGGCGGTGCAATTAACCACAAGGGTAACACTTTTGTTCACTCACATGGGTTACACTGTTTACCCATGTGAGTGAACAAAAGTGTTACCCTTGTGGTTAATTGCA
>JBLFWS010000160.1:0-7870 GCA_047611865.1 Chlamydiales bacterium
TTTTCTCTCGAAGTACTTTGGAGTTTTTCAGGTACTTCTCTATGCTCTTTTGGAGTATCTACATGGCTTTCTGTTCTTTCTGCGACGACTTCTCCTGAAGGAGCTCTGTCACCACGAGTCGTTTTGACGTGTTCACCTACGGATGGAGATTCTTTGCGTACTTCTCTTCTTTCTTCTGGATGCTCTGCTGATTTATTTGATTCAGTCCCTCTGTCTTCTTGGGATAGATTTCGAACCTCTTTTTCGCTATGGGGTACAACTCTTGTGCTATCTGATCTTTCATTGACAGGAGATGTATCTCTGCGGACTTTGGAGGTTTCACGTGATGAAGTATTTTGTTCACCTCGGGATGCTCTAGGAGTTTCCTGGCGTGCTTGTGGTCTTTCTCCGATTTCTACATTTTCGGATTCTACTGGGACTCGAGCTTCTGGGGCTACTTTTTCACTTGCTGCTTGCCTTACTTCAGATCGGGCTTCAGGGGCAACTTTTGTTTCCTGTGAAGGCCTGACTTCTTTGGGAGAATCGTGGAGAGTTTCTTGTTTTGAGCTAGCTTTTACTTCTGGGAGGTTTTTAGAATCGGTTTTTAGAGTCTCTCTACCTTGTGTAGGTTTAAGGACCTCTCTAGTCTTTTCGCTACTTGTGTTAACTTTTGTTTCGCTGCGTACTTCCCTAGGGGTTTCACCTCTTAGTTCGGAAACTTTTTCTCTCGGTGCGGGGGAATCAGCTTTTTCTGTCGTGGGAGCATGCTCTTGCCCTTTAGGAGCTTCTCTTCTCTGGAGTTCGCCTGAAGCTTTTGGAGGTTCCTGTCCTGTATCTTTTACTGTTCTGGAGCTGTCTGTAGTTGGCTGCCGTTCAATTAGGGTAGCTTTACTTACGTCTCCGGGGCTAGTTTTATTTTCTTGCGTAGGAACAAGGCTTGAGTCTGAATCTGCAATGGGTTCTGTCGTTTTGCCATGGGTAACGATTTTTCCGCTGTCAGGGGCTGTATCATCACGGCGTACTGTCGTAAGAGGGTCCCCTTTAGTCTGCCTTGTCCCTTTCGGGAGTTCCGTTTTAGCTTCTGTGCCGACTTTTTCTATATTTTTGGAGACTCTAACTTCTTTTGGCGCGACATCTCCTTTTTGGTAGGTGGTGACACGTTCTTCTCTTGATGGCTTAACTTCTCTACTGACGTGAACTTCAGGTTTTGTAGTTAGTTCGCTGTCGTTAGTGGTGACACGTTCTTCTCCTGATGGCTTAACTTCTCTACTGCCGTGAACTTCAGGTTTTGTAGTTAGTTCACTGTCGTTAGAGGTGACACGTTCTTCTCCTGATGGCTTAACTTCTCTACTGCCGTGAACTTCAGGTTTTGTAGTTAGTTCACTGTCGTTAGTGGTGAGAGAGTCTCCTTTAGGCTGAACATCATCTCTAACGCTGCGCGTTACGACAGGAGCTTTACTTGGCGGAGCCTCTTGAATAGGTTTTTCTGTTGTTCCTGAAGCAAGCCTGGCTGTTCCTCTCGTTTCCTGAGCTACAGGAGGCAGTTCTTGGCTTGACTTTGTCGTGGGCAGGCTTTTCGGCTGGCGATTTTCTGAAGCAGTATTGCTAACTTTTCCTTCCGGAGTGTTAGGTAACTTAGCTGTGCTTGGCGCGCCCTGACTTTTTGTTTCACCCTCAGGAGTTTTTAATTTGGAAGATGAGGTTTTCATTTGGGCCTGGCCTTTGGGCATGGCAGACTTTTTAAGTTTCGTTTCTGTGGGGAAAGCCTTTTTCATAGCCCCTGACAGTGTTTGAATACCTTGGGCTTTAGTGTTCTCTATTCCACCTTCCTCTTGCGAAGGAAAAATCCATTGCTTTGGGTTAGCAGGTTTTTCAATTTTCTCTAAAGTGGCTTCAGGAAGTTGAATTAAGGAGTCGATAACATGATAGGACATCTTTTTCGCAGATTCTTGTTCGTCTTCCTTAAGAAAAGTAGGGGAGCGTTTTTGAGAGGTTTTTTTGCCGGAGCCTCTTTGTGGTGTTTTACCTTCAGCTGGTACCGGGGTCTGTTCGTTCCTAACTGGGGTCTGTTCGTTCCTAACTATTGAAGTTTTTTCGCCTTGTCTATTGCTTTTTACAGGGGATGTATTGGCTTTTTTGTTTTCATTGGAATGATCATAGATGGATTTGCGTTCTGGTTCAGTGGTGCTAGAAGCTTTTTTTGTGGGAGCGCGACGCTTCTGCGGGGTCATCATTTTTTGGAAATCATCACCACCTTCGGAGATGTTGGGGAGTTTTTGCCCTTGGGAATTAGCTGGGGACAGGGGTGAGCTCATAGATTTATCTATCTTGAAAAATGATGGCATTGAACTGCTTGGATTAGACATGGTTTTCAGTCTCCCTTCCATAATATTTTATTACTTAACTGATTTCTTTGGCATCTCTCTGTTTCTTCAAAAACATGAGGTTACCAAGCTCGTCCATCTCTTTGATTTCTTGTAACTCGATCTCTTTACGCGCTTCTTTTTCCCATTCTTCACGGTGCATTTTAATCTTGTCGACTTCGTATTCTCTTTGGCGCTTTTGTTCTTTCGCTTCGTCGAGATTTTTCTCGGCTGTCTGGACGTTATCTTTTTGTTTTAAAACTTTCTGTTCTTCAGCGGCGAGTTTTTCTTTCACGATTTTGAGGTAGACTTTCATTTGTAGCACTTTTTCGGGATTCAATCCGTCGGTGTCGACGTAATCCCTAAGTTGCTGTAGCTTGGCCTGTTGGTGGTCTTTAGCTTTGTCGCGCTGCTTCTCGGCTTCCAAGAGTTTTTCTCGTTCCCTTTCCAGAAGATTTATTTTTTCTCTGACAACCTTTTTGGCTTCGTCAACACGCCTTTTTTTGATGTCGAGTACTTGCGCTAATGGGTAATTTAATGGTCCGGTCATTGTAAGTTTCCCTTGTGAGCTTTATTCCTCCAGGGCTCGTATAAACCTATTTAAAAATAGCTTTTAGTTGATTTAAGGTATCTTCGTAGCTGGATATTTCTTCCACATTTTGTCTAAGAAAATTGTTCACCTTGTCGATATGGTCGATGGAGTAGTCAACGTTTTTGTCGGCGCCACGCTTGTACTCTCCAATCTTGATTAAAAGCTCGTTTTTTCTATATGTAGCAAGAACTTCGCGCAATCTTCCCACGAGTTTCATGTGTTCGTCTTCTACAATTGAGAGCATAACCCTACTGGCGGAGGATAAAACTTCTACAGCGGGATAATGAAATTGTCGAGCAAGCTCTGCGGATAGGATAATGTGTCCATCGAGAATGGAGCGTACTTCGTCCGCTACAGGTTCATTCATGTCGTCACCAGCTACAAGGACAGTGTAAAACCCTGTAATAGTTCCTTTTTCAGAGCAACCAGCTCTTTCAAGAAGTTTGGGAAGAGTGGAAAAAACTGATGGAGTATAACCTGCCCTGGCAGGGGGTTCTCCGGCGGCAAGGCCTATTTCACGAACTGCACGAGCAAAACGAGTTACAGAATCCATCATGAGGATAACGGATTTTCCCTGATCACGAAAGTATTCGGCGATGGCAGTACCTACATAAGCTGCCGTGAGACGTACCTGAGATTCTTGGTCCGAGGTGGATACAACAATTACTGACTTTGCAAGACCTGCTTCACCAAGGTCTTTTTCTATGAAGTCGCGAAGTTCACGACCCCTTTCACCAATAAGGGCGATGACGTTAACGTCAGCGCAGGCTCCCCGGGCAATCATGCCCATAAGAGTAGATTTACCACCGCCGGCAGCGGCAAATATTCCAATACGCTGCCCTTCTCCGGTGGTCAGAGGGCCATCGATGCATCGGATGCCTGTCGGCATGGGTTTGTCGATACGTTTTCTTTTGAGAGGGTCTGGAGGGGACTGGTATACAGGATACGTTTCGCTAAGTTCTAGAGGTCCTTTTGTATCCACATCAAGGGGCTCTCCCAGTCCATTAAGAATTCTTCCTAATACCTGTGGGCCAACTTTAATATGTAATGGGAGGCGAGTAGCTATAACTTCTGATGACGGGCCGATGCCTGCAATCTCTCCCAAGGGGGATAGAAGCACTTCATCTCTGGTGAAACCGACCACTTGAGTGCGTAAAGGCTCGCCTTCCCTCTTAATAAGACAGATTTCTCCTATCTTAACTTGGGGAACCACAGCTTTAATGAGCATTCCAACGGTAGAGGTGATTCTTCCGTTGACAGTCGTAATCGACACGTCATCTAAGCTGTCTAAGAGTTTATCGAATTGGTCGCTAATACTCATGAGATGATCCAAGCTCCTGTTATTATGTTCGCGTCTTGTCTACACTCCCGAGAGTGTCGTGATTATGTCTGATCAATCTGTTAGACTTGAACATTCATAATGGTTTTAGTCGACTCGATGGCTTTATTTAGGAGGCTCGAAAAGAGTTCTAGCTCATGCGAAATATGTCCCACTTTAATTTGTATGGCGAGAAGCTTGGAAGGACTCATTTCCTGGTCCCCCATATTAGATAACTGTTTATCCAGAGCTTCCAGCTTCGATTGACCCTCTGTTAGCATCTTCACAAACTTGCGAACAGGGCGGGGTAGCTTTTCTAAAGGATCTCCAGATTTGCCAGTGCCAAATTCGCCAGCTCGAGCAAGGTCTTTGATACCTGCGGTTTTGGATAAAACACCTAAATTATCTTTTATAGTCGATAATTTGTTCTGTAAAGGTGGTTGAAAAGAGTTTCTTACTTTGACACCGGGCGTTTGAAGTGTTGTCTTGACTTTGCCAATTGTATTGCTTGCCGCCTGAGTTTTCTTTCGGATACCGCGGATCTTGGAACTAGCGTCCAATTGTGAAAGTGCGGATGTACGAATTTTTGAGCTCAGCTGGCTGACTTCGTCAATAAACGAGTTGTTACCACCCTGAAGTGCCAAGTCCTCTGAGGGACCAGCTACTTTGGTACTTTCGATATGTTGGCTCATCAAGGAATCGAATAGTGCCTTGTCGGGGGCAATTGCTTCCTGCCCCGGCATGATACCGCCAGATCCTTCCAGGAGATTCTTTTGTACAGCCTCTCCGATTTTACCAATGCCACTAATTTTTTCAAATACTGGGTTATCAGACATTTTAGAAATATCCTATGTAATCTTATGTCTGGTCTCCTACTCTAAAAAGAACAGTTCTTAAAAGAATGGAGCTTTCTCTTCCTTCTTATAATACTCATCCATCCATTTAAGTGAAACATCTCCAAGATGTTGCACTGCTGGATCGTCGCTTTTTTCCATAGCTTCGCGAATGAGATCTTCGCCCTCTTTACGGCCTTTTTTCAACAGTAGATGGCTTAAACCTAAAAAAGTTTTAGCTAAATAGTTGTCTTCTTCTTTCTTGACGATTTTGCCAAAAATACGGTACGCCTCTTTTACTTCGAGTTTATTCAAAGCAATATAGCCGAAACCCATCTGCCACGCAGTACTTTCTGGATTTAGTACTTTTGCGGCACGAAATAGTTTTTTTGCACAATCCTCGTCAGCTTGTGTTACTGCAACAAAACCTGCCTCTATAAGCAAGGCATAGTCTTCCTTAACATCCTCAAGCAAACTACCCATATTTATTTCCTTTTTTGAAATCCGAAAACTTTATTTATGGTTGTGGCCTCGGAACAAATCGAAACGGGGATATTAAATCCCCAGTTTCGGCACAGGATAATAAACAATATGTTGTCTTGCAAACAAAATATGTTACACAACAAATGAAGTTATTTGACGTTACGAGCAATTGAACTAATAGCAGAGTTCGCGGCACCGACCACAGCTGTGGACATTTCCGAGAACTGCGACAAGCGGTTCATTCTCATTTGCATCTCAAACATGTCAGAAATGCTAATAGCACTTCCGGCATCTTGGATTGCGTCAATCTTCTTTTGCGCGTTATGGGTTTCCTGAGCGACGATTTCGATTAAACTCTTAGCCTGGAAGGCTGTAGTAGCCCCTTCAGTATTGACGAGTTTAACGATATCGGTTGGATTTGGATTAACACCTGGTGCGCTCATCTTACTCAACCTCCTCCTTGAAGTTAAACAATGTGCCGAGTTTCTTCCCTTAAACTCGCATTAACGAGATCTCTTGTGAACTCGCTCGATGACTTTCTTTAGGGATACATACCCATGTAAAAGAAGGCCGTATTTATCAAAGTGTTCTTTATCAGCCCCGGATCGTAAAGCTTGTTTAAGCTCTTTTACGCGGGCTTGAACCTTATCTTTTATGGCTTTATAATTCGCTGGATCGGATACTATATCCTTTTCCAGATCAAAAACCAGTTCTTGTTTTGAGTCACTTTTCTTTTTCTTCTTCTCCTTTTCCATCCCAAACATGGTAATATCCTTGCATTTTGAGGTGAAAACGAGCCTAAAAATATTGCGAACTTAGGTAGAAATGAACCTAAAATTTTCAAAATACTTAGGCACAAACCTCCCCCCTTCAATAACTATTATACCAAAACTACTTAATATAGTCAATTCTAAATTTGAATCCATCTTTCTCTAAGAATATAGATCGTGGTTTAATACTAGTAATAGTCATACCGTCTAAAGAATCGCCTCTTGCTAGTATTCTACCATTAATGACGACACTAACATTTACGTTAGCATGTCGGAAATGACCAGTGACATCGTAACGATCGGAAAGGTTGATCATCGATTCTTCAGGGGCGAGTTCCACAACAAAGTTCTTTATGGTGCGGATGCCGGGGAGTTTTTGTGCCTGTGCTACAATATTGCGGAGCTCAGGGGCTTTAGCAGCAGACATATAGCCTGAAATGGTTAATTCTCCACTGCTAATTTCAACAAAAACGTCAGAAAAGGCGTTTTCGATGAGTGCTACGTTAACTGCCTCAATAAGTTGTTCCTCAACAACGACTTTATTCTGGAGTCTATCTAGATGGTTGAAGTGAACATTCATGTAATCCGTTAAGGCCTCGGCTTCGCTGTTGGATTGTAGGTAGCCCGTTAATACATATTGGCCGGGGACAGGGGAGTAAATGCTGACGCTACGCCACTCGGCATTTTTGGATAAAATCTGGTTTGTTTCTTGCCATACGAGCTCATCAATAACCGTATGATCGTCAATGCGTTGAACAAAACTCAGGCTCTTGAGAGCGTGGAGTAGTCTATCTCTTTCAATAGCTGTTGTAACGTGTCCAAGGAGAAATAGGCGAGAGTTGTTGAAATCAAACTCGATATCAGGGTAATTCAAGGTGATTTCTCGAATCTGATCTTCGGAATTGACTCGTTCGACAGCTACATCCTCAATTTTAAGTAGAGATACGGATCCAATGCCAATGATGCTCATTATTCCGAAAATAATGGACATTAGTGCGACTTTTCCCATTGGAATGGAGGGCATTTTGAAGCTTGCAGTTGCTTTAGCCTCTTGATCTTCAGAGAGGGTTTCGTTGTTCTCTTCTGCGGGGGAGAGGAGAGTCGTAAGAGTTTCCAGCTTCTTTTCTTTGTCTATAACCAGGAAAGAGCTTGTACCCAGGGAGACCAGATGGCTGGGTGTTAGAGAGGATTCGCCCTCAATTGGGGAGCCGCCGATTCGAACTCCGTTTCGGCTTTGTAGGTCTTCGATGCTTAGGGTCTCGTCTTCGGTTAGAGTTAAGCGTGCGTGTTGGCGAGAAATACTTATATCATGAAGTGTAATATCACAATTGGTGTCATCGGAGCCTATGATATACGTATTCCCTTCTTCTAGAGGGTGTTCCGCACCAGTGGAGGGGCCTGTCATGACTTTCAGAAGCCATCGGGTATCCGGGAGAAACGGAGCCTGTGACGGGTTTTCTACGGTCTTTTTAGGGGTCTCAACAGCTTCCCTGCCAGCTTCTTCTTTAAGAGCCTCATCAGGAGACGGAGGG
>JBLFWS010000161.1:0-7856 GCA_047611865.1 Chlamydiales bacterium
CCAATGGATATTGAAACCTTCGAGGAAAGTATCGACTTTCTTCATTCCGAAATCCTTGCGAAGCGAAAAGTCTATATCCATTGCAAAGCCGGAGTTGGACGAAGCGCCAGTGTCGTTATTGCCTATCTAATGAAAGTCAAAGGCATGGACTATGACGAAGCTTTTCACTTGGTAAAAAGCAAGAGATCTCAGATAAAAATCAACGAAAGGCAAAAGCAGGGTATTCTAAATTACATTGCGTTTCACCGTTAGTATCGATTTAATCTGGCCGCGTTACCCACTCTCGTAATTTATGCCTGGTGACCTGGCTTTTGTCAGGTTCCCAAAAACCGCCCAACTCCTGATGCTCTTTTTCATCGCTTGGAGTAAATCTTACAAGATTCATGTCAATCGCAATCTGATTCAACATTTCAGAGGGCATACGTAAGGTAGAAGCCGTAAACTCATCAAAACCTGTTTGCTCTTTTACTTTAGCCACATTATGGGCTCTCGTAACATCAATCAGTTTATTTTGAAGTGACATCATTTTCATTTTCTTACTTTTTCTCGTAGTAGATAGCCTAATTTGATAGCCTATTTTTTTCATTCCCAATGCGGCCCTTTTTCTAAAAGATCCGCCCACAAGATGTCTTGAAACAGCGCAACAGCTTTTAAACCCCAGCGAAGCAGTCAACGCTACTGGCAGCTCCCACGACAGGGTTTATGGGAACTCCTACTTCAAGAAGTCCTGCATTAAAAGCTGAGATTCCTACTGTGATATCCAGAGTATTCTGAACGATATTCTGTCTTTTATTTGTCTTTTGGAACTTAACCAGGCTTTTCTGACGAGCACTTAAAACGGTAATCATTCTTTTTGTGTTTATATTCTTATTGAGATTCTCCCTTATCGGAGTACTATGTTCACTAACCTTTGCCTCTAGTGCCGCAATCTTCTCACGGATATCGGGACTTAAATTTGGATAATTTTGGCCCACTCTATCAAATCTAAATGACAGTGTTTTAAATTCCTTTCCCTCCTTTTTTTCTTCTATATTTAGTAATTTCATTAATTCCGTTGAAGGTTCCTTCAATTGCTTTGAATGATTAGATATCTCTTGTTCCCTCTCAACAATAGCTGATCTCAAATCATTAATTTGACCTCCCAGGTTTGTTGCCTCCTTGGTAATGTTTTTCAAATCTTCACGGTTTTCTTTAAGTTGCACACTCTTGGATATTCCATATGCAGCTCCGAAAACTACCGAACCACATAGCGACGCCAGAATTTCCGGAGCTCTGGGTACAACCGCTGCTATACTCCCTGCAAAATAAGCCACACTGGCAACAGAAGAAAATCCTAAAGCCAACCTTCCATCTACAAGAGCTGCTTTATTATCTTTTATGGTTTTCAATTTAGTGGCTCTTGATGTGAGGAGCTTCGACCTCTCACTTCCTGGAGCTATACTTCTGTCCTCAAGCCGACTAAGATTTTTCTCTAACCCTTTAACCTCTTTTTTCAACTTATTAGTCTCTGTTTTCAGTTTTGCCAGAGAAACTAAACTTGCAAGGGTGGACAAAGTATTACTTCCTGATGCTACAATATCGCAAAGAGGTGTGAACTCCGTAAGGCCCTCGACACCTTCACCCGTTTCCTGTTTCAAAGCAGCATCAAGCGCAGAAAGACCGTAGGCTGCATCAGAACCCTCATCAAAAGCCGCCGAAACTGTCTGGGCTGCTTGAGCGGCATCTCGGGCATCCTCTGAAAGAGTTTTAACACCCTTTGCAAGAGAGTTTAGTATTAAAGTCGTGTCGATACTTTTTCTTGAACCTGATCTTGTGCTATCATTGCTAGGAGAATTGCACTCTCCCTTGACATCACTGACGGCCTGTTCGGCATCCAATTTACCTTTATTTTCTAGAGTAAGTGGAAGGACTCTAGCCTTGGCCCGCCTGAAGTTAAAGCCTGGCTTTTTAATCCCCGCAAAGAACTTGGAAACACAATTTGAAGTTTTCTTGCCCGTTTTTTCCTGTTTAGGGCTGACTGTATCTGACTGAGACCTGGAGCGGACTGATGCCCACCGTTGTGATTTCTTCTGGCCCAATTTTATTATTATTAAACACAGTTCCCCCCTCACTTAGCATATAGACATACTAAATTTTCTTAGGGAGCTTGCTGCTTGGAACTCAAGTCCACTTTTCAGCTGAGGCAAATTCATCAATGACTTCTTTCATTCCCTTTGTGCCCGTGCCAATAGCTTCTAAACTTTCCGAGAAAGTTTCAGCCATAAACATTGCAGCGCCAAAAATGGTAATGAGTTTAAAACCATCAATTTCCCCGCCCTTATTAATAAGAACGTGCCGATAGTAAACAGTTCTTTTAGCTTCACTAAAGCCGAAGCCGGGTATGTCCTGACTGTCATTGACGAGTAGTACGAAGCGTGAAATTTCCCCTACAAACTCATCTTTCACTTTAAAAGGAAAACCCACAGTGAATGTCACCTGATAATAGTCAACTTCAGGTATTCCAAAACCATAGTCATGTTCCTCTGGATTGATCTCTTGCTTACTGATCCCAATAGCGAGGAATAAATTTCTTTCCTCGTGATCAATCCCTATATTTACAAAGAGATACTCAAAAGGGTGCTCTTCGCTTTCAGGAACGCAGAAGCTATACGTCACAAAGAACGTAAAAAGTGTGAGAAAACTAACGGTACTATAAAAGACTTTTATGGAGGCTACAACATTTTCTATAGAGGTTATGAAAAAGCTTGTTGCCAAGTAATGTTTGGAATTTTGGCCTTATCAGCCAGAATTCTTCTAAATTTGATTCATTTACCCTGAATTTTAAAATTTCAAGTTCACAATATTGCTTCTTTTTATTTAGCCTTACCTCCTCTTGCACTTAAATATCATAATTTTTCCCAGGAATTATAGATATAATTTTAACAAGAGCAATTTCAAAAGATTCCATTTGGAATTCTGTTTTTAAAATATAAGATTACTTTTTAAGGTATTGAGGTCATATAGTTTTGCAATTGCCTCGTCAGGGCGACTGAAACCTCTAGCAGTTTTTCAATCGCCCTGACGGGCTCTATATTTTCCATTCACATAACCACGGGTACCCTCGCTTCGCTTCAGTCACCCGAGGCTTTGATCAGATGCCCTCCGGGCTTTCGGATATGTCATACCATTCTTTACTGACAGTCTCGAAAACCCCTGAGCGCCTTAGCTTACCTACTCTCATTTATTTCGTGGCGACAACCTCTTGTCTACCAAGAATTTGCCGTAAGACGTATGGGAGTATCCCTCCGTTGAGGTAATAATCTACTTCTATGGGAGTATCTAATCGAGCCAGTAATGTTACTTCTCGCAACTTGTCTCCATCCTGTATTTCGAGGGTGACCTTTTGCTTTGTCTGAATGGTACCTTCGAGTCCTTTGAGGGTAAAGATTTCTGTTCCCTTCAGGCCGAGCTGCTCCCAGCTCCCCCCCTCTTCGAATACCAAAGGCATAACACCCATTCCTATCAAGTTACTGCGGTGGATCCTTTCGAAACTTTTCGCAACGACTACTTTAACTCCGAGGAGGCTCGTGCCTTTTGCCGCCCAGTCTCTGGAGCTACCCATCCCATAATCTTTACCTGCAAAAACGATAAGAGGAATTTTTCTTTCATTGTAAACTTTACAGGCGTCATAGATAGGCATTACTTCGCCTTCGGGATTGAGCTTTGTGTAGCCCCCTTCTTTTCCGTCAGCCATTTCATTTCTAATACGAACGTTTGCAAAAGTTCCTCTTGTCATTATACGGTCATTGCCACGACGGCTTCCGTAGCTGTTGAAGTCTCTTTCGCCCACCCCTTTCTGTATAAGAAACTGCCCTGCTGGAGTATCTTTTAGAAACCTCCCAGCTGGTGAGATATGATCCGTGGTCACTGAATCTCCGAAAAGTCCAAGGGTACGCATGCCCTGAAGCACAGGTCTTTCAGGAAGATCAGTGGAGAAGTCCTTGAAGAAAGGAGGCTTTTGGATATAGGTGCTCTCCTCACTCCAGGCATACTGCGTGCCTGTAGAAGACTGAATTTCTTTCCATAATGGACTATCGTTATCAAAGTTTGTATAACGAGCCTTAAACATTTCTGGATTTATTGCTTTGGCTACAGTTTCACTAATTTCTGCAGAGCTTGGCCAGATATCCTTAAGAAATACCGGATTCCCATCTGAATCGTTACCCAAAGGCTCTGTTTCCATGTCAATATCCACTCGACCGGCCAAGGCGAAAGCCACAACCAATGGTGGAGACATAAGAAAGTTGGCCTTTATTGACCCATGAATACGCGCTTCAAAGTTCCGGTTCCCACTTAAGACACTGGCAGCTACCAAATCATGTTCAATAATGGCATTCTCTAATACCTCATCAAGTGGACCGCTATTCCCGATACAAGTGGTGCATCCGTAGGCCACGAGTTGAAAACCTAGTTGATCGAGGTACTTTGTCAAATCCGTTTTTTCGAGGTAATCCGTTACAACACGAGAACCTGGTGCCAGACTCGTTTTTACCAGGGGGTTTACCGTGAGTCCCCGTTCCACAGCTTTCTTAGCCAAAAGACCTGCCCCAATCATAACATCAGGGTTACTGGTGTTTGTGCAACTGGTGATGGCTGCGACCACTATAGAGCCGTGAGTCAAGACTCCGTCGCTGGAAGTTTTTTCGGTATATCCTGGATTGGCATTGGATGTGGTGATCGGCCGGTTTGTGACCATTTCTACTTCACTCCAGGAAGGTTCGTTTTTTTCGTGCTCCAGAAAACTCTTTCCATTACATTCATGAGTCTTCTCCGGGTGAAACACTCCGTCGGAATGAATACAGACTTTACTTTCGAACTTATCCTTTGACAGATTAAAGCCTCCATCGGCGATGGGTGCGGAGAGAAGCTGGCTAAAACGTGATTTGAGCTTACTCAATTCAATTCTATCTTGTGGCCGCTTAGGGCCTGAAACGCAAGGAACTAAATCTTCGAGGTCAAATTCAAGGACTTGAGAGTAATCAATTTGTCCTTTTCTGGGGATGCCGAAGAGATTTTGAGCTTCGAGATACTCTTTGATAATCTCAATGTCTTCCTCTTTGCGTCCTGTAATCCTCAAGTAAGCAAGAGTCTTCTCATCAACAGGAAAATACCCCATCGTCGCACCATATTCAGGAGCCATATTAGCAATGGTGGCTCTGTCAGCCAAGGAAAGACTGGCGGTGCCTTCTCCGTAGAACTCTACGAACTTCCCTACACAATTTTGGCTACGAAGCAATTCTGTCATTGTCAGAGTTAAATCCGTTGCCGTCACTCCTTCTTTCATCTTACCAGATATATGCACCCCTATTACTTCAGGCATCTGTAGGAATACAGGCTGACCGAGCATTGCAGCTTCCGCTTCGATACCCCCTACTCCCCATCCAACAACTCCCAGGCCGTTAATCATTGTAGTGTGAGAATCTGTTCCCACAAGAGTATCAAGATAGAGAATCTGCCCTTTGGAATGCTCCTTTCTTACAACAACTGTGGCGATGTGCTCCAAGTTTACTTGGTGAACGATACCAATTCCTGGAGGAACCACTTTAAACGTATCGAAAGATCCCTGCCCCCATTTCAGAAACTCATAGCGCTCTTTGTTACGATCGAACTCCATCTTCATGTTGAACATAAAGGAGTCCTCTGTGCCGGATCGGTCTACCTGAACGGAGTGATCAATGACTAAATCCACAGGAACTTCTGGTTCCACACAAGCGGGATCTTGCTTTCTTTCGGCTACGGCGTCACGCATGGCTGCCAGGTCTACAAGTAGGGGTACTCCGGTAAAATCCTGAAGTACCACGCGAGATACCACGAAGGGTACTTCTTTATCTTGAGCTCCCTTTGGGCTCCACTCAGCCAAACTTTTCACATCTTCTTCAGAAACACGTATACCATCACAATTTCTCAAGAGGGATTCCAGCATCACCCTAATAGACACCGGTAGCCGCTCTATTGAGGTTCCAAGCTTCTCACTCAAAGCTGGTAAAGAGTAGAAAAAATGGTCTGCTCGCTTAGGTAGCGTTTGCAAAGTCCCCATAGCATCTTGATTGTTGGTCATGGCTGTTGTCTCCGTTTAGCTTAAAATCTCGATGCTGCCATATGTAAGACAAAAATTGCAATGACACTTGACAGCTTTGTTAAACTCCTTATTTTAGAGTTAGTTTTTAATCATTATGCCAAAGAGAAAGCCATGGATAATCCTTCCTCCCATACCGAGGCAAGTCAAGAAGTTATTGCTAGCTGCCGTAAGGCAAATCAAGAATATTATCACAGCGAGGCATTCCTAAAGCGTCTGGCAGAACTTGCTAAGGGCGCTAAACCAAGGATCTACATAGAGCAAGCCCTTTGGCCTTGGCGGAATGTCACCCTCTATCTCAACAACTGCGCCGAAGCTTTTTCTTTACTCGGCTGCCAGGTCCTCAAACAATATCTTGTCAAGGATGCAGAGGGATTAGAAAATCTCAATAATGAAAAAAAACAGCATTTTCGAGAATTAGCAGAGGTTGATTGTTTTCACTTTAAACCTGATCTGATTATCAAAAATGTCAATAATCTGAAAGAAGACCAGGTAGTCGAGTGTCCAACCTTGATGTTCCTCGACGATCAGCAAGAATACAAAAAAGCTGCAGAAGCTTTTCGGAAAAAGCCTCCGGGAAGGTACGACTTACTATATTCAGCTTTAGGAAAGTGCAGCAACTATCTGACAGATATCCTTTCTGCCCAAGTAATTGACGGCTACCTACCCATTGAAGGGCCCCTAATCCAAGATAAGAATTCTCCTCCGGAATATGAAATAGGCCTTGCTAAAAGTTTATATTATAAACCTTCCTTCAAGCTCCGAAATCTACTGAGTGAATTCTTTGATCAAATGCCCGAAGACAAAAAACTCGATGCTCTTTCCGACGTTCTTGAGAAGAAGATTTTCGATGCAGTAGAGAGTGAACAAGGCCTCAACATTGATTGGTTTACCGAAATCGGCAAGCAGCTTGGTGGGGGATATTCTTTGGCTAACTACTACCAACAAAGCTTTACACTCAAGTTTGTAGAAGCCCTACAGAAGGAGCAGTTTAATCTAGCCCTGACGGGAGCCAATTGGCATCTATTTCCCCATTTAAGAAAGTATGCTTTGGGCTATGCTTCCCAGACAGAGGACTATCAATCCCGCTCTCTCAACAATAAGATCAATATTTCAATCAACCCTTTTATGGAGTCTCATCCCAGGGTTTTCGAAGCTGGACAGCTTGGCGCCTTTTTTCTCATTTACCGCGTTCCAGAGCAGAACAATTGTAAGAAATTACCTGCTGACTTTAAGCAAGGGCAGCACTTTGACTACTTCTCTACCTCGCAGGAGTTAGTAGAGAAATGTCGCCATTATCTAGACTCCCCTAGCTTAAGGAGCATGATCGGGGGAAACCTTAAAGGGGCTATTGCCACAAACTTTTCGTTCGAGAGCTACTGCCAAAAGGTCCTTACACGT
Organism: Chlamydiales bacterium; assembly: GCA_047611865.1. Taxonomy (GTDB): domain Bacteria; phylum Chlamydiota; class Chlamydiia; order Chlamydiales; family JBDQID01; genus JBLFWS01. Next base: position 7,517 of record JBLFWS010000161.1, read on the forward strand.
TTTAAGGAAGTCATCCACTTGGGAAACCGAAGACTTCTCTAGGTCGTGTATTAAAATTACGAAACGCTGCTTTTGGAGCCTTTTTTCACGCTTTTGGACCACACCCAACTCTCCTACTTGTCTAAGTATGGAGAGTTGGGTGTGATCAAAAATCATAAAAAAAATGGGCATGGTTCAATTCAAGGTAACACTTTTTCCTAAACCTATAGGCTGTCTGACCAAAATCTCGGATGACTTAAGAGAAGCGAAGGGATTTGTGATTATGTAACTGAGTCATGCCCGATCTTCTAAAAATGCAGGGTATCAAAATTGATAAACGTTTTGTTCTTTGCTTATATTG
>JBLFWS010000162.1:0-7851 GCA_047611865.1 Chlamydiales bacterium
GTTTTTTGCGACACACTTGATCACTTCATGGGAAATTTTATATCGAGCAATTATGGCTGCTAATTCAAGGAAAGTTCCGGTATTGGATACTTCATAGAAAACGGCTCAAATGTGGTAGCCCTAACTTATTGATGCCCAGATTGTAAGATTATTTAAACGGAATACACCATTCCGAAATAGAGTTGTTATATACCCAAAAATTGAGATTTTGGCAAACCTCTAAAATTAGCTCAAATAATTTTATTACGGGAATATCTGATAATCATTACGGATTCTTGTACTAAAAGAGGCTTAGTAGAATAGTGATTCTATACGCTGAAATTTTTTTTAATTCGGGAGAGTCTTCATCATGAACAGTATCAACCATCGCGCTTTCGACCGTGTTTTGGTCATAATGTTTGAGAATCAATACCGTAGCTACGTTATGGAAAATCCCTACATGAAAAAACTCGCATCGCTCGGGATTAACATGAGTAACTATTTTGGTGTGATGCATCCATCACAAACCAACTACATCTCCTCTATTGCAGGTGAGTTATGTAATGTAACAAACGATGAACGTCCCCCTCCTTTGCTACAACGCACCATCGTAGACGTAATAGAAGAAGGACCGGGTGATCTGCAATGGAAAGCCTATATGGACAGCTACATAAAAGAGACGGCCCCGTGGACAGAAGTTTTACAACCCGCTGATGCCTACCCCTATGTAATCAAACACAACCCTTTTTCCTCCTTCGAAAACATCATACGTAATCAGTCCCGCTGGGAAAAGATCGTCAGTGAAAGCCAGTTATGGCAAGACGTTTTAAACGGAACACTACCGGAATATTCCTGGTTTACACCAAACATGTGGAATGATGGCCACTACCTCAATGGTACACATGAAGATCCATTGGAAAGAGCTCCGGCTTTAGTCGACCAATTATCCATCTGGCTAGAATCATTCTTTGGCTCTTTAGGTTTCCCCGGACCCAATTCCCACTTACCCCCCAATACTTTAGTTGTCGTCACCTTTGATGAGTCCGATTTCGAACAAGCCTATGATCGAGGTTTAAAATACACCTATGACGGCCCAAACCAGATATATACAGTTTTACTCGGTGACATGATTCAGCCCGGTACTCAAGACGAGGGATACAATCACTATAGCCTAATGCGCACGATTGAGAAAAATTTCTCCCTCAAGCATTTAGGTAAAAATGACCAGCACGCCAACAGCTTCCGTTTTTTGTGGGATGAAGAATTCCAATGGGGAGATGTACAGGAAATAAATGCTGTCACAAGTGGAAGTATTGCTCTGGGAGAATATCAAGATCAGCTTCTCATTGGCTACAAAAATGAAAAAGGTGACTTTGCTTACAAGATCGGTGATGAAGAAAAATTAAGTGAAGAAAACTCGACTGACATCCAATTCCAAGGCGGTCTGTCTATGGCTTCCTGTGGTGATCATTTAATGCTCAGTGCAGTGAACAAAAACGATGAACTCATCGTAAGTGAATATACAAAAGACTCCGGCTGGTCCACTCCCACGTCACTTGCTGCTGATGTAGTGGGTAAACCCGCCATTTTAGAATATGGGCACCACTCATTTATGCTTGCCTGGCGGGACAACACAAACGCCATTCAATACATGGTTTATGAAAATGAAAAATGGGGTGGCATGCTGCCCACAGGACAATTCACTGATGGAAATCTGACATTGGGAGCTATAGGCCCTTCTATATTCCTGATCTTTAAAACCACAGGTCAGGAAAGCATGCAGGTCTGCACCTATAACACAGCTCCATACAATGTGGTTAAAGTAGAGCCAAGTACCTATGGCGGTCCCTATGATGATACAACAATGGGTGCATGGTCACCAAGTAGCTTCCCTGTTGCACATTTTTCTCATGGAGCAAATCCTGTGATGCCAAAAGAAGATGAGCCATTACGAGTTCCTTATAAAGCGGCAGGCCCCTTGGCAGTTGCAGAACTCGATGGTGTCATGCACCTGATGCATAACAATCCAACAAACGCAGAGCTAATGACGGAAACATTTTCCATTGCAGGAGTCATGACCGCTAAACTAAAGATCTCTTACAACGCAAGTGATCAGAACACAACAAGTAATGGTTACGGAACCGTTGCCGAGGCTGGGTGGTCTGTACAAACTCCTATCAAAGCGATTTCCAATAAGGGAGATCTTGCCATAGCAAGATACAAAAATTCTCTTATCACAGCTTTTCAGGGAAATGACAAAGGTCAAATCTGTCTTTGCAAAGGTTCCTACACTTTGCAAAAATCAGAAAAGACAAAGGCTTCTTATGCGATGTCTTAAGAAGTAAGAAAACCTTCGGGCATGTATCGTATGAACGAAGCAGCAAATATAAAAAAGAATTTTTTAACCACAGAGGGGATGGAGACACAGAGAAAATATTTTCTTCATCAAGAAAAAGCAGATAATCTGCGGAGAAAATTATTGCCTTGTTTCTTTCCTCTGTGGCTCTTTTTTCTCTGTGTAAAATGTTTTTTTTAATACTTAGTGCCCCGATCGTATGCCCGAAGCTCTGTCATTAAAAAAAACGAAATGTTAGCTTCTCTCTTTTTCCAAATTCATAAAGGATCTCATAACTGCAATTTCTGGGCGCGTCCTGCTCCAACTTGGATATATATTCATTTGATGAGTTTGTTTGCAGCAACGGTCCATTAAAGATCAGGTCCTCAGCAAATATATTACGGAGCTGATCGACTCCTTCACCTTGATGGAAGGTGTCAATATAGCTTCTTACAACTTCTAGTTTACTCAATTTCCCCCTCTTTACCGTGAACCGTTAAGAATCACTTTCTTCCTCATCTTCTTCTAGAATGACTTCATGAGCAACAACTTTTAAAGTTTCCAAACCTTCCGGGAAACCGATGAGACGCATTAGCTTATCCACATATTGAAGCTCTGTTGTCAGTTGCTCGGAAGCAAATTCCAAGTAGGCTATTTTTCGCAGCAGGTTTTTCCGATTCACTTTGGCTCTCCCATAGCATAAATTGATAATGCCAAAATAATACCAGCTTTTATTTCTTGGATCAGAAAATGTGATTTTATGTAAACAAATGTCTGGGGCCTTTTCAAGATTTCTTGTAGTATAAAATTACTTCCGATACCTCTGGTTATGTCTCACCATTTATTCCTTTGATAGGGCGTATTATCTCCTTTTTCGAGGCTAAAATGAAGTTTCTTGACAAATGGTACTATTTTACGGTACCATTAAGGCGTGAAGAGAAAGCACAAGAAGACTCTCGAGTCGGTATTTAAAGACCCCGTTCTGTCAAATGTCATTTGGGACGATATTGAAAATCTATTTATCGCTCTTGGAGCCGAAATTACCGAAGGCTCCGGGTCTCGAGTCAGGATAGCACTGAACAACGTTAAAGCTGTATTCCACAGACCTCATCCTGAAAAAGAAACAGATAAAGGTGCTTTGAAATCTATACGTCAGTATCTAAAAAATGCAGGAGTTAAACTATGATGAAATACAAAGGATACGCTGGTCACGCCGTTTACGACGATGAAGCCAAGATTTTTCACGGTGACGTTGTCGGAATTAATGATGTCATTACCTTCCAGGGAGAAAGCGTCAAGGAGCTTGAGCAGGCTTTTAAGGACTCAGTCAATGATTACCTTGATTTTTGCAAAGAGCGCGGCGAAAAGCCTGAAAAACCCTATTCAGGAAAGTTCAATCTTCGTCTCTATCCGGATCTTCATGCTCAACTTGTAATTGAAGCTACCAAGCACAAAGAGAGCTTAAATTCATTCATCATGCACACTTTAGAAAAAGCCATCGGACATTAAGCTATATCCTATCTAAGATGAGAGGGATTAGTCGTTAGAACGTTGAATAATGTCTGTTATGTTGCAAAAAAGGTGAAATAGAATATTTCTGTAATATAACATTTCCTTAGGCATCACTACTCAAAAGCTCATCTTGTTTATGGGAAGGACGTATGCATATCTTAAGTCCAAATGCTGACAAGATAGACAAAATACTTACAAGCTTGGGGTTTCCGCTCTTTGAGAGGGCCCTATAAAGACTCTGACGATTCAACGTTGACTCCTCAGCTAGCTTACTCATTCCACCATTTGCATCCGCAACATCTTTAAGAGCTAAAAGAAAAACACGGACATCTTCATCCTCAAGACAAGCGTTAAGGTAGGCTGAAGCCTCTTCCGGATCTCCCAAAGAATCACTAAGATGATCTCTATATTTTATTGTTTTTCCCATAATAAAACTCCTATTTAGTTAAGGGCAATCACCCCAATATTTTTTTGCTTTGGCAATATCTCGCCTTTGGCTTCCCTTATCTCCACCACAAAGAAGGATTACGACCCTATTTCCTTTCTTACCAAAATAGACACGAAAGCCCGAACCAAAATGCATTCTTAATTCGTAAAGGCCTTTTTCCCCTTCAAGGGACTTATGGTCCCCAAAGTTGCCAAGACGAACTCGGTTTAGCCTTTTCCTTACATGCGCTCGAACTTCACGGGTTAGAGCACGCTCCCATTCGAGATAAGGACATTTTCCGATGTCAGATTCGTAAATTTCAATCGCGATCTCTTCTTCCACAGCTTTATTGTAACACATAGGCGACATTTTGCGAAGCCTATAGGCGACATTCCCAAAAAAAACATTCAATTTACTTTTGAAGTTGACTCCAGGAGTACATTTTAGCTCAATTTAGCATCTGTAAATAGTCATACAACGCATTTAGAGAGGGGGCTCTCTTGCAACGTCCGATAATATAAATCATGTTAAAATTACCTAACAGATAAGATCATCGACCTGAATGAATATACTCTCATCCAGAGGGCATTAAACGAGGGCGTGCTTCAAGATCTTAAAGACACGCCCTACACTCTATACCGAATTCGATCAGATATACATCCCCGGAGGAGGTCCATCATCTTTCGGTTTCATATCCATTTCCAATAAAGCCTCAAAGAAGTCTCTCATGGTAATTTTGCCCTCTTTAGGATCACCCACCTCTGCGCCATCGAATTCCAGCCTGTTCAACCGGTCGATTGAGTAGGAGACAGCTTTTCTCACAAGACCTTCAATATCGGCTCCGGTCCAATCCTTGGTTTTACTCACAAGAACATCAAAATCCACATCCTTTGCTATCAAGCCTTCTTCCCTCAACGTTTTTGTATGTATCTGGAAGATTTCTTGACGTCCCTGAGTATCAGGTATACCAATTTCAATCTGCACATCGAAACGTCCAGAACGCAATATGGCAGGATCAAGCATGGTACGGTGATTGGTCAAGCCAACAACAAGAATATTGTCCAATCCTTTTAAGCCATCAAGCTCTCCTAAGAACTGATCCACAACACTGTTGGTATGCCTTTGTTCTTTATCACTACGCTTTCCGAGTATGGCCTCTATCTCATCAATAATCACAACATACAAAGGACTTTTGTCTTTTAGTTTATCCGATGCTGCACGTGCTGGAGCAAAGAGCTTACGGATGTTAGCCTCAGATTCCCCAAGCCATTTGTTCCATACTTGAGGACCTGCAATCATTTGTACTCTACTCTCATCACATCCTAAGACCTTTCCCAGATTCCGAGCGAGCGTCGTCTTTCCTGTTCCTGGAGGACCATAAAGAAGCATTCCTTTTACTGGCCTAACTCCCCTTCTTTCGAGTTCTTTTTTCATTGGCCCACGAGACAATAGAATTGTCCTGATAAGCGTCTTGAACTGTCCGGAAAGTCCTCCAAGGCCAAGTCCTTCCATGGCATTCTCTGTATTCACCGTTGTAATAACAGGGGCTTCTTTGGTGATAATCAGCTTGTCCCCATTTGCTGATGTAAAGTTAAACTTCGTATCTTCCGTCTTAGAACTTAAGACACCATAAGACTGCACTTCATCATCTTTCTTTTCAGCAAGAGCTACATTGGAAAGAGTAAAAGTCAGCTCCTTATCATCCTCTGTTGTTACCGTGTACTTCTGCCCTGATGAAAACTCATTAGGCAATACCTCATTAAGCAATTCCTGCAGATCAGCTTCAGTCAGCATTAATGGTTCATTATCATCATCAAAGAACGCACGCCTTGGTCGAGGGATATCGACCGTAATATTTACAGACTCGGCTGGAGCTGTCTCTGCGTTATCTACAAGAGAAACCTCCAAAGAAGAGCCTACTTTAAACTTCATCTCCGTTTCATCCCCTGGATACCAAAAGCTTTCATGAATAAAGTCATCCTCTCCAATCTCTGCAGACTTGGTCTTTACCAGTTCTACTAAAAACGTACCGGTAGACAACTTTACTGAAAAACGTTGCTTGCAGACAAAGTCCACTCCTAAATCCAGGATGTGTTGCTTAAGTTCTGCCACACTTAGCCAGGTATTCGTATTTTCACCAGATTTTGAAGACTCCTCATACTTTACAACTTCAAAGCGCATCTCATCAGCCTGATAACTCTCGTCCGTATCCTCTGTTATGACAACGTCACTGCAACCATCAATTTCTATATCACCATCTGATTCAAGCTTAAAGACCTTCTCATATGGGTGAAACTTTTCTGAAAGTAAGTTTTCTTCAACAATCCGATCTTCGCAAAATGTCACATCATTAAACTCTACGGTTATATCATAGCCATTATGATTCACTTTCACACTATTTCCCGGGCAAATATTCTCATTTCTGAGCTTATCTTTAAGCTTCTTCTCTAGATCATCAAATGTCACTACAAGTGGCAGGCTTCCTTTACCCGTATTCCAGTCTTCCGAGGATTTCCCCCGTCTTTTTCGCATTCTAGCATTCATTGCTACTGTTTCATCCTGTCGTTCTACCACAGATTTGATCGTAAAGTGAAAGGTGTCGATATCATCTGCAACGACTTTATCTACTAAAACAATACCCGAACTCTTCTCTGTCTGAAAATCCAGCCGAGTATTTTCTCCGATGCGACTTAAGTGATTACTCGACGGCCATGGAGCACTTGAAGCCCCAAGATTCATTTCTTTCAAAGTCACTTCGATAGTACCACTAGGGTGATCAATAAAAATAGATTGCCCACTACTCAGAAATTGCCCGCAATACAATTCGTCAAACATATCACGTAACTCTTGCACATGGAAAACTTGAGCTGGCTGATCCTGCTTCTTCTCGGGGGGTGATTCATACTCAATATTGAAAACCGCGCTAGCCAGTGGCTCTACCTGCTCCTCATTCTTAAAGGCACAGATGACAACTTTTTCATCATTAACACCATTACAAGAATTGTCTATTTGGGTGGAATTCATCCCAATCATTCCTGGCTGTAGCCATGCTTGAATAGAAATCTGATATACTTGGTCGGCAACTCGGACATATCTCGGCACCTCCTCCAGATTAGCATCTCTCTCTTCCACAGAAAATAGATGACAAACGTCCCTTTTATTCATCCACACTGTGTTCTTTTTAGCTTCCTGACTATTTCTAATTTGGACGATAGATGCAATCTGACGAATTACTGGGTCATCAAACTTACGTCTTTTGGCTGGTCTAGCGCCATCTTCTGTATCAAAGGCCAATTCAAGCCTCTTTCTTGTGGCGCTGGCATCTGAGGGGGCTATCGATGTCATATCAAGCTCCAATAATGAATGTTCTAGGTAAAAATGTTCCCTACCTCATAGAGAATCTTTAGCTAGCGGAATATATAGTATTGGGGCTTAGGCAGTCAAATTAAATGTTTAATTTGACTAACCTGCTTAGATATCTGAGCATTTACTTTATAAAACTAAACTACTACAAATAGGTTCTACAAGTACTAAATGCGACTATTTAACGGTATTTAATATAATTTTATTGAACTTTTTTAAATAAAAACCTATAATT